>DATACZ010000162.1:0-3717 GCA_036258795.1 Actinomycetota bacterium
CATCGGCAAAGCGCCTCGCCTCCGATAGATCGGGCTTGGAAGTCTCGCACCATATGAGGTCGGCATAGGGAGCGTAGGCAAGCGCTCTTGCGATGGCGGACTGAATTGACGCCGAGATGCAGAAGTAACCCTCGGGGGTGCGATCCCCGGTTAGGAAGACACGGTCAGGAGGATCGATGTCGCTGGTCAAAAGGTTGGCGCCCAGGGCATCTGTCCTGGCGAGAACGATGGTCGGGACACCTAGGACGTCGGCAGCAAGCCGAGCCGCGGTCAGGGTTCGAATGTGCTGGGAGATGGGAACCAAGACCTTCCCCCCCATGTGGCCACACTTCTTCTCCGACGCCAACTGATCTTCGAAGTGAGCGCCGGCCGCTCCCGCCTCTATCATCGCCTTCATAAGCTCGTAGGCGTTGAGGGCGCCGCCAAAGCCGGCCTCCGCATCCGCCACGATGGGTACGAGCCACCGCCGGTCAACCTCACCCTCCGCCCACTGGATCTGATCTGCCCTCCTAAGAGCGTTGTTGATCCTGCCCACCATTGCCGGCACGCTGTTGGCCGGATAAAGACTCTGGTCGGGGTAAACCTGCGCAGAGAGGTTGCCGTCCCCTGCCACCTGCCACCCGCTGACATATATGGCGTCAAGGCCCGCCCTTACCATCTGGACGGCCTGCCCCCCGGACATTGCCCCCAGGGCATGCACGTAGTCCTCATGCTGGAGAAGCTCCCATAGTCGCTCCGCCCCTGCCCTCGCTAGCGTGTACTCGAGCACCAGCGAACCTCGTAGGCGGACCACGTCTTCGGCAGAGTAATCTCTACGGACGCCGTGCCAGCGGGGACTGTTCGACCACTCCTGCTCTAGCCTCCTTGCCTGCAGCCTCACCTCCTCCTCATGCGACTTGCGGCAATTTTCAGTCTGTTGAGTCACCGTGGTTCCCTCCTTTTGCACAAAACGTGGCCGTGTATCGGTACTTGGTTCATTTCAGTCGAGCAGGTCATAAGCGGGCCGGGTCAAAAACTCGATGAAGGGGTCGGAAAGGGCGACCATTTCGAAAAGCTTGCGGGCGGATCTCAGCCGCCCTTCGCCCTGCGCATCGCGGGCTGCTTGCCCCGCAATCTTGGCGACCTCTTCATCGATGAGCTGTGTGACCAGTTCCCGAGTTACTCGGGGCCCCTCTTCGAGGGCCACGGCGTGGTGGTTCCACTGCCAAACCTGAGCCCGGCAGATCTCTGCGGTGGCCGCATCCTCCATGAGGTTGGAAATCGCCGCCGCGCCGAAGCCTCGGAGCCAAGACTCGATGTACTGGATGCCCACGCGCACGTTGTTCCGAAGGCCCTCCTCGCTCACCCCTTCGCCGACCGCCTCGACATGGAGCAGGTCGTGGGCGCTCACAACCACTTCTTCTCGGAGTCGGTGGAGCTGATTGGGTTGTTCGCCAAGGTCCGCATCGAAGACCTCCATGGCGACGGGGACGAGGTCCGGGTGAGCGACCCAGGTGCCGTCAAAGCCGTCGGTGGCCTCTCGCACCTTGTCCTCGCGCACTTTGGCCAGGGCTCTAGCGGTTACTTCCGGGTCCCGCCTGTTTGGGATGAAGGCCGCCATGCCTCCTATGGCGTGCGCCCCGCGCCGGTGGCACGTCCTCACCATCAGCTCCGTATAGGCCCGCATGAAAGGGACCGCCATAGTGACGAGCGCCCGGTCAGGCAGCACGAACTCGGGGTGGAGTCGAAACTTTTTGATGATGCTGAAGATGTAGTCCCAGCGTCCCGCGTTCAGGCCTGCGGAGTGCTCCCGAAGCTCGTACAGGATTTCGTCCATCTCAAATGCGGCCAACACGGTCTCGATGAGCACGGTGGCCTTGACCGTTCCCGGCGAGATTCCCAGCGCCTCCTGCGCCGCCAGAAAAACCTCATTCCACAGCCTGGCCTCGAGGTGTCCTTCGAGCTTGGGGAGGTAGAAGTAGGGGCCCGATCCCCGGTCGAGCAGCTCCCTGGCGTTGTGGAAGAACGACAACCCAAAGTCGAAAAGACTGGCCGAGATGGGCTTTCCGTCGACCAGAACATGCTTCTCCTCGAGGTGCCACCCTCGGGGTCGAACCACGAGCGTTGCAATGTCCTCGCCTAGCGAGTAGCGGCGCCCGTCCGTCGACTCAATAGAGATGGTGCGGCGCACGGCATCACGAAGGTTCCGCTGCCCGTTGACAATGTTCGGCCAGGTCGGGGACATAGCGTCCTCAAAGTCGGCCATGAACACCCGAGCGCCCGAGTTGAGCGCATTGATCGTCATCTTCCGGTCGGCCGGCCCGGTTATCTCAACCCGGCGGTCGTTGAGGTCCTTTGGCACCGGCACCACACTCCAATCCGATTCACGAATCGAACGGGTGCCGGGTAAGAAGTCGGGTCGCTCCCCTTGGTCGAGGCGGCCTTGACGATCCCGCCGAGCGGCTAGGAGCCGGCGCCGCTGCTGGTCGAACTCACGATGCAGCCAGGCAACGAACTCCACAGCTTCGGCAGTTAGAACCTCATCTGGCCCCCCGGCCCGGACCTCGATGCTTCGCCCGCCGTCTTTCCTGAGGTGCAACGTAGTAGCATGGCGATCCACGATAAGAAATCATAATCTACGCTCATAGAGGCTGATGACAAGGGTCGAAGAGCGATAAGTTTTGTGGAATTTAACGCAGGAAGTTAATAGCAGGTTAATTTCGTGAACAACACACGACTCGATCCCCTCGTATTCGGGCAGCGGCTTCGTCATCTCAGGCGATCCAGAGGCCTAACTCTTGACGCCCTCGGTAGCCGAGTAGGTAAGAAGGCCTCCTACCTGTCTTTGATTGAGAACGGCCATCGGGAGGTTAGGCTCTCGGTCATAGAAGCGCTGGCCGGAGCCCTTGGAGTGACGGCATCCGATCTTGTCGTCCCAGAGGCGCCCAGCCGCCGGGCCCGTCTAGAGATCGACCTGCAGAGGGCACAGGAGGATCCTCTCTACCGGGACCTTCACCTGCCTTGGATCAAGCCATCGGCCAACGTACCAAGCGATGTAATCGAACACATCCTGAAAATGTTCGACGAGCTCAAAGGCAGATCGCAGGTCCGGGTGGAGAGTCCGGAGGCCGCCCGACGGGCCAACAGCGAGCTACGCGCCGAGATGGGCGCAAGAGGCAACTACTTTTCGGAGATAGAAAAAGCTGCGGCTGAGGCCCTGAGGGCCGCAGGCTACGACGGGAGCGGAGCGGTTGCGGAGGGAGTCCTCACCGACCTGATGGCGCGGCTGGGATTTACGCTCCACAGGGTGACGGACCTACCCCCCTCATCCCGTTCTGTCACAGACTTGGTCAACCGGCGAATTTACATTCAACAGCGCAACGAGCTAAGGACTCGCGGTGCTCGGTCGGTCGTGCTTGAAACACTTGGGCACTTCGTCCTGCGACACGCCGACCCCGCCCACTATGGAGAGTTCCTACGCCAACGAGTTGAGGCGAACTACTTCGCAGGAGCCGTCCTGGCTCCAGAGAAACAAGTGGTCGAGCTTCTCGCCAAAGCTCGACGGGAGGGTGACATCTCGCCAGAGGATGTGAAGCAAAAGTTCTACGTCTCCTACGAGATGGCCGCCCACCGGCTGACCAACCTGTTGACTCACCACTTCGATCTGAGAGTTCACTTTCTGCGCTCGGATCAGGAGGGCATCATCTGGAAGGCATATGAGAATGACGGCGTGCCGTT
>DATACZ010000163.1:0-3818 GCA_036258795.1 Actinomycetota bacterium
GCCCTTCGTCTTTCCGGCCACCGGAACGGGAGGGTGGGAAGCATCTCTCGTCAACACGCTTTCCCCCGGGGATCGCCTCTTGGCAGTGCGAAACGGCCAGTTCAGCGTGGGCTTCGTCGACTGTGCCCAGAGGCACGGTATGCAGGTGGACACCATCGACGTGGAGTGGGGCGAGGGGGTTCCTCCGGAGCGGATAGAGGAGGCTTTGAAGGCCGATAGAGCCCATGAGATCAAGGGAGTGCTGATCGTTCACAACGAGACAGCCACGGGGGTGACGAGCGACGTTGGCGCCGTACGCCAAGCCATGGAGGCAGCACATCATCCGGCTCTTCTTTATGTGGATGGGGTCAGCGCAATAGGCAGCCTCGACTTTCGCATGGACGAGTGGGGCGTGGACCTAGCCATCACCGGGTCTCAAAAGGGTCTGATGCTGCCTGCGGGCCTCGGCATCGTCTGCGCCAGCCAAAAGGCGCTGGCCGCATCCGAGAGCGCCGGATGCGCCAGGGCATTCTTCGACTTCAAGCTCATGTCCGCCCAGAACGCGACCGGCTACTTCCCTTATACGCCCGCCCTCTCGCTGCTGTTCGGCCTCAGGGAATCTTTGGACATGCTGCTGGAAGAGGGCCTTACAAACGTCTTCGCCCGCCATCACCGCTTGGCGGAGGGGGTACGCGCCGCGGTCAAGGCCTGGGGACTTCAGCCATGCGCCCGGCGGCCCGAGTGGTACTCCGATACGGTCACCGCCGTGATGGTGCCTTCGGGGGTGAACAGCACCGAGGTCATCGACATCGCATTTCGCCGCTACAACCTGTCACTGGGAGCCGGGCTTACCAAGATGGCGGGCAAGCTGTTCCGCATCGGCCACATGGGCGACCTCAACGAGTTGATGCTGCTCGGAGCACTGGCGGGAGCCGAAATGGCCATGTGCGATGCCGGTATCGATATCGACCTCGGTAGCGGTGTGGCGGCCGCAGCCGGCTACTACCGCGACACTGCTCCCTCGCTGGCCCCTCGGGATGCGGCCCTGCCGTCCCCTAAGCCGGAGACCGAGGAGTTAAAGCCAAAGCCCAGCCCGGCGGGATTTCCAGCTTGAGCCACACCCACTACGACAGAGCGGAGTCCCTATCTAGGCTCTAGGCCTGGTCATTGATGACGGGATACCGCCGCAAGGTCCATCCCCACATACCGCCGTCTAAGTTCTCAGAGTCGAATCCCTGCTCCTTCAACATCTGGGCGGCCTGGGAGCTCCGGTCCCCTGTTTCGCAAACCGTCAGAACCCGGCGGCTCTCGTCGATCTCTGTAAGCCGGTAGGGGAGCTCTCCTAGCGGAATGTTGAGGGATCCTTCGATGCGCCCGCCTTCCAACTCGGCCGGCTCTCGCACGTCCACTACCTGGAGATTCTCCAGTTGCTCAAAGGCCGATACTGCGTCCACAGGTTCTCCTAGGGCGACTCGGCGAGGCGCTGGGCCAGCACCTCCAGCATCGAAATGGCGATTTTGGGTTCGGAAGTAAGCAGCTTTTGGAAGTCGGTTCTGTTGATGGCCAGACAGCGCACGGGCGTCTTGGACCGGACCCGGGCGGTGCGAGTGGTCGATGTCAACAGCGCCAGCTCACCAAAGAATTGGCCCGGCCCCAACTCCATCTTTCGGCCCAGCTTGTCCACCTCGACGGTGCCTTCCTCGATGATGAACATCCCGGAACCCTCGGCTCTCGGCGTGACCAGAACCTGACCGGCTGGAATATCCACCTCAGTCGACATTCGGACGATGCGCTGAAGAGATCGCTGAGACAGCCCCTCGAAGAGAGGGATCTCCTTGAGCGCCGCAACCCGCTGTGCCATCGTGGGCTTGGCCATGCGCCTTTATACCAAAGGACTAGGCATAATCTTCACGACCAACTACTTAGGGGTCCCCATGGAAGAAAAACACGACCTGGCTCAGATGCTTGGAAGCCTTGCCCTCTTCGCCGATCTTTCTCATCCCGAGTTGGAGGCGGCCGCCCACACCTTTCACGAGGAGTGGTTCGGTGAGGGACAGCGCATCCTGAGGCAGGGGTTTACCGGCTCAGGCTTCTACGTGATTGCAGAGGGGTCGGCGTCGGTGAGGGTAAGCGGTAAGGACATCGCTCGTCTTGGCCGCGGAGACTTCTTCGGAGAAATATCGATCTTCCTCGGAGAGTCCCCCACCGCCGACGTGGTGGCCCTGGGGCCTCTTCGCTGCTTGGTGCTTCCAGGTCCGGTAACCCAGGAGTTCCTGGAGTCTCACCCGAAAGTGATGTACCGCATGCTCCAGGTCGAGGCGATGAGGCTTCGTAACGCCCTGCAGTGGCAGAACTGAGGCCGTTCCCTCCCGGTCCCTACCCGGTCGTCGTGGTAGGAAGCGGGCCAGGGGGACTTCAGACCAGTTACTCCTTGACCAGGCTGGGTGTGAAACATGCGCTCATCTCGGCCGACGGGGCCCCCGGCGGGATGTTTCAGAGACTGCCCATCTTTCAGCGCCTGATCTCCTGGACCAAGCCGTTCGCGCCTGCTCAACCCGGCACCCGAGCATACGAGTGGTACGACTGGAACAGCCTTTTGGGCGAGGAGCCGAGCCAAAGCGCCCTGGTAAGGCAGTTCATGGACCGTTCCTACTACTTCCCCTCTCGGGCGGAGATGGAGATGGGCCTTGCCGCATTTGCCGAACAAACCGGCATCCAGGTCCGGTATGGATGCATGTGGGAGAGCACGCGCCTCGTCGACGGAGGCTTCGTGCTCGGTACCTCGGACGGAGAGTACTCCTGCAATGTCGTGGTCTTCGCCATTGGAGCCACCACCCCTTGGAAGCCGCCGACGCCCGGGATGGACGAGGTGCCGCACTATACGGAGGCCAAGCCCTTGAGGCAGTACGAAGACAAGCAAGTCTTCGTTATCGGGAAACGCAACTCTGCCTTTGAGGTCGCCGACGCGCTGCTCCCCGTGGCAAGAAGGATTTACCTGGGATCGCCCAGGCCGGCACGGATATCGGTGGTGGAGCACGCCGCAATTGGCGCCCGGGCCCGTTATCTCCAGCCGTATGAGGATCATGTCTTCGGCGGTGGAAATCTGATCCTCGACGTCGCCATCGACCGGATCGAGCGGTTGGCCTCCGGCTATCGGGTTCATGCGACCGGCACCACCCGGCCTGGGAGCCTGACCTTCAGCGTGGACGATGTCGTCGCCGCCACCGGCTTTGCCACCCCACTGGGTGATCTGACCAAGCTAGGAGTGCCCACGCTCAATCAAGGCAGATTCCCCGCAATCACGCCCTTTTGGGAGAGTGCCTCCGTGCCGGGAATCTACTTCGCCGGTTCCATCACCCAGGCGTCCCCGGGGCTCAACAAGTACGGCCTCTCCTCAAACTCGGCCGCGGTGCAGGGGTTCCGCTACAACGCCCGGGTGATGGCGGAGCACATCGCCCTTAAGCACTTTGGGCTCCAGCCAAAGCACAGACTCATCGAGCCGGCAGGCCTGGTTCCGTACCTGCTGGCCGAGGCGACCAGGGCGCCGGAGCTATGGAACCAACGCTCGTATCTGGCGAGGGTAGTTTCGCTCGGCCCGGAAGGAATATTTGACCGGGGGATTCAGCCCCTGGCTGACTTCGTGGATTCAGCCGGCGAGGACGCCGTGGCAATCGCGGTGGAGACCGACTCTAGTGGCGACATCCATCCTGCTGTCTACATCAGGCATATGAGCAGGGTGGATGAGCACTTGATGTCGTCCAACCCACTGCTTCAGTTCGACACCGTCGATCACCAACGCCAGCTGGAGGGCTTGCTCAAGGGCTACATCGGTCGGTAGC
>DATACZ010000164.1:0-16591 GCA_036258795.1 Actinomycetota bacterium
GGCCTGGCGGAAGGCCTCCTCTGCCGCTCTCAGATCTCCCATGCGCCTGCGGATCTCTCCCAGCTCGTAGAGGGCTTCGCCGGCGAGCTCGAGGTTGAAGTCCTTCAACTCGTTGAAGGCCAGCCGCACGTCACTTTCAGCTTCCGCCCATGACCCCTTCAGCTGAATGATCTCCGCTCGCAGGACTCGGCAATGGCCTGGAAACCCAGATATCGACTGGCGTTCGCACCATCGCTTGGCCGCCTCGGTCCACTCTCCGGCCCGACGGTAATCCCGGAGGCTCGATGTGGAGGTGATCGCCATGCAGTAAATGAGGCCGGTCGCTTGGGGACCAAGCTCCCCACTCACTGCCGCCACGGTGGCCTCATCCAGCAGCGCCAGCCCCTTATCGACCTCTCCTTGCGCCAAAAGAACCCGGCCCTGGAACATGAGACCGTAAGCCTGAAGATCTCTGTCACCGAATCGGGTGCCGATCTCGAGCAGCTTATCGGCGTGTTTGCTGCTCGCCTCATGGTCGCCACCGTGGGACGCCATAAAGGCCTTTAGCAGGTACAGCTGCCCATGCTCGGGGCTCTCAGGTTCCCCTGCCAAGAGCCGTTCGGCGGTGTTTGCCCATCCGCCGGCCATCGATTGAGCCAGCTTGCCCATGTAGTCACGTGCCAGGAAGACCGCCGCTTGTGCAGCCTGCCGTGGTTGGTCGTTTTTCAGGTATCCCGCGTAGGCCTTTTGACGCGCCTCGATGTTCTCTTCGAGCCTTCCAGTCCACCAAGCCGCGTCGGCAAGTCGATCGAGATCCTCGGGCCCAAGTGGTTCCTGTAAGGAGGCCTTGGTGAAGATGTCGAACGCCTCGCGCCATGCCCTTCGATCGATCGCTTCCCTGCCCGCCTCGAGAAGGGACTGGCCAAGTACCTGACTCACGGGATCACCTCTTTGCCCAGCAACGCCATGAGCATTGTCGCGCTTAAAAAGGAAGTGCAGCCAAGGAATGAACGACTAATCCCGACGAGAGTCGAGGCTCGGTCAGGTATGCCAGGGCCCGGGTTTCAGGCCTTCCAGCTCGAACAAAAGCTCGTCCGCATAGCACCACAGCCATTCCTCTTCCGGTTCAA
Organism: Actinomycetota bacterium; assembly: GCA_036258795.1. Taxonomy (GTDB): domain Bacteria; phylum Actinomycetota; class CADDZG01; order JAHWKV01; family JAHWKV01; genus DATACZ01. The sequence goes on from DATACZ010000164.1 coordinate 1,110, forward strand.
AGGAGCGAACGATGGGATGCTTCTCGCCGTAGGCGTGCCAGGTAGCGTGCCGGTTCTTGGAGTTGTCGCAGCACCCCACGTGGCCACAGGTCATACAGATACGAAGATGGTTCCACTCGTCCCCCATCTTGAGACAATCCTCACAACCGTCGCTTGACGGCTGTACATCTTTGATCGTGTCGAGATGCGAGCAATTGTCGGCACTCATTGCGCCCCTCCAGCTTTCAACCAAAAGAGTCGAAATGCCTTGTTCAATGTCAGGTGGCCAGCATCTCATACTGAGCGGGGAACAAGAGCGCTGATCAATTAATAAGAAAAGCCAAAGGGATAGCCTCTACTAAGGGGCCTACGCAGACTGAGGAGGTTGAGAGGGTGGCTCTTAACTTGAGCATCTGGAAGAGCCTGGCCCTGAGAGGCGGCGCTGCCGTTGTGTTTGGCATTCTCACGTTGGTCTGGCCTGGAATCACCTTGTTGGCGATGGTCTTGCTGTTCGGTGTGTTTGCTTTAGTGCATGGAGCTTCCTACCTTGTGGCGGCCGCCTTCCGGGACCCGAAGACAGAGCGCCGTCGGGGAACCCTCCTGATCGTCCAGGCGGGCCTTGGCATCGTTACGGGAATCATCACGATCCTGTGGCCAGGCATAACAGCTCTGGCCCTTTTGTACTTGATTGCTGCTTGGGCTCTGATGATGGGGGCGCTGGAGGTGACAGCCGCCATTCGCCTGCGCAAGGACATCCGCAATGAGTGGATGCTCGGACTTGCCGGCATCCTTTCGTTGGTGGTCGGAGTCCTGCTGGTGCTGATGCCGGGTGCGGGAGCCATAGCGATCACCTGGTTGATTGGCTGGTACGCCCTGTTCATGGGCATTCTGTTTCTTGCGCTGGCGTTCAAGATCCGCCGTATGCTGACGGCGGCAGCCACATGAGCTCCCTAAACCGGCGCACCGGCGCAGGACCAAGTCGAGTGACGGAGTGATGCCTGCGCCGTCTAAGGTGACCCAATGTCCGGAGTGTGGACGCAGGAATCGGGTGCCGGCCGCGGCTGCGGGGACCCCTCGCTGCGGGAGCTGTGGCGCCTCCCTTCCCTGGATTGCCGACGCCGACTACACGAACTTTGGCCAGGTGGTGGAGGACTCCAAGCTTCCGGTCCTCGTCGACCTGTGGGCCCCATGGTGCGGCCCTTGCCGGATGGTAAGCCCTGCGCTCGAGCAGCTTGCCCACAACTTTGCCGGGCGGGTGAAGCTGGTAAAGGTAAACGTCGACGACTCCCCTCAGCTCAGCCGGCGCTTTGATGTCACGGGAATACCGACCCTGCTGGTGATGAATGGCGGCCGGGTCGTCGCTCGCCAAACGGGAGCAGCTCCTGAACCGGTGCTCCGACGGTGGCTGGAACAGGCCCTTCCGACGGCCTGAGTTTGTCTGTGGAGTCCACACGGATGCGAGGAGGACCTTGAGACGGCCGGCTGCAGTGGCGGCGCTGCTCTTGGTCGTACTCGCCGCGGCAGGAGTAACCGCCTGGTACTTCTTCTTCCGGGACTCGCCAGAGCGGGCTGCCGCTGCCTACCTCGACGCCTGGGAGAAGTCCGATTACTCAGCAATGCGCCAGCTCGTCCTAGAGCCGCCAAAAGACTTTTCCGCCGTCAACGAGGCCGTCTTCAAGGACCTGCCTCTTGCCAGGCGCTCCTTTGACCTGGGGGAGATTACAACCGATGGGGGAAGCGCGGTGGCTCCGTTTACGGCAAGGCTCCGAGTTCGCACTCTGGGAGACTGGAGCTATAGGGCAAGGCTGGATCTGAAACGGCGCCAGGGCAACTGGTTCATCGACTGGTCGCCGTCTGCCATCCACCCGGACATGGAGCGCGGGGCCACCTTTAGCTCCACCAGAACGTGGCCGGAGCGCGGGAAGCTCCTGGCGGCCGACGGCCGGCCGCTCACCGAGACACGGCGGGCGGTCGTGGTGGGAATCGTGCCTCAGCGAATCAAGGACCGCAACGCCCTAATTCAAGCCCTGGTAATCAACCTCGGCTCCGACCCGGCCCGGATCAGGTCCTTGCTGGATAAGCCGGGCGTTCGCCCCGACTGGTTCATTCCGGTGGAGGAGGTGACCGTCGAGCGCTATGAGACGGTGAAGCCGGCCATCTACCCGGTGCCGGGACTGGTTTTCCAGAACCGGCAGCTTCGCATGCCTCCCCGTCCGGGATTTGCCCAGCACGTGATCGGCAGGGTGGGAGAAGCGACCGCCGAGGCGCTGAAGCGTCTGGGCGAGCCCTATCGACAGGGCGATCAGGTCGGCATTTCCGGGTTGGAGGCGGTTTTTGAAAGGAGGCTCGCCGGCCGGCCGTCGGGGCAGGTAGTACTAAACGACCCGGATGGGCAGCAGCTCGAGGTCCTGCATAGCTTTCCGGGACAGCCGGTCGAATCAATTCAAACCACCCTTGACATCGATGTACAGACCGCAGCCGAATCCGCCCTGGACGGGGTGTCCTCACCGGCAGCGATCGTCGTAGTCGATACTCAGAGCGCCCAGGTTCGAGCGGCGGTCAGCCGCCCCGTTGCGGGGTTCAACCGAGCCTTCACCGGTCGGTACCCTCCCGGCTCATCCTTCAAGATCGTGACCGCCGCGGGACTGCTCAAAGAGGACGTCTCCGTCGATCAGACGGTCGAATGTCCACCGGAGACCAAGGTAGGAGGCAAGACCTTCCGAAACTTCGAGAGCAAGGGCCTGGGCAACGTACCGTTTCGCGAGGCCTTTGCGCAGTCGTGCAACAGTGCCTTCGTCAAGCTTGCTTCTTCGATAGAGGAGGAGGAGTTGGCGGGGGCAGCCCAGAACTTCGGCTTCGGCAAAAATTACTCTTTCCCACTCGATGTCGCCGGAGGCAGCTTCCCGGCCCCCCGCGACCTGACCGACCAGGCCGCCTCGGCAATTGGACAAGGGCGCGTGCAGGCCAGTCCCTTGCATATGGCGACGGTGGCAGCCGCGGTGGCAGGTTCCGCCTGGCGGCCTCCTCAACTGGTTGCCGGCCAGAGCCCCGGCACGACTGAAGCGCTCGAACCTCGAGTGGCCCAAACACTCCAATCACTGATGAGGCTGGTAGTCACCGAGGGAACTGGCGTCAGAGCCAGGGTCCCGGGCAAGGAGGTTTCCGGCAAGACCGGCACAGCTGAGTTCGGCACCAAGAGGCCGCCGGATACCCATGCCTGGTTCGTCGGATATTCCGGCTCCCATGCGTTTGCCGTTCTGGTAGAAGCAGGAGGTGTGGGAGGCGAGGTGGCGGCCCCCATAGCCGCCCGCCTGGTTGCGCGTTTATAGCCATCCCGAGGGCTGCCTGAGGGTCCCGCGGTAAGCGAAAACGTGCCATAGTTTCCCCGGAGGTCTTTTCATGGGGAACGAGGCAAGAGGGCCTGCAAGCGCCGGCCAAGATCTTGACCGGTTGGTGTCGGAGCTGGGGAAGAAGGGCTGGGACACAAGCCGGCTCGCATCCCTCCGAGCAGGCTGGGAAGCGGTTTGCCACGACCCCACGCATCGGGGAAGAGGCGGCAGCTCTCTCCCGGAGAACGCCCCAGACGGCGCGGATGAGGTGGGGGCCGAGGAAGACTCTGAACCGGCACCTGGATCGTGGTCAGGGGTTAGATACCGGCTCGATCCGCCAGGTGCGCCCGCTCCCGTCGCGATCAACTGTTCCGAGCGCGTGCACCTGTGCAAGGCGGCCTGTTGCAAGCTGAACTTCGCCTTGACACCCGGCGAGGTGAGGTCCGGCAAGATCAAGTGGGATCGATCGCTTCCTTACCTCATCGCTCACAACTCAAAGGGATACTGCGCCCACGTGGACGACAAGCTTGGGTGCACGATTTACGAGGATCGTCCCGCTCTGTGCCGGAGATACGACTGCAGGTCGGACAGCCGTATCTGGAAAGACTTCGAGAACATGATTCCCAACACTGAGTGGATCGAGGAGAACACCTCGAGCCCCAACCGGGTCATCCTTCGCAACGCCCTGCCAAGCATGGAGTAACCTCCCAGGCGACGGACCGATCTGGCTGTCAGGGAGGCCGGCATATGGAACACACCCCCGCAGAGCGCATTGAGTGGACTCCCGCTCCCGAAGAGCACTTTACGGGCAAGGTTTGGTTCGGACCTTTGAGCAATGCCGAGGGCGGCATCAGTGCTCTCGCCGTCCATTTCGAGCCCGGCGCCAGGACGGATTGGCACTCGCATCAGCAAGGGCAGGTGCTTTATGTGGTGCAGGGCGCCGGACTGGTCCAAAACGAAGATGGCACCACCGTGGAGCTGTCGCCGGGTGACGTCGTCTATGCCCCTCCGGGCGAGCTTCACTGGCATGGGGCGGGGCCGAGCAGCCCCATGATGCACCTGTCGCTCACGATTGGGTCGGCCAGCTGGGAGCCGCGTAAGGTCACCGATGAGGAGTATGGGAACCGCTGAGCTAGGACACCTGGTCGGCTGACTGCGCCCTACTCCGACTGATCTCGGGAAAGCACTCCGTCCTCATCCTTGATTACGGAGGTCCCCGACTCGCTCGACTGCATCACCAGGGTAGTGGTGGTGTCCATCTCGATCCCTTCCTCATCGAACACTTCTTTGACAAAGCGCCGATAAGCCCTGGCAACGGGGCGCTGCCTTCCGGGAACCGTGTTGATGGCCACACGGACTCTCAGCTGGGACTCCGTAAACTCCTCGACCCCCATGATTTCCGGCATCTCCTGGACCAGCGGGCCGATCTGATCATCGGCGGCAAGAAGTGATCCGGCTCGTAGCAACGCCTCCTTCACCTTGTCCAGGTTCTCGGTGTGCGGTACCCCTACGTCGACGATTGCCCTGGACCAGCCGGCAGAGGTGTTGGATGCAATCTTGATGTTGCCGTTGGAAATGTGGTGGAGGGTTCCGTCGATGGAGCGCACGGAGGTAAGGCGCAGTGAAAATCGCTCCACGATGCCGACCACTCCGTCGATGTTTACACGGTCTCCCACGCTGTACTGATCCTCGAGGAGTACGAAGAAACCGGTGAGAAAATCGCGAACCAGGCTCTGAGCCCCGAACCCCAGGGCAACGCCCACCAACCCAGCCCCGGCGATCATGGGTCCGATCTCTATCCCAATCTCGCCGAGTACTTGCAGCAGGGCGATGGTCCACACGGTGATCGAGAGAATGTGTCCGAGGATGGAGATGAGGGTGGCGGAGCGGTTTATGTGTCGATCGGTCCTGGCGTCTTGAGACTCGAGGCGCCTCTCAAACCGCCTCAGCAGGCGTCGGCCTGACCGCAGAAGGATCAGTGCAATAACGAGCGTGAGGGCGATGCGTGGCAGGTGCGACACGCTCCAGTCCACCAATCCGCTGGGAAGATCTCGCCAATCAAACGACGGCCGCAAGCCTCACCTCACACGCTCGGGATGTTGAGCCTCCGACAGCACAATAAACAATGTAGGGCTGCCTACGCGCCTGGGCCCCGTGGATGGCTGAGCTTGGAAGCTACAGGCCGGGCGCAACACTTTGGTTCATCAAGCAGTACATCGGATAGCGTTAGGCCCGGCTCATGGATGTGAAATACGCCCGCAGCGAAGATGTGTCGATCGCCTATCAAGTCTTGGGAGAGGGCCCCATCGACCTGGTGCTCGTTCCGGGCTGGGTTTCCCATGTGGATTTTTTGTGGACCCATCCATTGATGGAGAGGTCCCTCAAAAAGCTGGCCTCCTTCTCCCGCCTGATCCTTTTCGACAAGCGTGGCACGGGGCTTTCTGACCGGGTACCCGACATTCCTAACCTGGAGACACGCATGGACGATGTGCGGGCGGTGATGGATGCGGCCGGCTCGGAGAGGGCGGCGCTCCTGGGAATCTCTGAGGGTGTTCCCATGAGCGTTTTATTCGCCACAACCTATCCCGATCGGACCAGTCACCTTGTGCTGTATGGGGCGATGGCGCGGTCGATCGCCACCGAGGATTATCCGTGGGCTCCGTATCCCGAGGCCGTCGAGATGAACCTTTCCTACGTGGATGAGTACTGGGGCACCGGATTCACCCTCGACGTGTTTGCTCCCTCCCTGGTCGACGACCCGGATTTTGCGGGGTGGTGGAGGGCGTTCGAAAGGAATGCCGCCAGTCCATCAGCGATGAGACAGTTGGTAAAGATGTTCGCCGACATCGACGTGCGCCACCTGCTTCCCTTGATCCGAATCCCGACCCTTTTGGTCCATCGAAAGGGCGACCGTGTGGCCAACTATCGAGGTGCTAAATGGATGGCCGAACAGATCCCGGGAGCCAAGTTCGTCTTGCTTCCGGGAGAGGATCATCTGCCTTTCTCAGGGGATAGCAACGCCGTATTCGAAGAGATTGAAGAATTCGTAACTGGGGTTCGCCCCTCTCCGGTTTTGGACCGGGTGCTTGCGACCTGTCTGTTCACGGACTTGGTCGGCTCCACCGAGAAGGCGGCCAAGCTGGGGGATGCTAGATGGCAGGACCTTCTCGAATCCCACCACTCGACGGTGCGGCGCGAGCTCCGGCGGTTCCGGGGCCGGGAGATAAAGACCATCGGCGACGGCTTCTTCGCAATCTTCGACGGCCCCGCCAGAGGTGTGCTGTGCGCCAAGGCAATGGCCCGGGAGGTTCGAACTCTCGGGCTCGAGCTGCGCGCCGGGCTGCATACCGGGGAGTGCGAGATCCTGAATGGAGATGTCCGCGGAATCGCCGTCCACATTGCTGCCAGGGTGGCTGCCATGGCCGGCCCCAGTCAGGTGCTGGTCTCTTCCACCGTCAAGGACCTCGTTGCCGGTTCGGAGATCGATTTCGAGGATGCCGGCACTCACGTCCTCAAAGGTGTCCCCGGTGAGTGGCGGCTGTTCACGGCTAAGTGAAAAGTAGCCTCGAGGATTGGTTCCTGACTCCCGACGAGCGCGGCAATCCCAGCACGGAGATCGACCGGCGTCGCTTGAACGAAAGCGCCTACACCGAGGGCAATCTGGTGCGGGTGCTCGTGCACGGGGCCACTTACTTCAAGAGCCTTTACGAGGAGCTGAAGAACTTGGGGCCCGACGACTGGGTTCACTTCACCGACTGGGAGGGCGACCCGGACGAGCAGCTCGTCGGACCGGGCACGGAGGTCGGCAAGGTCCTGGCCGATCTGGCCAGGCGGCGCGTGCATGTGCGTGGGTTGCTCTGGCGTTCGCACCCCCGCCAAGCGCACTTCAGCGAACAACAAAACGTCAAGCTAGTACGTGAGGTAAACGAGGCCGGAGGCGAGATTCTCCTGGACGAGCGCGTCCGCCGGGGCGGCAGTCATCACCAGAAGCTGTTCGTGTTGCGCCGGGCTTCAGGCCCCCCAGGGGCCGGCGCCGACGTGGCCTTTGTCGGCGGTATCGACCTGGCCTATGGGCGGCGTGACGACGCCAGCCATGAGGGCGACACCCAGGCTGGAAAAATCAACCCCAAGTACGGAGAGCGCCCTCCCTGGCATGACGTCCAGCTCGAGGTTCGCGGACCCGCAGTAGGCGACTTGGCCCACACCTTCCGGGAACGCTGGGAGGACTCGACCCCGCTCGACCACCGCAACCCTCTAAGGTTTGTGCTTCGACGGCTGACTCGCCAGCCCCGCCGGCCCGATCCCCTACCTCCGGTTCAAGCTGATCCCTTGCCCCAGGGACCCCACGCCGTTCAGGTCGTGCGGACCTACCCCGCCAAACGGCCGCCCTATCCTTTCGCTTCAGAGGGTGAGCGGAGCATCGCCCGCGCGTACCTCAAGGCCCTCGACCGGGCTCGCCGGCTCATCTATGTCGAGGACCAATACCTGTGGTCCGAGCTGACCAACCAGGCCTTCGTCGAGGCGCTCCGCAGGTCCCGCGAGCTGCATCTGATCATCGTTGTGCCTCGGTTTCCAGAGCGGGGCGGAAAGGTAGCCGGGTCGAGCGAGACCATCGGCCGGCTTCAGTTCCTCGATAAGCTCGTGGCTGCCGGGGGCAAACGCGTCGCGGTCTACGATCTTGAGAACGTCCACGGCACGCCCATCTATATTCACGCCAAGGTTTGTGTCGTCGACGACGTGTGGCTGGAGGTCGGCTCTGACAACATAAACCGCCGGTCCTGGACTCACGACTCCGAGCTGTCTTGCGCGATCCTCGACTCCACAGTGGATGGCCGGGAGCCCACCGATCCAGCTGGTCTAGGCGACAAGGCCCGGAGGCTGGCCCGCGACACCCGGCTCGAGCTCTGGCGAGAGCATCTGGGGCGGCGCGAGGGTGAGGACCACGACCTCATCGACCCGGTCTCAGGCTTCGAGGCCTGGCGCACAGCCGCCGGTGCCCTGGACGAGTGGCATCTACAAGGCCGGGAGGGGCCGCGTCCCCCCGGACACGCCAGGTTGCACCGGCCCGAGGCCGTCCCCTGGCATTCTCGATGGTGGGCAAAGGCGATTCACAATCAATTCGTGGATCCCGACGGGCGCCCGCGCTCGCTGCGTCGTACGAACCAGATTTAAGAGGACAGCTCTTTCTGGCCTCTGAGGGCCTCGATGCAGGTCTGGATGTGCTGGGCCTCAAAGGCCGCCAAATCGGAGGCTTCGAATAGCTCGCCAAGCTCGGAGACGCCGCCGGCAATGTCCTCACGGCTGACATTAGCGGCGAAGGCCTTGTCTTTGAGCTTCTTCTTTACGCTCCTGGGTTCCAGGTCTCCCAATCCGTTCGGACGGACCTTGGAGCAGGCCACGATGAAGCCGGCAAGCTCGTCGCACGCATAAAGAACCTTCGATAGTGGCGTGGTCCTGGGCGTCCCACTGTAGTCGGCGTGACCCAGGATGGCCTCCCTGATCTCTTCATCGACGCCGAGGCGAGCCAGCTCCTGCACTCCCACGAAGGGGTGCTCCTCGCGGCTGGGATGCTTCTCGTAGTCAAAGTCGTGAAGAAGCCCGCATACCGTCCAATGTTCGACCCGGTCGGGCTCGAGTTTTCGAGCGTAGGCCCCGACGCAGGCGGCCACCGCCTCCATGTGCGCCCGAAGGGCCTCGCTCTTCACCCACTCGTGCATCAGTGCCCTCGCCTCGTCCACGGTCATGGCGGGCAGTGTATCCGGCGCCACTAGCGCACGCAGGGGGCGGTAAAGTTCAAATCATGACGACTGAAACCGCTTCCTTGCTTGATGAGCTGCGTGAGCGAATTCGCTCTGAGGGGCCGATCACCTTTCGCGATTACATGGCGGCCGCGCTCTATCACCCTCGCTTCGGCTATTACGTGAACATAGTGCCGGGGGCCGGCGCCCACTACGCGACCTCTCCCTCGGTCAGTTCCTGGTTTGGCCGGCTGGTGGCCCAGGAGGTCCGCCGAATGTGGGAGACGCTCGGCCGCCCTAACCCATTCACGGTGGTTGAGGTAGGGGCAGGTCAAGGGGACCTGGCCGCTCCGGCGATACAGGCAGCCGGGCCCATGCGGGAGGCTCTGCGCTGGCGCTTCATCGAGCCAATGCCTGACGTGAGAAAGCTTCAGCGGCGACATCTCGCCGACGTCCAAGCCAATTTGGAGTGGGCAGGCAGTTTGGATGAGCTACCTCCGGTCGTTGGCTGCGTCATCGCCAACGAGGTCCTGGACAACTTCCCCGTGCACGTGCTCCAAGCAGTCCGCGATGGTGAGGTCCAGGAGGTCTACGTGGACCTGTATGGTGGCCGGCTTGTCGAGCGACTAGGCCCACTCTCCGATCCGGTGCTGGCCGATCCAGCCGGCCGGGCATCCCCCTACCTAAACCCGGGCGATCGGTTCGAGGTTTCTCCCATGTTCGACGAGTGGTGCGGCCAGGCAGCTCGATGTCTGGAGCACGGGTATCTGCTGGTCATCGACTACGGCGACGAGGAGCCCGACATCTGGAAGTTGGGCCCCAGCGGTGGAATCGCCACCTTCGGCCCACGTGGCAAAGGACGGATTCCACTCGAAGACCCGGGGACCCAGGATGTGACGGCCGACGTAAACTTCTCAGCTCTGGCTCGCGCCGCCCGAGCGGCCGGATTCGACCCCAAGCCGCTGATTAATCAAGGTCCCTGGCTGCTGTCGCTGGGACTGGCCGACGTGGCTCACAACTACTTCCGTTCGGCCCAAAAGGTTGCCGAGAGCGGCGACCATGAGAAGGCAGTAACGCTCATGGCCGAGCGGGCGCAGGTGCTGAAGCTCGCAAAGGAGGGGGGCCTGGGCGAAGCCTGGGTGTTCCTGGCCGGAAAGGACGCCCCCCTGCCGTGGATCGAGGACCCCGGTCCGTCGGTTACAAGTTAGCCAGCCGTGTCGTCGAAGGCCTGAAGTTCTAAGCGACGAGCACCACTTAGGCGGCCACCGGCCTCCCGATATCATTGAGGGAACAGCTTGTTGTAGCTTCCTTGGACGGCCCGCCGCCCTCGTAGCTCAGTGGATAGAGCACAGGTTTCCTAAACCTGGTGTCGCAAGTTCGATTCTTGCCGGGGGCGCCACCGAAATCCAAAAAGGCACGAGACACGAGGAGAGACCGATGTTTCGCACTGCCCTCATCGCCGCATCCCTGCTTCTTGCCAGCGCTGCACGTGGCACCGCGCAGGCCGTCGGCAATCGCGTCAGGGTGAATGGCATGGAGATGTATTACGAAGTGTCCGGCACTGGTGATCCGCTGGTCGTGCTGCACGGCGCGTACATGAACATCCCGACCATGGGGGCGATCATCCCCCGGCTCGCGCGGACCCACAAGGTCTATGCGGTCGAGTTTCAAGGCCACGGCCGCACCACGGACATCGACCGGCCCATCACGTATCCCAACATGGCGGACGACGTGGCGGAGTTCATGAACGCGGTCGGCCTAACGAATGCCGACGTCTTCGGCTATTCCATGGGCGCCCAGGTCGGGATACAGCTGGCCATACGCCACCCGGCAAAGGTGAACAAGCTCGTCGCGGCCTCGGTCGCGTACGACCTCGAGGGCTGGCAGCCGGAGTTCAAGGATGTCATCCCACAGATGACGGTGGAGATGATGCTGCAGATGCCCTTCGCCAAGGAGTATCCGAAGCTCGCGGCCAACCCCAAAGGGTTCCCCGAGCTGGCCAGGAAGCTGATCGCGCTCGAGAAGGAGCCGATGGCGTGGGAAAACGACGTGAAGGCACTGGAGACTCCAACGCTCATCATCACTGGCGACGCCGACGTCGCGACGCTCGAGCACTCGGTGGCGTTGTTCCGCCTCCTCGGCGGCGGCGTCATGGGCGACATGGGCAAGCCGCTGCCGGCGTCGCGCCTTGCCGTGCTGCCGGCGACGTCACACACCGCCGTGATCACCCAGACCGATCTGTTGCACGCCTTGATCGAGTCGTTCCTTAAAGGGCAGACGCCCAAGGGGTTCTTCGAGGCCTCCGGTGCGCCCTGACAGCGGCGAAACACCCCTTGTTTATCTACAACACGCCGGCAATGACGCTAGGGCTGACCAAACCACCTTCTCCTTAGTCGACGGCGGTCGGCGAGGGGGAAGGTTGCGCCTAAGGCAGGGGGAGTAAACGGTGGAGCATTGGGCTGCGCATGTCACAGATAGGAAGGCGCTAGTGTGAGCCACACGGCTGTTGAGGTTTTCTTACAGGTGGGGTCCGTTATTGCTGCCGCAGGGGCCTTCGCTATGGTCACAAGGCGCTTTGTTCCTAAGAAAAACCCCAAAGACATATCCTCCGCCATCGACCTATTGGAGTTGGTTGCGCCCTACGTTCTTGTCGGCGGAATCATCATGCTTTTCGTCGGAGGCGTTGGTTGGCTGGCAAATTAGTGTCCCGCCCTCGAACCAAAGCGGGGATACCTTCTGCTAAGCGGGAATAAGCTGCCTTCTATTTAGCCGGACACCAGCAACGCTCCAATTCGGTTTGCATGAGGTGGATGTAGCCGGATTTGTCCATTTCGATCCTCTTGTCCAGCCCTTCATTTGAATAATTCTTGCCGGGGCGCCACCAAAGATGTGAGCCGTTCACCCTCGCATGGTTCTAAGGGCCACTCGCAGCCTGTCCTTCGTGGGGCTAACATCGACTGTTAGCAGTATTCGCCTAGGCGGAACCGCAGTCGCCGGTTGAGGGTACGGTTTGGCATATGAATGCAAAAGCCATTTCTACCGCCCCCCTCGAGGTGGAGGAGCCCGCCGGAGTCAAGGTTGTCAACCCTGATCTTCCCTGGATGGTCATCGTTTGGAATGACCCCATCAACCTGATGTCCTACGTGACGTTCGTATTCCAGAAGCTATTCGGTTACAGCAGACAGAAGGCTCATCGATTGATGCTTCAGGTCCACAACGAGGGCAAGGCCGTCGTCTCGAGCGGGCCAAGGGAGAAGGCTGAGTTCGACACCGCCCGCCTGCACGCGCACGGGCTCTGGGCGACGATGCAGCACGGCGGCTAGTGGACGAAGAGAGATTCATTCGTCGCCGAGGGGCGGGCTCCTACGCGATAGACATTCCCGCATCGCAAAGGGAGCTACTTCGAAAACTTCCGCTCGAGCTGCGCTCGCTTCTGGATTCCGATCACCCCTCGCTGCTGCGGCTCTTCCCGCCAGCTTATCCAGATGATCCTGAAAGGTCCGCCGAGTACGACTCGATGGTCCGGGCCCAACTGGTATCCAGCCGGAAGCACGCGCTGGACATCCTGGAGAAGACGATCGACGCAGAACAAGTCGACGCCGAGGAGCTTGCCGCGTGGTTGTCCGTGCTTAACGACTTGAGACTCTTCCTTGGAACCAGCCTCGATGTGACCGAGGAGACCTTTGATGAGCCGATGCCCGGTGACGACCCGGCAGGTCAAGCCATGGCGCTTTACCTGTATCTCGGCTGGCTCGAGGAACAAGCGGTTGAAGCCTTGGCCGCGGATCTGCCGGAGGGGTCCGATTGACTGATTCCCGTAACAGTTCAGCCTCCAGCCGGCGGACTATTAAGCAGCTGGCAAGCCTGGGCCTGGTGGCAATCGCCTACTTCGCCCTAACCATTTTCGTGTTGCATTTTCTGCGACCCGAGCAAGACGCGTTGAGGCGGCCAACAAGCGACTATGCGGTTGGACCATACGGATGGCTCATGACCTCGGCCTTCCTAGGCATGGCACTGGCCTGCCTGTCTCTCGCTGCCGGACTTTATCGAGGAGTCTCCGAGCCGGCACGTTCTCGCATCGGCCTTGCTCTTATAGGGGGCGTCTGGGTGGTCGGCCTTCTGATCGCAGCAGCCTTTCCGATCGACCTAGAAGGCGCATCCCGAACAACCTCGGGGACGATCCACCAAATCAACGGCCCCATAGGATTTCTCAGCCTAACCATCGGTGTGCTTTTGATATCGCTGGGCTTTAGGCACGATGAGAAGTGGAGCGCACTTCACAGACCCACGCTGGTTCTGGCGCTGGCCATGCTGGCACTGTCGATCGTAAATGGAGCAAGCATCCGTTTAGGCTTCGGATATCCAGGCCTCGGGCAAAGAATTCTCCTTGCCATATTTGTGACCTGGTTTGTCCTGACGGCAGTGCACCTTCGTCGTCGTCGTGAGACTCCCGGGAAAGCCTAGAACCTGTTTCGAGGGCGGCGGCGAAGCGTTGACCTCCCGCCCCTGCCGCTCGTGTAGGCCAACCGGGGAGCAGGCACCTTCATCCCCAGCTCCTCGAACTCATTGCCCAACTTCAGCCTGGAGGCGATGCGCCCGACGTCTCCCCGCTCTCCCTCCATCACGAGCGTAATTCCCGTTCCGGTACGACCGGCCCGGGCGGTGCGGCCCACCCGGTGGATATAGCCCTTGTGGTCCTCGGGCGGGTCGAAGTTGATCACCTGCCTGATGCCGTCAAGGTCAATGCCACGGGCCGCGACGTCCGTGGCCACCAGGGTGTCATACCGTCCGGAGGCAAACCGGCCTAGTGCCTGCTCCCTCGCTGCCTGCGTCATGTCGCCGTGCATCTCCGCCGCCGGGATTCCCCTTGCCTTCAGATTTCTGGCCAGCCGGGCCGCTCCCCTCTTGGTTCTTACGAACACCAGAGTGGGCCCTGACTCTGAGGCCAGCAGCTCCACGAGAGCCTGCACCTTCCCGCCGTCGGGGACGGGTATGAATCTGTGCGCCGCTTCATCCACCGTCTCCAGCACCGACGCTACCGCGTGGCGCACCGGATCCTTGGTGTACTGCGCCGCCACTCGCCCAATGTCCCCGTCGAGGGTGGCGGAGAAGAACATGGTCTGGCGCTGAGCCGGGATCCTGCGGACGATGCGCTGAATTTGGGGCTGGAAGCCCATGTCCAGCATTCGGTCGGCTTCATCGAGAACCAGGATCTGAATCTTGGCCAGGGAGATTAGGTTCCGGGAAGCAAGGTCCTCCAGACGGCCCGGAGTCGCCACAATGATTTGCGCCCTGGCGGCCCGCTTGGCTTGCTCGCCCATGCTCACTCCTCCATAGACGGCGGCCACCCTCAGTCCCTTGGCCCGGGCGATGGGCTCGAAGTCCTCCGTGACCTGGGACGCCAGCTCACGGGTCGGGACCAGCACGAGCACCGATGGGCCTTTGACGTTGGGGTCCGTCCTTTCGACTGCGGGAATGGCAAATGCCAGGGTCTTTCCGGAGCCGGTGCGGCTGCTGGCAAGGACGTCGCAACCGGAGAGGGCGTCGCCTATGACGAGTGCTTGGATCTCAAACGGTTCAAGGATGTCGCGCTCGGAAAGCGCTGTTAGTACCGCCTCGGATACGCCGAGATCGGCAAATGAAATGGTTGCTGACAACAAAAAAACTCCTTTCGGGCCCACTCAGGCCACGAGCTTGGTAAAGAGGGCTCGAGTCGCTCGAGGTGGATCCTGAAGGAGTTGGAAGTGTCCTGAAGGACTAACAAGCGAAGAAACCTCACGGTGTGACCGATTCCACACCTGTCAGCAACAGTATCAGGAGTTATCGATCTGTGCCGTGCTTTAGAGACCTCGAGCCAGGTTGGCGAACTTCGCGTAGTGGTCCAGGAAGGCGAGCTCCACCTTCCCTATCGGGCCGTTGCGATGCTTGGCCACGTGGATCTCGGCGATTCCTTTCTGGGTGGTATCCGGGTTGTACACCTCATCCCGGTAGATGAAGATGACGATGTCGGCATCTTGCTCGATACTTCCCGAATCCCTCAGGTCCGCCAGCAAAGGGCGCTTATCGGTCCGGTGCTCCACGTTCCTGGACAGCTGGCTGACTGCGATTACAGGCAGGTCCAGCTCTCTCGCCAAGATCTTCAGCGAGCGGGAGATGTCGGCCACCTCCTGCACCCGATTCTCGGACCTGCGGCCGGGGTGTGGCTGCATCAGCTGAAGGTAGTCGACGATGACCAGCCCCAGCCCGTGCTTGGCCTTGAGCCGGCGGCACTTGGCCCGCATCTCCATGATCGTGACGCTGGCCGTGTCATCGATGAAGATCGGGGCCTCCGCCACCCGACCCAGAGCGTGAGACAGCTTGGGCCAGTCGGCGTCCTGGAGAGCGCCTCTGCGAAGGCGATTGGAGTCCACCCGAGCCTCCGAGCACATCAGCCGTA
>DATACZ010000165.1:0-7700 GCA_036258795.1 Actinomycetota bacterium
AGACGTGTAGGAACCCACGCCAGGTGGTCTTCTCTTTCTTCCAGACGGCCGGTGGCGATGACTCGATTGCGTACCAGGGGGAGTGACGGGTTGTCGCATGTCGAGCAGAGGATGAGGCTGGTCAAAGGGTCGCTGGAGGTAACTCGGACTCCCAGAAACAAAACCAAGCGTTGCTCACACCAACTGCATTCGACGGGAATCTCCGTCTCCACGAATTCCTTCATCATTCCGAGTTCTCCTCTCCCCCAATAACTAATCCAGGTTTGCCCGGGACTCCTGGTTTTTGCAGCCGTCCGTCTAATTCCGGTCAAGTACGGCCCGGGTTCAATGCATTCGTTCGGCCGGCGGCAGGACACACCACAGCACGCGGGCTGCAGACGACCCTGGGTTCGACCACGACGCCACGGGTTCGTCTCTCAAGACGATGGCGTCTCCTGCTTGAAGCACCTCTGTGGCTGGGCCGATGCGCAACTCCAAGATGCCCGAGAGCACCACGACGACTTCTCTCTGCTTGGTCGCGAATGGAGGCCTGTGTCCCACCGCGCCCGCTGAGAAGGTCAGGATGTGCACAGACATTCGAGAGGAGTCTTCGAGGACCTCCTCTGCGTGCAACCCGGCCGCGAGTTTGCGAGACCGCCTGGCCCTTCGGCGGGCCAGGGTGTTAGGCTGTGCTTGCCAGGCCGCATCCGTGCCGAGGACGGCCGAGGCCGCGGCAAACGTCTCCTCTGACAGGCCCCGCTGTCCTCGCTCGGCCTGGGAAAGGGCGCTAGGAGTGATTCCCATCCGGCGCGCCAGCTCTGCCTGAGACATCCCTCTCGCCATCCGGCGCGCCTTGAGGGATTCGCCGATCTGGACGAGCTCCTGAGCTTCATGTCTCAGGACTTCAATACGGTCACCTTCGACCACGAGCTCGGCCACGCGGCCGACGGAGTCGCTGCGACCGGCGGCTTTGACGACGCGAAGGAGGTGGTGCCCGTTCGCCGGTGTCGTATCGAAGACGACCTGGGTGGTGCGCTGTAGCCGGGCCAGAAACGAGGGGTCATGCGCCTCTTTTTGCAGAAACCAATACGCGACGGTGCGTAGCTCATAAAGGCGCGGGCAGTGCTCCAAAAAGAAGCTCAGGGCTTCCTCCGAACCCCAGCTGTCCTGAATGGCCGTCAGGTTGTCAAAGACATAGATCGTCCCCGGCCCAAAAGCGTCTTCAACCTCTCTAAGCGCCTGAACAACCCTTTGGGGGTCTGCGGGGTCGTCGACCGCAAGAATTCGGTGGCGACCTTGGGATGCGCGGCGGCTGGCCTCGGCTCCTTTTGCGAAGCAGTCGAGCAGCAATACGTTGCGGTCGCGCCACTGCTTTCGGTACCGCGCCAGAACTCGAGAAGCCGGCTCTGTGAAGGTCACGTACACCAGGCCGGCCTCCGCCGGGCTGGCGACGAAGGACCGTATTAGGGCCGATTCCACTGGGCCCGTGATCTCCCAGACGACGTTATCGCCGATTTGAAGGCCCCCGATCAGATTGTCGATTTCCGGCAAGCCGGTGGTTATGGTCAAGTCAACTCCTTGCTTAATGAAAATAGGATAACATTAAGCAATCGATCACGAGGAGGTCTGGAATGATACGAACTTCGGCCGTTGGATTTGATGGCCGAGCCGAGCTGGTTAGCCGCCTGAAGTTCCTGCGTGAGGTCGAGATTCCTCGCCTGCAAAGGGATCAGGGAGATGGCGATGACGCTGGCATCGCCGCCCTGACCTATGCCCGACGGGAGGTCGAGGACATCGTCAGGCTACTCGACCAACTGGGGGCGGCCAACAATAGGTCGCATGGGGTCGTCAGGCCGACCGACTTCGTAACGGTGTATGACCAGGAGTCGGACGTGACCGAGGAGATGATCGTCCATGACGCTGATCTGACCATTCGCGCCCCCGGCTTCATATCCATCGATAGTCCTCTGGGACGGGCGGTGGTTGACCGCCGCGTCGGCGATCTGGTGGAGGTTCAGGCGCCTGGAGGCGCGAGGCGATACGTTATCCGGGGTATTGGCCGTGACTGATGAAACGACGGCGTTTGCCGGTTGCGAGGACACTGCACCGGGGCCGAGGGTAATTTTGGCGGTGGACGGTTCGGAACACAGCCTCAACGCCGCGAAGTTCCTTGCCGGCATTCTTCCGAAGAGGTCGTACGTGCGATTGGTGGGCGTCGTGGGCTACGAATTCAATCCCGATACCCACGGCGGTCCGGTGGGGGAGGCCCAGGAAAGGCTTTCACATGCGCCCAAGCCCGGGGTGAGCATCTTCGATGCTCCAGCGCAGCTTTTCCAGGAAGCGGGGGCCGAGGTAAGTGACGTCCAGCGTTATGGGCACCCGGCCCAGGAGATCCTCTCAGAAGCCAAAGAATGGCAAGCCAACATGGTTGTTGTTGGACACCATGACGGTCCGGCCCGCTGGTTCTTTGGCAGTGTCGCGGAGGCGTTGGTAAAGAACTCGTCCGTGCCTCTGTTGATTGTTCCGTCAGGCTGACGCAGCCTGATGCCTCCATGAGGCAACACGTGTTTAGCCTGGCTTCGGGGCGTTACCTTCGGGAGGGCGGCGAAGGGCCACGCAGCACTGTCCCGGCTTCGGCTCCAACGCCACTTCCACATTGTTGTTCCCTAGGCCCCGGACCAGCCCATCGATGAAGGCCTGATTCATGCAGCAGACAAGCTGGGGGGCGTAGCGGGATAGTGCATGAAAGGGGCAGTTGCGTAGAACCAGTTCATCCCCTACCCGGCTAGGCTCGAAGCCATGGTCTGAGAGGACGTCAGCAGCCACGGCAAGAGTACGGTCCGGGCCTGGAGGGCGAAGCCTCCGTTCTTGCCGCTCCTTCTCACCGAGTTCCAACCCAGCCTTTCGTGCAGTGTCGAAGGCGTGAACCCGTGGGGTCTCCCCGGGCGCCTCACTTTGAACCGCGTCCACAAGCAGTCGCCCCACCAGGTCGTAACGCCGCTCGGGCAACGACACCTCGAGCTCCATATCTGATACGCGGTACTGCTTTGCAGGGCGGCCTGCTCCGGGACCGGAACGACCTGGTGGCCGCTTGTACTGAAACTCAAGCAGGCCTTCCTCCGCCAGCTTGTCGAGGTGGAATGCCGCCAGTTTGCGAGAAAGTCCCATAGCTCGTGCGACGTCTTCTCTCGTCACGGGGCCGGTCTGCTCTCGCACGTAGAGGTACATGCGGCGACGCAGCTCGTCGCTCAGCACCGATAGGTGCCCGATATCTTTCTCAAGCTTTTTCATGAGCCCAGTGTATCACCAACATATAGAGACTTAAAGCATGCCGACGAGGTACCCTAGCCTCTAACGCTTTAAGGATTTAGCGAAATAGCACTTGCATTCCTGCGAGAGCCGGGTTAGGGTTCTATCGACCCAAATAACAGGTGATAGAGCAGGAGATGCTGAGTTGACAGGGAGCAGGCACCAAAGCTTCATCAGGACGGCGCGGACGCTGTCCCGAAGGCTCGGCCAATCCAACCTCTTTCATCACATCAGGGGAGTGGTCCTGGTGCCGCCGAGCAGGGGAAGAAGCGTTCTCTACGCAAGCGCCGGCAACGAGGCTTTCCTCAAGCGACTGAAGGATCACAGCGACTTTTGCCGCGATACCCATCTCGGGGGAGCCCTGCACCCCGGCAGCACTTCATTCAGGGAAGTCAAAAGGACTCCCAGCCTGCACATCAGCCTCGAAGGCCATGATCGGCTGGCCGTTCATCTGGACCGGTCAGGTCCTGCGGTAGACCGGGGATCCGATGGCGGTTGCATCTACGAGCGCTCCAGAGCGGCAAGGCATCTGTGGGACGACATCCTTCCCTCCCTTTCATGGACGTGGAGCACCTCCGATCGGACTGGCCGGCAAAGGAAGTCTTTGCCCTCGGGAGGGCCACCGCCCGTGCTGGCGGCCGGCTCATCAGCGGATCGTCCATCTTTTCTGCATCGGGTGGCGGCTTTGGAGCCCCAATTCGACAGGCGCAGGTACGTGGCGGCATGGGGTGATCCTCAGCCTCACTCACCCCTGACGCCCCAGGCACGCCCTCCGCCTGCCCTGGTCAGTCCTCAGGGAGAGGAGGTGATGTGACCGACCTAATCCCTAAGTCCGTACTCGTCATCGACGAGGAGCAGTGAATCAACAAGTCACAAACAACGAAAGGAAGTGAACCAATGAATCCATCATTTAGGACCGAAGCGGCCCAGTCCCTTAACCGTGCGATGCACCGGCTCTGGGTCGACCACGTCATCTGGACGAGGCAGTACGTTGTCTCTGCACTGAACGGGCACCCCGACACGGAGGCCACCGCCGGCCGTCTACTCAAGAACCAGGAGGACATCGGCAACGCGGTGGCGGGCTTCTACGGCCCCGAGGGCGGCGTAGCGCTTACCGACCTGCTCAAGCAGCACATCATGATCGCGGTCGACCTGGTCGACGCCGCCATCAAGGGCGACCAGGAGCGGTTCGCCACCGAGGACAAGAAGTGGGACGAAAACGCGGCCCAGATCGCCCGGTTCCTCGGCCAGGCCAACCCGTACTGGCCAGAGAAGGACGTGCAGGACCTTCTCAACCTTCACCTGGTCCTTACCCGACGGGAGGTCGTGGCAAGGCTGAACGCCTCCTGGAAGGAGGATGTGGCCGCCTTCGACGACATCCTGACCGAGATCCTTACCCTTGCCGACACACTGACGGCAGGCATCATCCAGCAGTTCCCCGACCGGTTCGTGGACGAGGAGTCGGCAGTGATGGACGACTCGGTCCGCATCGCGGGGTGATACAGGCCATGATCACCGGAGCTGTGGGGGCGACAACGGCAGCGGAGCTCGCGCTGGGCGATGTCGCCCCCGAGTTCCACGGCCTGAAAGGCGTGGACGGAAAGGCCTACTCGCTCGCTTCGTTTGAGCAGGAGCCCATCCTCGTCCTGGTCTTCGTTGGCAACGGTTGTCCGAGCGTGAAGGCCTACGGCGGGGAGTTCAATCGCATCCACGACGAGTACGGACCCCAAGGGGTGCAACTAGTCGCGGTAAACGCGAACAACCCCCACCTCTCCCCGCCGGACACCTTTGACCGGATGGTGGAGGTGGCCGAGGAGCGAGGCTGGCTTTTCCCCTACGTAAAGGATGAAGGGGCGCGCCTTGCCCGGGCATGCGGCGCCATCACAACGCCGCATGCCTTCGTATTCGACAAGCAACGCCGACTGAGATACCGGGGCCGGCTTACCGATTCCCGGGATCCGGCGAGAGCTACCAGCCACGACTTGACCAATGCCGTTGATGACCTCATCTCAGGGCGACCGGTCGCCGTCGCCGAGAGCCAGTCGATCGGCTGCTCGATCGTGTGGTAGCAGCGCAATTAACCGAAAGGAAGTGACACGAATGCACGAGCCCATGGTTGAGATCCTGCCGTCCTTGGTAGTGCTGGGGACATCGGCGGGAGCGGTCGGAGCCCATTTGCTGGTTCGAATGAGAGCCGCTGTTCCAGCGGTTGGCAAAGCGGACTCCCCGCAGGACCAGGACGGACAAGAAGCTGAGATTTACGGACGTGAAGGGAGGGCCTGAGATGCGCGTTCAGGAAAGGGATAGAGAATGCTCGATTCAGCCCTCCGATAACGGGCCGCTGTTGATCCGGGGGCCCGTCAAGTTGGTTGACCCCGATGGAAACGAGTTCGAGGTGACCAGTAGAAACATTGCTCTTTGTCGCTGCGGAGCTTCGGCCAACAAGCCGTTTTGCGATGGCAGTCACAGGCGTATTGGCTTCCATGCAGTGAACCGAGCAATCGTCGCCGAGACCGCCAAAGCGTCCTAAATGCAGCAAAGGAAAAGGCCCCCTGCAGGGGGCCTTTTCTTCCTTCCGCCCTTAAATGCTAAGGAAGGGGAAGGGAGGGCACGCCGGCGCCTGGCAACCCAAGGCTGGTCGGGCAGTCATTGTTCTGCTCAGCGTTGCCCAATACCGAGGCGTTTACGGCGTTTACGCAAGCCGCCGATGCCTGACCCTGGAACAGGAAGACACCAGGCAGAGCAGCGATTACGCCGACCACGAATAGCCGCAGTCTCGTGCTCATGTTTCCACCTCCTCTCAATTGATCGAACGAGCCGTTTAGCAGGCCGTGATTCAAACTCGCTTGAATGGGGCGATGTTGAGCAGGATGAATGTGTTGGTTTAGAGGTTAGGGAACGCCGCTGAAAATTCTCTGAGCTTAAAGTGACGTTCCACCCGGCCGACTGAAACTCTGGGTCAGCTTCGGGCGCGATAGTGTTCGAAGAAGTCGGCTATAGGGAAGGTGGCAGCCATCGAATTTTCCCGGAAGGGCGCTGCCCGCCACGAGAGAACTCATCGCGGCTCGACAGCCCCGGCTTACGCGGAAGATTTCCCCGACCCCTTCGTACTTCGAGTGGATGACCGTTACTACGCTTACGCCACACAAACCGCCGGGATCAACGTTCAAGTCATGGTCTCCCCCGACCTCGACCGCTGGTCGCACCTTGGGGATGCGCTTCCGAAACTCCCCTCCTGGGCCGGTCCCGGAAAGACTTGGTCGCCTGCAGTGCTGTTGCGGGAGCACGGCTATGTACTATTTGTCGCCGTACGAGACGAGAAGTCCGGGCGTCAGCACATCGCGATGGCCACTGCATCTGATCCGGAAGGGCCGTTCGTCCCACCTTCCACCGCCCCTTTCTTAAGACAGGCCGACCGTGGCGGGTGTATCGACCCAAGCACGTTCGTAGACGAAGACGGTGTCGCCTACCTCCTGTGGAAGACCGACGATGACGCCATAGGGCGTCCCGCTACGCTTTGGGGTGCCCGGCTGGCCCCCGACGGGCTCTCCCTCGCCGGCGAGGCCGTGGAGCTGCTCAGCCACACGGAGGATTGGGAACGGCCGCGGGTCGAAGCTCCGTCGCTTGCCCGAGCTGGCGGCCGCTATTTTCTCTTCTACAGTGGCGGCGACTGGACGACGAAGCATTACGCCGTCGGCTACGCAAAGGGTGCCAGTCCCTTGGGCCCCTTCATCAAGGCCACCCGTGGCGGCCCATGGATGGCATCTCGTCAGGATGCTGCCGGTCCCGGAGGAGCCGAGATCTTCACCGATTCGAGCGGAGGCCTGCGTATCGCCTACCACGCCTGGCATACCGATCGGGTGGGCTACGAGGCCGGCGGCACTCGATGCCTCTTTATAGACCGGCTCGGGTTTACTAAGCGCCGCCCGGAGCTGAATCCGGAGAATTGAGGCCGGGAGCCCGCTGCTAGGTGGCTTTAAGAGCCATAAGGGAGGTTGTTTGATCCAGGGTGTCTGGGCTTTATAGCCAGGCAGGTTCGCTAGCTTGGTAGATGGGGAAAGACCTATGGGGGGTGTCTACCTATGGAAGATTTCGACTTTGAGCGGGCGGAGCAAGAACTAGGTCAGGAAGCATCACTTGGCCATCGCACCCTGGCGGCGATGTATCAAGACGTCATTGACCAAGTCAGACAAACCCACAGCGACAGACCGGTCGACGAAATCCAGACTGAGCTAATACGCGTGGCACATGAGCTGGGGTGGGAAGGTGATGATGCGACGTGGCGTCAGTTTGCGGAAGCCATCTCGACCGGGATGAATGTGGAGGTTTGGACTGACGACTGAGGTCTCGAGGCCCCCGACCAGCGTATTAAGTTCTGGCTACGTCTAGCCTGTAGGCTTGGAAACGCAGTT
>DATACZ010000166.1:0-6894 GCA_036258795.1 Actinomycetota bacterium
GTGGGCCAAATTCTTGGCTCTGGAGCTGAGGCCCGCGCTTTCGGCGGAGTTGTTTCCCTCGGCTTTGCCCGACCTGGTACTTCCATTTTCAAGCCCCCTTCCCGAGTCGACCGAAGACCTAGGCTGGTTTGGACTGCCAACTATCTAGTACCCAAATCTTAACTTTACGCTCGGGCGGAGCGCGTTGCGAATGCGAGTATGGCCACTAAGGCGATCCTTGGCTCTTGCTTACCCGGCTTCAATGCCTCCACCCCATTTGAAAGGTTGGCGGCTAGCCGGACGGTGTATGCGGCTTCAGCTCAGTCCGATTAACGGGATCGCCATCTCGGTGATCGCTGCCGGGTTCTGCTGAAGCCCCAGCGCGAAAGAGCGTCGAAGGTCCAGGTCAATGAGAACTATGAAAAGGTCGCTGCCCAGCGACTGCTTGTACGGGAACACCAGGGATCGAGGGCAAAACTTGCACATTGTCGTAGCCTGCCTCCACCACCATCTTCGCCGCCTGCTCCGGCAAAACGGCCTCGCTTCCCCATAGCAGGCAAAAAAGCCTAAAAAGAGCAGGCGTCAGTTCGGGGCCGGGAACCGCCAGGGTTTGAAGAAAAAGCCACCCTCCCGGACGAAGAGCCGTCATTACTCTCTTCAGCCCTAAGGCGAGTACTTCGGTCGAAAGGAAAGGGGCCGGAATGTGGACGAGGTCGAAGTATGAGTCGTCGACCAGCTCCTCCACTCGCTGAGCCCGCAGCTCGATCCTGCCCTCGAGCCTGGCTTCAGCGATCTTTCTCTGGGCCAGGGTAAGCGCTGACTCGAAGGGGTCGATCCCTACCACGCGAAGGTTTGGAAATTGGCGGCACATCTCAATTGCCAGCGCTCCCACACCGGTACCAACGTCGAGGAAGTTCCCGGAAGGAGCCGTCAAGCGTTCGACAAGTCCGTCGAGGAGAGGAAAGGAGCTCTGCACCCAAGCCCCGACCAACTGTGCGGAACGGGTCCCCTGGGCCTCGAGGATTTCGGGATCCGAGCTGTACCAGCCGTCGAGCGACAACACTTTCTTCTTGGAGCGCTCGACGAGCTCGGAGCTTTGCAGGCGGTCTGAATGCAAGCTGGCCAAGAGAAACTCCTTTGCCCGCCCACTCGCCCACGAGGCCAGTCCCGGCTCGCAGACGAACTCGTCGCCAGCACGGCGCACCAGACGGAGTCCTACGAGAACGTCGAGAAGGCCTTCAACGAGGGGTGCCGGGACGCCGGTGCGCTGGCTGATCTCGGGCAGAGCCTGGGGTGCAGCTAGGTGGTCTAGTATCCCTGCCTCCAGGGCGCTGCTGAGTGCCGACAGCGCCAAGGTAGAAGCCTCGAGCTCCCAGATGAAGCGCCGCACCTGGCCAGCATTCTCTGGGTCGAACTGCCCTAGCTCACTATCCACCAGCCTCTGCCTTTCTTCGGGGGCCTGCCACGGCCGCCTACTTTGGATCTCCACTCTGCTCATATTCCCTTGCTCCTCGCTTGTTCTCACCAACGGCAGCATTACAGTGATGCGGGTTAAATCACCTCTTCCGCCATCCTTCTTACAAACTCGGCTCTGGAGAGGCGGTAGCGCTTGCCATTGCGCCGCGCCCCGAGACGCTTTCCCCACTGCTCGTCGAGGGTCACCCAGGAGCCACTGGATCCGACGTTCCGGGAAACAGTGCGGGTTTGGGGCAGGACGACTACATCAGCCAGAAGCTCAGTGAAGTCGATGGCGGCGCTAGCTGGGGCCTGAAACCCATTTGCCGTGTGTCTGGACTCTGCCGGCCTGCGGTCAATCGTGGTGGTTGCGTTCATCTCTGACACCTCCCCAAAGCTCAAGTAAGTAGGCACTTTGCTCAGTCGAAAGGACAGGCGTTGTCGAGCACGAGAAGCCAGCGTCCGTCCTGCTGCCTGCGGTATGTGGCCACACAATGGCCTTCTAGGTGGACCGGATTGCCTTCCGCATCCTTGCCGTCGAGGGTCCACTTCCTCGTCCCGAGCGCGAGGTCGCCAGAGTGGTAAAGGCCGGTCCCATTGAGCTCGAATGTCGGTTGCATCGTCAGGATTCCGGCCCACGTCTGCCGGATCTCTTCTACACCGTTGGCTGGTTTCTCTGGCTCCACCACAAATATCGCCCCGGGCTCGTAGGAGCCGACCAAGGCTTCCAGGTCGCCGGCATTGACGGCGTCCTGAAAGGCCCTCAATTCCTTATCTATCGCCTCGCTTGGAACGCTCACTTCTGCGGTCCTGATGCTCATGTTCGATCCCTCCCTCTGTTCGGATGCCGACTGATCCTTCGAACCGAGACGGTAGAAGGCGGATATTGCAATTTCATTGCGGTCGTTCAGGATGTGAGGTGGTGGAGGGCTTTGGCAATGGGGATCGATATCCGAGTCCTGGGGCGGTTCTCGGTGAGCCGCGACGGCGAGGAGATCCCTCCCGGCGCGTTCGGCGGGCGTCGAGCTCGAACTCTGGTCCGTATCCTGCTGAGCCGCAGAGGACAGTTCATCTCCCGCGACTTCCTGGTTGAGGCGCTCTGGCCAAAATCGCCGCCTGCCGATCCCGTCATGAACATCAACGTTCTCGTCCGGCGTGCTCGGAGCGCCTTGAAGGACCCGGCCCTGATCCTTACCGGGCCGGGCGGTTACTCATTCGCCAAAAGCGACACCTGCGTGGTGGATGCTGAGGCTTTCCTAGACGGAGTAAAGCGGGGAAGGGATCTTCTTGGTGAGACGCAGCACAGCCGAGCGTGGGATGCGTTTCGGGGAGCCCTCGATCGCTGGGGCGGCGAGCCGTTAGCAGAGGACGCCTATGAAGATTGGGCGCAGGAGTACAGGGCGTCGCTGCTCGGAGCACGTTTGGAGGCCCTGGAGGGTGGGGCCGTGGCCGCCCTTGCCTCGGGTGATCCACGACAGGCGGCCTCTCTCGCGGAGCAGGCGGTCCTCCAGGAACCGCTGAGGGAGGCGTCTCATCTGCTGCTAATTGAGGCTCTGGCGGCGTCGGGTGATACCGCCGCTGCCCTTTCGGCGTTCGACCGGCTGCGCCACCTGCTTGCTGACGAGCTCGGTCTTGATCCATCACATGAAGCCAGCAAGCTTCAGGCACGGATTCTTCATGGAGAAGTTTTATTAACTCCGGCGCCGCGTCCTGGGCAGGGCCCCTTCAAGCCGGCGCTTGAGGAACTTCCCTTCGTCGGCCGCGAGACCGAACTCAAGGAAGCCCTGGAGTCTGTTTCCAGCTCTTTTCCCCCGCCAATCGTCGTGTCCGGCCCTTCGGGGGCAGGAAAATCGAGATTCCTCGTCGAGATCGGCCGGCGATGCCCTCGCCCCGTTCTGGCGGCACAGGCTTTCTACGCTCAACGGGAGGAACCCTGGGGGCTTGCGAGAACTCTGCTGAGGGAGTGTCTGGCTCTCGACGTGGGGGTGGCCCAAGTCCTCTCCAGCCGGCTCGCACAGTCCCTGGTAGACCTCGTGCCCGAGCTCCAGGAGCTGAGATCGATCGGCGACAGTAGGATCGATCCTGAGAGTCGCCGGGCGCTGGCGCTCGAGGGGGCAGTCCGGCTGCTCGAGGGAGTTTCTCCGATGAGGCCGCTGATCGTCGCCGACGATGTGCAGTGGGCGGATGCCACAAGTCTAAATCTGCTCCTACTGGCAGCCGCGCGGGTTCCACGCATCGGTCTCGTCGTCGCCTACCGGCCCGAGGAGATCCATGAGGACGCTCCTGCTGCCTCTTTCCTTGCAGGCTTACAGCGCCTCGGTTCAGATCTCCAGGCGATCCCGCTGGGCCCCCTGTCCTCGAGCGCGATCTCCGAGCTCATCGCCGACGAGGATTTGGTCCGCACCATCTCGGTGGAGATGGAGGCCATGCCGTTTGCTCTCGCCGAGCTACTGCGGGCGCTTGCTCGGCGAGGTGCTATTGCTCCCGACGCTCGCGGCCGGTGGCAAGCTCAAGCTCCCGACGTGAGCCGGCTTGCGTACCAGCTGGCTCAAGCGGGACAGCGTCGGACGATCCAGGCCCGGGTGGAGCGCCATGGCATGAAGGAAAGGCAAACGCTGGCTCTTTTGGCGCTGTTGGGACGCGAAGCGCCCGCTCGCCTGATCGCCATCGCGCAGGAGGAGGAACAGAGCGCAACCCTCAAGACCCTAGACGCCCTGGCAGAAGTCCAGTTGGTCCGACTTGGCGACAGGGGTTGGGCCAGCCAGCACCAGCACATCAGCGACGTCGTCGTTGAGGGTCTCGATCGTTTCGAGCGCGGCCGGCTGCATGAGATGATCGCCCGGGCACTCCAATCGCAGGGCGGCGATTTCTCCGAGATTGCGCACCACCTAGTTGGCGCCGGTGATCCTGAAGCCGCGGCCGATGCCTTCGCCGAAGCGGCCAGGCGGAGCCTTGACAGGTTCGCTAACGACGAGGCTGAGAGGCTTTCGGACGCTGGCCTCCGTCTGGACCCTAGCTCGGGAACGCGATCCCGCCTACTCGAGATCCGTGCAGAGGCCAAAGCTCGAAAAGGGCATCTCCACTCGGCGCGTGACGATTTGCGGGAGGCCTTAGGCCACAAGCAGACCGGTCCGGACAAATCGCGGATACTGACCCGGATCGCGATCCTGACCTCCGGTTACGAGGACTATGTCCTGGCAAGCGAGCTAATCGAGCTTGCTCTAACGGAGGCCGGTCAGGACTTGGGGGCCAGAGCCGAAGCGCTCACGGCGGGCGCCAGGGTGGACATGAACCTGAATCGCCTGGACCGCGCCGAGAAGCGTGCCGCCGAGGCGCTGGCCCTGCTCGAGCGAACCGGGGATGCTAACGCAATGGCCGACGCCCTTGATACCAAAGTCAACATCGAACTTCACGCCGGCCGCGTCCCGTCGGCTCTCCACATGCTGGATCACTTGGCCCGAATGTTTCAGGACGCCGGAAGGTTGCTGCGGGTGGGGAATCCCCGATCCAACCGCGGGTACTTGTTGATGTTCATGGGCAAGCTGGACGAAGCCCTTTCCGACATTGAGGAGGCGCTCGAGCTTGAGCGCACCCTGGGCCATCCGGCGGGTGAGGCCTACTGCCTTTGGCATAGAAGCGAGGTGCTGGCCTACGCCGGAAGGGTGCAGGAGGCACGGGAAAGCGCTCAGGACGCCCTGGCCATTGCCCGGCGGCTTGGACACCGAGAGTGGACTGCGGCGGCGCTGAAAGGCCTGGGAGTGGCCTGCCTCGCAGCAGGCGCTCTGGACGAGGCGGAGAGAGCTTATCGGGACTGCCGCGAGGCCGCCAGCGGGATGCCTATCTTCTCCTCCTGGGCCGCATGTGGGCTGGCGAGAGTTTTGATTATCCGGGGTGATTACGCAGCGGCGGAAGACTATTTGACCAGGGCTCTCTCCGAGGGAACTGCGGTCGTTCGTTACGAGGTGCAAATCCTGAGGGCAGAGCTTGCGGTGGCCCGCGGGGACGCGGACGCCGGCATTTTGGTGGCGGATGCGCTGAGGTTGGTTGAATCCATCGGTGGACAACTCTTCTCGGGACGCTTGAGGCAGCTGGCGGCCGAGGCAAGTCCCAGTCACTAAGAAATTTAGTGGGGTGAACCGAGCGGCCGCCTGGGCTGGATCAGGCCCCGCTGACCGCTCGCTCGAGGCCGTCGAGGATCAGGTCCAGGCCGACCTCGAACTCGTTGCCGTAGTCGTAGCCCGGCTGAAGCACGTGTTCCATAGCCAGCTCGGTGAGGTGAGGATACTCCCCGGCACCAAACTGCCCGAGGATCTCCTCCGCGACCTGTGCAGTCTCCTCGGCATCATCGAACGGCAGATTCGCCTCCTGCAAAGCAAACCCGTAGATGTAGCTGTCGAGGACGGAGTACGCGTGCGCAGTCATCTCGATCGAGAAACCGGCTCCCCGAAGGCATCCGAGCACTGCGTCGTGGTGCCGGAGCGTCGCCGGCCCGGGGGAGGCTCGCGACTCCATTCGTCCGATCGCCCACCGATGGCGCCCCAGGACCTGGCGAGCCGAAATCGCTCGTTGACGCATGGCCACCTTCCAGTTCTCTCCGGACGGCAGGTCGATCTCGCTGAAGACGACATCAACCATGCCGTCGAGCAGGTCGCCCTTGTTGGCGACGTGGTTGTACAGCGACATCGCCTCCACTCCGAGTGCTTCGCCCAGCTTTCGCATGCTGACGGAGTCGATGCCGGTCTCGTCGGCCAAGGCCACGGCGGCCTCGAGCACCCGATCACGGCTCAGCGGTGCTCGGCGTGCTGCATGCTGTGTCGCTGCCATGGGCTTTCCTTGACCCTCCACCTTGACAATACTTACGCCGTAAGTGTACCGTACTTACATTGTAAGCACGGCCACAAAGGAGACTACGATGAGGACGGCAGCGACTCAAGTCATAGAGGCGACATCGGTTACTACCAAGCAGGCAACGATGACCGCGATCGTCCAACACCGATACGGCACCGCACCCAAGAAAGTGCTCCGGCTCGAGCAGATTGCCTTGCCGACGATCAGTGACGAAGAAGTTCTGGTTCGCGTCCGAGCGGCGGGCGTTGACCGGGGCACCTGGCATCTTATGGCCGGCATTCCCCGCCTCATGCGCATCCTGGGCTTTGGGCTGAAGGGCCCAAAGACGCCGGTTCCAGGTTTGGACCTGGCAGGAACGGTCGAAGCCGTAGGCAAGAACGTGACGGGCATCGAACCGGGTGAAGAGGTGTTCGGCACCGGGAAGGGCTCCTTCGCGGAGTACGCTCCGATTCGAGCGAGCCGGCTCGCACCCAAACCGGCAAACCTCACCTTTGAGCAGGCCGCCGCCGTCGCCGTCTCGGCAACCGTGGCTCTCCAGGCTGTTCGGGACAAGGCGAAAGTACAACCCGGAGAACGCGTCCTAATCGTCGGAGCATCCGGAGGCGTCGGCAC
>DATACZ010000167.1:0-16683 GCA_036258795.1 Actinomycetota bacterium
CGTCGAGAGTGTGTCCGGTGGCGATTGCCGTCACCCCGAAGTCCGCCGCGAGATGCTGGAGCGCCTGGTAGCGAACGAGGCGTGCCTGAGCCTGGGTAGGGGGGTCGACTTTAACCCTGCGGATCCCGAGAGGCACCCCGAAGGAGTCGGCAACCCTGCCGCAGTGCCGGGCGTCGGATGTGGAGTCGGGACGCATGCCATGGTCCACGTGACCCAACACGACCTCATAGCCGAGTCTCAGTAGCAAGATGGCCAGAGCGGTGGAATCAGCCCCGCCGCTGAACGCCACCAGAACCCTCTCTCCGGACGAAAGCAGGCCGTGCTGTTCAATGGTCGTGGCAACAGCCGCGGCCTCGGTGCTTAAAGTGAGATTCGCTGAATCCACCGCTCCGGGGTCCTGACCTCATCCAGGGTAGGAAGCGTCTCGGGAGAGTTGAAGCAGGTTCTCACCGCATCGAGACCGCCGGCCCTGAAAACCTCATTGAAGAACTTCTGACCCTCCCGGTACTGGGCCTTCTTGAGGTCCAGGCCCAAGACCTTGCCGATCAGCTTGCCCAATACTCCACCCGGCGACGACCCATCCAACTCTTTACGCATCCGGGGCTGGCTCGGGATGCGGTCTTCGGCCACCCGGTCCATGACAAAGTTTGCGTGGCCCTCTATGACCGACATGAATGCCTGAAGCTTGTTGAACAGCTCTATCTGTTCCGGGCTGAGCAGCCGAACGGCCAAGGCGCTCGAGCCGTTGCCCTGCCGGAGAGCCTCCACCATACGCTCGAGAAGGTTACGCGGATCGACCTCCATGGAATTGAGCAACTCATTGACCGACGAGAGGAAGTGATCCCGGACCCAAGGGTTAGCTTCAAACTGGAAGCGGTGGGTGAGCTCGTGAAGGGCGACCCACAGGCGAAAGTCACGGGGAAGAAAGCCAAAACGCCTTTCGGTCACGATGATGTTGGGGCCCACGAACCAGACCTCATCCTCGTGGCCCATCAGGACGTCATACTGCCCGAGGACCCGCTGCGACAGGAAACCAAGCACCGACCCGAGCTGAGCGCCCAACGCGGACCGATAGGCGAGTCGCATCGCCGGCGGGCTCCTGTGCTCCTGAATTCGCTTCTCGACCTTGTCCAGGAGAGGGTTGATGAGCGTGAGCATGGATTCAATGTTCGACGTTGCCCACTCAGCTCTGGAAAGAACGCGGGGGACCGCAGGCCGTGCAGGCGCAAAGCCGGTCTGGTCGGCGATGAGTGGCTCGGCCTCTCTAACCAGGTCGATGAAACTAGAGTCCAATCCGTCCAGAAGGTAGGAACGGTCTAGAGGCCCTGGGGCCGCAAATCTGGCCGCGAAGCGAGCGGCCATTCGAACATCTACGAGATCAGTCAAATTGGTCGAATCCAGGTTGGCCAACGGTGCCCCGAACGGCTGCGGGCGCGGACGGCGTGCGCAGCCAGTTTAGCAAGGGCCAGGCATAGGTCGACCACGCTCAAGGCCATACAGGATTGGGGGAGATGCTGGGCGCACTTTGGGGTGTTTAAGTTTACGTGCGCCTAATTGCTGCTCGGACTCAGCTTTTTTAGCTGGCCTTCTTACCTCGAAGACGCGGAATCTTCGTCTCCGCGTGGATGTAACAGGTGTCCTTCCGGTTGTACATCGACAACCGAGTAATGCAACCACTGTGCGCACATAACCGTCCCTGCGCAAAACGCCGGGATCTCTTGGGTAGTCCCACTACATGCGCACCCCTTATTGCCGCCGCTTTCACTGTTCACCCCCTTTTAGGCAGCCGCCGTCGCCATCCATAGCGTGGACCTGCGAGCTTTAACGAGTAACAGGCGTTCTGTATTCCCGGCCAGAGGCCCCTTAAACCGATGAAACATGTGTGCAGTTTCGCAGTCATGAAGGTACTGCAACCGGATTCTCCCACCCGCGCAGACCGAACGCTAAATTGGAGCCGGAGCGGGGACTCGAACCCCGGACCTGCGCATTACGAGTGCGCTGCTCTGCCAGCTGAGCTACCCCGGCGCTGCCCTCCGCGACGCCTCTCGATTTTAAACGGCCCATGGGAGGGGCTCTGCCTGCGCCAGACTCGTGAGCGGCGTCTAAGCCTTCCGTTTGGTCGGTTCGGGTGGCCGGTTTTCGAGACCTATAGCAGCCGGAGAAGGACCGACTCCACGACGAGGCCTGCGCTGGAGTTGCTGCGGATGGCAAGCTGCGCCTCGAGACAGACCTCGACCATCTCGACCCAGAACCTTGCTGGACGACTGGTGGCGCTCTCGAGAAGATCTTCGGCGAAGTCAGGGCTGGTCACATCTGTGGTCTCGCCTCCCGCCGAGAGAAGTGCCAGATCGCGGAAGGCCGCGCCCAGCCAGGTCAGGAAATCGACCACGGCGTCGGACTCGACCCGCCGAAGGGTCCGCTTATTCGAGGACGCGATCCTCTTCTGCAAGGGGCCGGCACCTCTAAGGCCCGAGCTCTGGCCGCTCCATTTGCTTATCTCCTCAGCTTGGATGCTCTCAGCCGCCTTACGAGCTTCAGCAGCAAGGCCCAGCACTCCGTCCGCGGCTGCGAGCAGCTCGGTAAGAGAGGGATTCCTTGTTGAGCAGATGGCCAGGGCCCGGTGTCGAAGTTCCCTGGCCAAAGGCTGCTCGGCAAGCCGGATTGCGGCATCCATGTCCCCTCTCGAGGCCTGAACGATTGCGGCCGCCTCACGCCGGCCGAGGGCGAACCTCGACTCCAGTAGGTTGAGGAGTGCCTCCTCGGTAATGGGAGGGAAGTCGATCATCTGACATCTCGACAGAATCGTGGGCAGGAAGTTGTGGACAGAGTCGGCCACCAGTATCCAGAGCACCGATGGGCCAGGCTCCTCCAGGGCCTTCAGCAAGGCATTCTGTGAACGCTCCGTGATCCTGTCCGCCTCTTCCAGAATGAAGACGCGGTGGGAGGCTTCGATCGGCGTCTGGGCCGCAGAAACCACGCCGGCCCTGAGCACCTCCACGGGATAGGTATAGCCCTCCGGTTGGAAGATCGCCACGTCCGGATGGATGCCCCGGATCACCCTGCTACACACGTTGCATACGCCGCAGGCCTCCGGACAGATCACCGCTGCAGCAAATAGGCGGGCAGCGCTCTTGTGGCCTGCACCCGGGGCACCGACGAATAGGTATGGGCCCGTTGGCCGCCGAGCCGCGCTCTGGAGAATCCTGGCGGTACGTGTATGCCCTACGAACCCGCTCCAGACACCGCTTCTTTGAACGTCCTCCGTCACCTGCTGAGCCTGTCCGGTGGAGGGAATCAAGTTGCGGTCACCTGCTCCCCCAGCGGCTGGGCCTCCCGCTCGAGATACGGCTCGACACGGCTGCGAATATCCTCCGCCACCTCCTGCCGGCTCCTGCCGGCGTCGATGATGAAGAAGCGATCGTTCTGGCGCTCGGCCAGCAGGCGATAGGCCTCCCTTACCCTGCGGTGGAACTCGCGGCCCTCCCGTTCGATACGATCGGTGCCGTCTGCTCTCTCGAGACCTCGCTCCGCCTCCATGTCCAGAAGGAACACCAGATCGGGTGACAGCGCCGCTGTTCCCCACCTGTTCAGCGCTCTTATCTGCTCCGCCCCCAGACCTCTAACCAGTCCCTGATAAGCGATCGAGGAGTCAACGTAACGGTCGCAGATGACAATGGCCCCCTCCGCAAGCGCAGGCCTGATGACCTCGTCAACGTGCTGAGCCCGGTCGGCCGCATACAGCAGCGCCTCAGTCTTGTCAGACATCGAAGCACTAGCTGGGTCCAGAAGTACTTGCCGTAGCTTTTCCCCGATTGCCGTTCCCCCAGGCTCGTGGGTAACGACCACCCGCCGGCCTCGGCCCTCGAGGAACTGTCTCAAGAGCTCAATCTGAGTGGACTTGCCGCTGCCTTCACCACCTTCGAAAACCAGAAAGAGCCCCAGGCGCTCGCCACCGAACCGCCATCGAGCCCTCACGGCGTTGGTAGTGATCAGGCCCGCTAAGAAGATCATGAGCCCCCCGATCCAGATCGAGACCCTTATCCCTCGGATGTCTATGCTCTGATCGAGGATCACGATCGGACCGGGAGCCGCCCGGTCGACGATCTTGATAAGCGCAGGAGCCACTGCAGCCGCTCCTACCACAGCCAGGCGAATCACAGAGTTGACCGCTGATGAGGCGCGGCCCCTCAGCTCCGGAGCAAGCTTCTCCTGGATCAGCGCGTAGCCCGATGGGTAGGCAAACCCGGCGAACATGCCGCACACGCTGGTGGCGATTAGGGCGGCGGAAAGCGTAGACACCGTGCCGAAGGCGACCATCGACAATCCCATGCCCATGACCACAGTCGAGAAGATGATGTCCTTGGGCACAACCAGAGCCACCGGTCCCGCGAGGATAAAGCCGGTGCCGAGACCCAACCCGACCGCGGTTATCAGTACCCCGAAGCTCCCGGGCCCTCCCCCCAGAACGTCACTCAGGAAGAACGGTGCGATGGAGATGAAGGTGCCGATTCCGGCGAAGGCGCCGCCGATGCCGAGGACCCAGGGGCGAATCATGTCGTGATGCCATACGAAGCGGAGCCCGTCCAGGAGCTCTTCCCATACTGCCTTGATGTCTAGAGCCCTCTTCGATGACGGCCTGGGCGCAATTCGAAGGGTGAGGGTAAGCGCCGCACTGACCATGAACGTGACCGCGTCCAGGAAAAATGCCAGGTGCTCTGGGTTTATCGCTAACTGCTCTAGACCCAGAGCGTTACCGACCACACCTGAGGCATTGGCGAGGAGCCCAAAGAACACGCCGGAAAGGGGGAAGGTGACGTAGGCAGCCATGAGGAGCAGGGAGTAGGCGTGAGTGTAGTCCCGCCGGTCGTCGACCATGTCGGGAACGCTGGCGTCCTTCGCCGGTTGCCACAGCAGAGTGAGCATCTCCAGCACTGCCGAGACCAGAAAAAGCAGCACCACAGGCGAGAGCAGAGGCCCCGCTGCAATCGTCTCGATGAAAGGCAGGGTGGCGATCAACCCTGCGCGGGCCATATCGCTGAAAACCATGACTTTCTTGCGGTCCCAGCGGTCTGCCAGGACTCCTGCAATAGGGCTGAAGAAAAGGGCCGGGCCGATGCGGGCGAGAAGGACCGCCGCAATGGCAAACTCGTCATCGTAGATTCGCTTCACCAGCGCCACGATGGCGATGAGGCCGACCCAGTCTCCCAGCGAGGAGCAGATCTGCCCTATGAAGAACCGTCTAAAGGAGCGGTTTTTAAGAAGCTGCCGGTACTTCGACCGGCCTCCGGAGTCTGACAGGCCCGAGCTTATTTCGTCCCGTTGTTCGATCGAGCTCCTCCTGCTTTTCCGTTCCGGATACTAGCGGAGGCAACTTTTGAATGGGTTCTCTTAACCGGCTGGACCGCGGCGACGGGCTGGGAGGAGTCGACCGTGGTGGGATTCTCATTTTGCGTATGCCTGCAGGCTGGGTAGTGACTGCAGCCGAAGAAGGCTCCTTTCCTTCCCCGCCGCTCCACCAACTCGCCCGGCTGCTCGTCGTCGGCGCACCGCTTGCACGGCTGTGCCAGGCACGTGGGACATGCGACTCCGGTCTTTCGCGGAGCGGCCTTCTCGATGTATTTGCAATCCGGGTAGTTTGAGCAACCGACGAAGGGGCCAAACCGGCCACGCCTTCGCTGAAGCTGGGATCCGCACTGTGGACACTTTTGGTCCAGCAGCTCCGGCTCCTCAGCCTTCTGCCCCGGCACCGGGCGGGTGAACCCACAGTTGGGATAGCTGCTGCAGCCGTAGAACTTACCCCGCCGGCCCAGCTTGATCACCAGCGAGCTCCCGCACTCGGGACATTTCTCGTCGGTGGCCTCTGTCGTTACCTCATCCTTGGGAACCTCTCCGGCCTTGTTTAGGCGGTCCTGCATTGGCACGTAGAACGACTCAACTACGGGCCGGTAGGAGAGCTTGCCCTCGGCCATCTCGTCCAGTCTCTCCTCCATGTCCGAGGTGAACTGGAAGTCCATGAAGTGGTCGCCGAAGTAGCGGAGGAGGAAGTCGTTCGTCACCTCGCCGGTGTCCGTGGCCACGAACCGCTTGTTGTCAACCCGGGTGAAGTCCCTCTTGTCATCAAGGAGAGTGCTGATGATCGAGGCATAGGTGGAGGGCCGTCCGATGCCCCGGGACTCCAGCTCCTTGATCAGGGAAGCCTCGGTGTATCTGGGGGGCGGCTGTGTGAAGTGCTGCTCCGGGTTGAGCTCCCTCAGCTTAAGGGCCTGCCCGGGGGCGAGGCTGGGAAGCCTCGAGTCCTCGTCCTGCTCGTCGTCATCTTGGCCCTCCTTGTAAAGCCGGGTAAACCCATCGAACTTGAGAGTCTTTCCAGTAGCACGGAAGAGGTGCAGTTCGCCGGAGCCGGCGGGCGTTGCCAGAATGTCTACAGAGACCTGGTCGTAGGTGGCCGGTGACATGAGAGAGGCCACCGCCCGCTTCCACACGAGCTCATAGACCTTTACCAGAGCGCCGGCATCCTTACCCTGGCCGGCTTCTATCTCAGCCTTCAGGTCCTTCGGCATGCGGCCCATCTCGGTGGGGCGGATGCACTCGTGAGCTTCCTGTGCTCCCTTGACCTTTCGATCGTGCTGTTTGTAGCGACCCGACCAGTACTTGGAGCCGAAGCTCGACTTGATCAGCCTGCTAGCCTCCGTCACTGCCTCGCCGGACATCGATGTCGAGTCGGTCCTCATATAGGTGATGAATCCCCGCTCGTAAAGCTGCTGGGCCACAGTCATGGC
Organism: Actinomycetota bacterium; assembly: GCA_036258795.1. Classification (GTDB taxonomy): domain Bacteria; phylum Actinomycetota; class CADDZG01; order JAHWKV01; family JAHWKV01; genus DATACZ01. Next base: position 6,780 of record DATACZ010000167.1, read on the forward strand.
CCGCCGGCTCGAGAGTCCGAGCTTGCGAGATGCCTCCATCTGGAAGGTCGATGTGACAAACGGCGGGGGAGGAATCCTGTTTGCCTCTTTTGCGCGCACGTCCTCAACCCTCCAGGTTGCGCCGTCGAGCGCCGCCTTTATGGCCTCGGCCCTTGCCTGGTCTGGAATGCGGTTGTTGAGGTCCTCGAGGGAGTCCTTCGAGATCTTTGTCGGTACCCTGACCGAGCCAACCTGGATCAGCGAGGCGGCAAACGGCTCTCCGGGAATCGTGGCAAGCAGGGCCTGCAGCGTCCAGTACTCAACCGGAACGAAGGCGCGGATTTCCCGCTCCCGCTCGACGATCAGCCTGAGGGCCGGGCTCTGAACCCGGCCTGCCGAGAGGCCGTAACGGATCTTCTGCCAGACCAGCTGAGATATCGGATAACCGACGAGGCGGTCAATGCTGCGCCGGGCCTGCTGAGCGTCAACCAGCCGCTGGTCAATAGAGCGCGGGGCGTTCAACGCTTCGGACACCGCCCTTTTCGTGATCTCGGTGAAGGTCACCCGCCTCTGCTTCTGGGGAGGAATGTTGCAGGCTTCGGTGATGTGCCAGGCAATGGCCTCTCCCTCGCGGTCGTAGTCGGTTGCCAGATAGACCTCGTCGGCACTCTTTGCCGCCCTGGCGATCGCGTTGATCACCTTCTTCTTGTCCTCGTTGACCACGTACTCAAGGCGAAAGTCATGGTCCACATCCACGCCCAAGGTCTTGACGGGCAGATCACGGACGTGACCGACCGAGGCAAGCACCTTGAAGTCCTTGCCGAGGTACTTCTCAATCGTCTTCGCCTTGGCCGGGGATTCCACGACCATCAGTTTTTGAGCCATAACGGTTGCGCGGAGAGTGGAACGGATTTGTCGATCTGTCAAACATGGGCCCGGAAGACAGCTCCGCAAAGCTGATTCTTATCTCCAGGTCCTGCGGCACCACCTTGGCACCAAGTCCCAAGCTCGAGGCTAGAATCGCCCCCCGTGGAGCAGCTACTTGACCAGATCAAGAATTGGATCGTGAACTCGGTCGGAGATTGGGGCTATCTCGCCGTCTTCGTTCTGAACGCTCTAGAGTCTGCCTGCATTCCCGTCCCCAGTGAAATCACGATGCCGGTTGCCGGGCTGCTGGCCCACGAGGGCAAGCTGTCCTTCTTTTGGGCCGCCGTGTTGGGAGCTGTGGCCAACTTGGCCGGTTCTTGGCTTGCTTACGGGCTGGGCCGCGGGGGCGGCAGGCCATTCCTGCTCCGCTACGGACGCTACATCCTGGTCAAGCCTCATGACATCGAGCGAGCCGACCGTTGGTTCGAGCGGTACGGCGACCGGGCGGTCTTCCTGGCCCGGCTGCTGCCGGTGATTAGAACGTTTATCTCGCTGCCGGCCGGAGTAGCGAGAATGCCCTTCTGGCGTTTCTCGTTGCTCACCCTTATCGGATGTCTTCCCTGGTCCTTCGCACTGACCGGAGCCGGCTACCTGCTGGGCGAGAACTGGGAGCGGATCCTTCCCTACACCGAACCGGTTTCGTACACAATCGCAGCGGCGGTGGCAATAATGGTGGGGTGGTGGGTAATCAAGAGGATGCGTTCGGCCGGCGCGGCAGGTTAACGGGGCAGTTGCCAGTCATTACAAAGGAGGGTTGATGGGAATCCTGGGTCGTCTGGGAGCACGTCTTTCCGAGACGTCCGATGAGATTCATGCCCAAAACACCAAGGAGTTGTGTGCGGACGTCGAGGGAGTTCAGGAGATCGCATCGTGCGCCCCAAGAACGCGCACCAGGGTGGTCGGGGTCGTGGAGAGCATCAAGCTTGTTCCCGCACCCTTCGGCCATACCTTGGAGGTTCAGGTCTTCGACGGCACGGAGCGGCTCGTGGGCGTGTGGCTCGGCACCCGAAGCATCCCCGGGATCGACCTGGGGAGCTCTCTCATCCTGGAAGGAGTTGTCGGAAAGTTCGGTCCCGGCCTCCCCAAGCTGATCAACCCAGCCTACGAGCTGCTGCCCCGCGAATCAGCCGGTTAGCCTTCGCGGCTCCTCGACTTCCTCTGGCTCCTCCACTCCCGACAACAGCTGCTCCAGCCGCTCTTTCATCTCGGGAGCGGAAAGCGCAACGATCTCATCCGCAACCATCAGCGGGGTTTCGGGAGTAGGAGCAATTACGTGCCCTCCTCTGACAATCGCAACCAGCGCGCAATCAGGTGGAAGCGACAGCTCGGAGACCACCTTGCCAACCGCCGGTGAGTTCTCCGCCAGCGTGAACTCCACCAAAAGCACCTTGCCTTGTTCTAGCCTCAGCAGGGTAACCAGATCACCTACCACTACCGCCTCCTCGACCAATGAGGTCAAGAGATGTGGTGGGCTAACCGGCGCATCGACGCCCCAGGATTCGTTGAAGAGCCACTCGTTGTTCGGATGGTTGACGCGTGCCAGCACTCGAGGAATGGCGAACTCCTGCTTGGCAAGCAGCGACGCCACCAGGTTGACCTTGTCGTCTCCGGTAGCCGCCACCATCACGTCGCACTCGTTAAGACCTTCGCCCTGAAGCGACGCTGGTTCGCACGCGTCCGCGTGCACCCATTTGCACGAGATATTTGGCCGGTGACGGTTTATGAGGTCGATGTCTTTGTCGATCAAGATGATCTTGTGTCCTAGCTCCAGGAGGTCCTTTGCCACAAAGCGACCAACGGCACCTGCTCCTGCAACGGCAATCTTCAAGGGCTCACCGCCTCCATGTATCCAAGTCGCTCCTCAATCTCGTCCAGTGCTGATCTAAGCACGGCCAGATGAAGGAAGTCGCCTTGCTGAATGATGGTCTTCAAGTCCGGGATTTGTGTCGCTCCAAATCGCGTCAGCGCAACGACTCGCAGCTTCCCGGGCTCCCGCAACTCCTCGATTGATTTCCCGATGTAATGGGATGGGGCCGGTACCCCGATCACTACAACCTCCCCGGACCCGACGGTCCACTCCACCGACTTTGCAGAAGGAAGTATCCGGGCCATGATTTGATCGGTGGCCCAGGCCACAGTAGCGACGGTAGTAATCCCCAGCCGCTCGTAAAGTTCGGCTCTCCTGGGGTCGTAGATCAAAGCGGCCACGCGGGGAACCCTGTAATGCTCCTTGGCAATCCGCGCGGAGACGATGTTGGTGTTGTCACCTCTTGTGGCCGACACGAATATCTCGGCCCCCGAGATTCCGGCTCGCTCCAGCACCTCCCTGTCGAACCCGATCCCGACGACCTTCTTGCCGGAGAATCCTGAGTAGAGGCGCTGTTCGAAGGCGTTCTTGTCCGTGTCGATGATGGCAACCTGGAATCCCTTGGCTTCGAGGTCCTGCGCCAGCTGGGCTCCGACCCTGCCACACCCGACGATTACTGCCTTCTCGGCCACCCTTGCTCCCTCCGGCACTCTTCAAATCCGTATAAGGCTCGGCCACCCATGGCCCATTCCCACCTACGGGCCGTCAAATTCTACCCACTACTCGTACAGCCTTATGCTCTCCTTTCATGGGTCTCTCGCTGAAGCGGCTGTTCGTGGGAACGCCGATCTCAACCCATGCAGAGCTTCACCATCGACTGCCCAAGAGGATCGCGCTGGCGGTTTTCTCCTCCGACGCTCTTTCGTCGTCAGCCTACGCCACCGACGAGATACTGCTCGTCCTCCTGGTGGCGGGGTCCGCCGCCGTCGCCTACTACACCCCAATCGCGCTGGCGGTGGTTCTCGTCCTTGCCGTGGTCATATCGTCCTACCGCCAGACGGTTCAGGCGTACCCCATGGGCGGAGGCGCCTACCGCGTGGCGCATGAGAATTTGGGGGCTCCTTACGGCCTGATCGCGGCCGGGGCCCTCCTGATCGACTACGTGCTTACGGTCTCGGTGAGCACCGCCGCCGGGCTGGCCGCCGTCGGGGCCGCGCTTCCGGCAATCAGGGACCACCGGGTGGGCATTGCTCTGGCCGTGGTCGCCTTCATCACCATCCTCAACCTGAGAGGCCTCAAGGAGTCGGGAACGATCTTTGCGATACCGACGTACGGCTTCCTGCTGTCAATGGGAATCATGATCGTCTTCGGCGCGGTGAAGGTTCTCCAAGGAGATCAGCAGTTGGTGGTAGCTCCTGAGCTTGCCGCTGCCGCCCAGCCCATCTCGATCTTTCTCATTCTCAGGGCCTTTGCTTCCGGTTCCACCGCCCTTACGGGAATAGAGGCAATTTCCGACGGTGTCCCCGCATTCCGGCCGCCTGAATCCAAGAATGCCTCGACGACCCTTTTGATCCTTGGGCTGATACTAGGATCACTCTTCCTGGGAATCACCTTCCTCTCCCGCGCCTTCCACGTCGACGCGGAGCTCATCGAGCGCGGTCAAACCGTCACCTCGCAGATCGCTCGGGGGGTCTTCGGAGAGGGTCATCTCATGTTCTTCGTGGTCCAGACCTTCATAGCCTTGATCCTGTTCCTGGCAGCCAACACGTCCTACGCCGACTTCCCCCGATTGGCTTCGATACTGGCCAAAGACCGCTACCTTCCGATGCCCTTCCGGAATCGAGGAGACCGTCTGGCCTTCTCGAATGGGATCGTCATTCTGGCGCTGGCAGCCTGCATGATCTTGGTGAACTACCGCGCTGACGTCCACCGAATAATTCCTCTCTACGTCGTAGGCGTGTTTACAAGCTTCACCCTTTCCCAGACCGGGATGGTAGTGCGCACTATCAAGCTGAAGCGCCGAGCCATTGAAGCCGGGAAGCCGCCCCCTAAAGGCTGGAAGCGTAAGTCGTTGATCAGCGGTTTCGGCGCCACCACGACCTTCGTGGTTTTGATCATCGTTGGCGTCACCAAGTTTCTGACTCCAATTGATCCCGGCGGCCGCGGGGGATTCAGAGGCGGCGCATGGCAGGTAATCCTGCTGATGATGTTCGTGGCTTGGGCTCTTCACAAGATTCGCAGCCACTACATGAGCGTGGAGAGGGAGCTCAGCTTGGATGATGGAGTGCCCGACGTTCAAAGCCGCAAGGTGGTGCTTCTGATTACCAGGTTCAGGGGGGCCACCAAGGCTTTGGCATTTGCTCGCCTGATCGCCCCAAGCGAGCTCAGGGTCATCGCCCTTCGGACCTCGGAGCTAAGGCTGGCCAACCTGCGCAGCCGCTGGGAGAAGATGGGAGTGACCACACCCATCGAGCCGGTAGGTAACCGGGTCTCCAACGTGGTGGAGTTCGTCAGGAGCCTGGACCCAACGCCGGACGACCCCGTGACCGTGGTGCTCCCAGATGCTCAATACAGCCACTGGACTGAGCAGTTGTTAAAGAATCGCCTGCTCTTCGTCCTGAAGAGAGCGTTTCTCTTCGAGAGGGGAACGGTCCTGGTGAGCGTTCCCTTCAACCCCCGCGAGCCCGAGCCAGAGCGGCTTCAGGCTCCAGGCCGGTTTGCTCTGGTGGTGGTTGTGTCCGCGGTACACCGCGCCACCGTCAGGGCAGTCCAGTACGCTCGCTCTCTACACCCTTCCGAGATCAAGGCCATGTCAATCCAAACCGAGCCGGGGGAGGCCGCGGCCCTGACCAGGGATTGGGCCAGGCTGGACATCGACGTCCCCCTGGAGATTGTGGACTCACCCTTCCGGACCATCATCGACCCCCTGAAGCGCGAGCTAAGGGAGCTCAAGCCAAACCCCAACGACGCGGTCGGCGTGGTCGTTCCGGAGTTCGTGGTCCGATATTGGTGGCAGAGCTTGCTTCATACCCAGACGGCCTTCTTCATCAAAGCCTCTATGCTCTTCGAGCCGGATGTCGTGGTGATCAACGTCCCGTACCGCCTGGGTTACCGAGACTCGAAGCAAGTAAAGAGACCGATGCCGGAATTGGTCCAGGCACCCTCCACCTGATCTGCCGTCCCGACCGCACGGGGAAGCGACCTATGGCTCGTCAACGAGAAGGAACTAGGGCGCCACAGCCTCCTCGAGCGGCGGGGGAGCTTCCCCACCTGCCAGCTCGGGCTTTCGGGTCTTGGAGTAGTGCAGCGCGGCGCCCAGCACGATGAGGCTCATAAGGATCACGCCGATTCGAATGCCAGGGTTCGGATCAATGTTGACGACAGCAACGACAGGGACGGCTATTAGGACGGCCACAAGGTTCATTACCTTGATGAGAGGGTTGAGGGCAGGGCCTGCGGTGTCCTTGAAGGGATCCCCAACGGTATCGCCTATGACTCCCGCCATGTGGCTATCCGACCCCTTGCCTCCGTAGGCGCCGTCTTCGATGTACTTCTTGGCGTTGTCCCACGCTCCGCCCGAGACGGTGAGCAAGACAGCCAGCAGCTGCCCGGTAAGGATGACTCCCGCCAGAAAGGCGCCCAAAGCCTCGGCGCCCAATGCAAACCCGACAACTATCGGGGTGATCACCGCGATCAGGCCGGGAGTTGCCAGCTCTTGAAGTGACGCCTTGGTGACGATGTCCACCACCCGCGCGTAGTCGGGTTTAGATGAGAAATCCATTAGTCCCGGGTCATTCCTGAACTGAGCCCTTACCTCCTGGACCACGGCGAAGGCAGTTCGGCCCACCGCGCTTATCGTAAGGGAGGAGAAGAGGAAGGGGACCGAACCCCCGATGAGTAGGCCGATGAGGACCTCAGGACGGTCGACTCGAATGGCGAAATCGCGGAAGATCTCCGCCCCCTGGCTGATTATGGCGTCTCGGAAGGAGCCGAACAGGGAGGTGGCAGCAATCACCGCGGTGGCGATAGCCATCCCCTTGGTGATGGCCTTGGTGGTGTTGCCCACGGCATCGAGGTGAGCCATGGTCTCGTCGGCATCGCCGCCGAGACCTCCCGACATCTCGGCTATCCCGTGGGCGTTGTCGGCGATGGGCCCGAAGGTATCCATCGACACGATCACGCCGACCGTGGTGAGCATCCCCATTCCGCTAAGAGCAATCAGGTACAGGGCTTTGGCCTCATCACCCCCGCCCAAAACGAAGGCCCCGAAGATTGCGGCGGCAATGGCGATGATTGACCAGACGGTCGACTCCAAACCAACCGAGAAGCCGGAGATGATGGTAGTGGCTGGCCCCGTCTGAGTGGATTCGGCGATTGCACGCACCGGGGCGCGCTCGGTAGAGGTGTAGTGCTCGGTCAAGAATTGGATTACGGCCGCGAGTACGAGTCCGATCACCACCGCCCATGCCGGGGCCCAGTCGACCGTGCCGCCCGGCCGGAAGTAGTAGTAAGTAAGCACGAAGACCATCAGGGCGGAGAGGACCGCCGAAAGCACGAAGCCGCGATTGATCGATTTCATCCCTCTCTCGGTCTCGGATCTTGGCTTGACCGCATAGATTCCGATGATCGAGGTGATAACGCCGATAGCCCTGGTGAACAGAGGAAACATGACACCGATGGCCGCTCCGCGAGGCCCAAAGGCCCCGTAAGCGGTGAAGCCCAGGATCAGCGCCGCCACCAGAGTCACCTCGTAGGACTCGAAGATGTCTGCAGCCATGCCGGCGCAGTCGCCTACGTTGTCTCCCACGTTGTCTGCAATGGTGGCTGCGTTCCTGGGGTCGTCCTCGGGAATGCCCTGCTCGATTTTGCCTACCAGGTCCGCCCCAACGTCGGCGGCTTTGGTGTAGATGCCTCCTCCGACCCGCATGAACATGGCAAGAAGCGCACCTCCAAAGCCAAACCCCACCAGCACGGTGGTGGCGTCGCCCTTAAATATGAGGAAGATGACAGCCGCACCGAGGAGGCCGAGACCCACGGTGAACATGCCGCAAACCCCGCCGGCCCTGAAAGCAATGGTCAGCGCCCTTCGGGCAGAGCTCTGGGCGGCATTTGCCACCCGAACGTTGGCTCTTACGGCCAAGGTCATCCCGACGAATCCGATGGTGGCGCTGAAACCGGCTCCCATCAGGAAGGCAATCGAGCGAGCGATCTTGATGACGTTCGGGGGGCCGCTGACCGATCCCACCGGTAGTGCCAGCAGACCAAAGGTGAGGATGGCGGTGAATATGCCCAAGGTCCGGAACTGTCTTCGGAGGTAGGCGCTCGAACCCTCCCGTATAGCGACCGAGATGGCTCGCATCTGCTCGGTGCCTTCGGGGGCCCGAAGGACCTCTTTGGCGAAGTGGTTTGCAACGATGAGAGCCAGCACCGAGGTGGCAAGGATCACCCACAGGGAGATCTCCTCAAAGGGTACTAGGGTGACATCGATGGACCGACCCTCTACAGCAAGAATCAGTAAGTCAGACGACACGGATCAAGGGCCTCCGTCGAGTAGCCGATGGTCGGCAGCCCAAATCAAGGAGTTGAGACTGGCAAACTTGCGAGATTATGCCCCATCGCATCCTTTTTAACCATTGCCTCAACGCAACGCCAGCCGCAGATCGGCAGAGAATCCCCCACTCAAGCGGGGCCACCCATGACCGATGGAGGAATCACGTACACGGTCTGGTCAACTCTAAAGCCACCGCCCGCTATCGTCAGCTCATGCATTCCTGGCTCGGCGTCCTCGGGAATGGTTACCTCGACCGAGAAGTCGCCTGAGCTGTCCGCATCCGCCTCCGCCAATGGGTCTTCAGGGTTGTCAAAGGTGATTGTGAGCGGCGCCGTTCGGGGCCAAAGCGTGCCGCTGACGGTGGATCGCTGCCCGGGCTGAAGGACCTTCAGGACTGTCGGCGCTTGAGGTTTGTCGACGTCTATTAGCGCGACACTGCCTGGGATGCGAGCAAAGTTCTGGCCCGTCGCCACGTCGAACAAAATGAAAGCCGACAACGGTTCCGAAGCAGGCTGAACCACGATGGCAGCATCGGGCCGAAACCCGGCCCAGCCGGAACCGATGTAACCGGCGTTGCTCGGCACCGTGCGGGGAGGCCCGAGCGGATTACCCGAGATGCAACGCACTCTTGGAACCCCGGTTCGGTCCAACAAAACCGCCGTGCCCGCACCCATGACTGCCTGACGCCCCACCGGCCGGTCTCCAACCAAGCCATAGTCGGTCACCCTGATATCGGCTCGCGTGAATGCGGGGGTAAGGGAGTTGATATAAGGAGTGATGTCCGCCGCCGCGACCCGGGCCGCAGCCGCCCAGGATCTGGCCTTTCCAGGGCTCGCCTTGAGCAACGTGCCCAGCTCCGAGGCGTCGCAACCGGAGGTTCCTCTGGTGGCGGCGTAGAAGCCGTCGGAAGATCCGCTAAACCGACCTGGGGTCCCCGCGTCGGGAATGGAGCTTGGGAGCCGTGACGTCACCGAAGCTTGAGCAACCGACGAGGTGAAAGTGTCGGGTCCGGGCCGGTCGGAGGATTGCAGGAGGATCCGCTCGGGATTGGCAGGCTGTTGAACGTTCGGCTGGGATTCACCCCCGTCCTGATAAAAAAGCGCTGCACTCCAAGCGAGAAGCACAACGGAAACCAAGCCCAAGAGCTTCCGGTGCCGGACTATCCCCGGGGGCCTATGCGGCGGTCGAATCGGCGAGCGGGCAAATGGAATCTCCCCTCCCGAGCGACTCCTTTCAACCGGTGCCATAGGCAGACCGACGTCATGCTGCTCGGTTTCGCCCCAGGGCGAAGGGTTGTCGCTCAGGCCGTGGCGTCCCGGAGACTACGGCGCCCAGGCCTCCCGTTGCCTCGACGCGATCCGACTATCAGTGCTATGGCGAGCAAGCCCCCCGCAAACAGAAGCACCCATGCCAGCAGCGGCTCCTCTGCGGTCGGCTCAGCTCTGAGCGCTGGCTGTGGAGCCGGCAGAGCTTCGGGGGGACCCGAACCAATCGGTGCCGGCGGTGGGCCCGGAACCAGGTCGGCGGTCGGCTGGCGAACCGGGGTCACGTTACGTGCGGCTGCCCTGGGGCGGGCGGGGGCCTGCTGAGTGGGTGTCGAAGGGGCCGGTGCTTCCTCGGCGGTGACCTCCTCCACGATG
>DATACZ010000168.1:0-3643 GCA_036258795.1 Actinomycetota bacterium
GAAGCGCGTCCGCAGCCGTTCCTCGAGGGTGGCGATCTTCTTGGGCGGCCGGTCGGAGGTGATGACTATCTGGCTGGTGGGGTGCAGCGCGATGAACGTGTGGAAGAACTCCTCCTGGATCCCCTCCTTGCCCTCGAGGAACTGGATGTCGTCGATCAGCAACACGTCCGCGGCGCGGTAACGGCCGTGGAAGTCGGGAATCGTGCGCCGTTGGAGCGCGAACACGAACTCGTTGGTGAACTGCTCGGTGGAGACGTAGCGGACCTGGGAATCGGGCAAGGTCTGTAGCACGTAGTGCCCGATGGCATGAAGCAGGTGGGTTTTCCCAAGTCCGACGCCTCCGTATATGAAGAGGGGGTTATAGGCCCGAGCGGGTGCCTCAGCCACAGCCAGAGCGGCGGCATGGGCAAACCGGTTGGAGTTGCCGATGACGTAGGTTTGAAAAGCGTATCTGGGGTTGATGAAGCTCGTGTCCCGGGCGGGGTGCGGGGCGAGCGCGGGCGGGGCCGACTCTGGTGGAGACTCCGGGGCGACGTCTATGCGGACGGAGAGAGGTCGGCCGGCGGCGTCGCTCACCGCGTTGGTGAGGAGTGGAAGATAACGTGGCTCGATCCAATCCTTGGCAAACTTGCTGGGCACCAGCAGAACGAGCTCATCCTGGCTCGAGGCGCCGACGCGCATGGGGGCTATCCAGGATTGATAGGTGGGCGGTGCGAGCTGCTGGCGCAGCAGCGAGGAGGCGTGGGTCCAAAGGTGCTGAGCGCCCGCGCTGGTTGCTAGGGACTGGGTATCGGTATCCATGGCGGCAGGTCGTGCGGCAGGGTTTTCCACAGGGCAGTCCACAGGTGTGGAAAAAGAAACCGTGGCAAGCCTCGCTCCTTAAGTTGATGAAGCCACAAAGGTGACCCACCCCTGGGAGGGGAAGAGGTGTGGGGAAGACCCGGGGGAACGCCGGCCCGCCAGATCCATCGTGCCCTGGACGGGCTCGGTGATTATAGCGAGGGGATGGGGCGGGCTCAACGGTGGGAAACTGTGGTCCGGTCAATGGGCGGTAGGGGCCCGGGGTGAGGGCCCAGGGTAAGGCAGCGGGCTATACTTCTGGAGAGCGGAGGAGCAGCTCGAAAAGACCGAGCTGTGGGGAGAAATAGTGAAGCGAACCTTCAGGCCAAACACTCGGCACATGAAAAAGACCCATGGCTTCAGGGTGCGGATGCGTACGCGAGCGGGCAGGGCGATTATTGCCCGCCGCCGGCGAAAGGGCCGGGCCAGGCTAACCCACTAGTGCCTCTCGTGAGGGTTTTGGCGAGCGAGAGGACCTTGAGATCGGCAACCGAATTCCAGCGAGTGCTCCGCGCGGGGCGAGCAATGTCAACTCCAAGCCTGACGGTGCATACGCTGAGACGCGAAGATGATTTGCCGGGAAGGCATGGCTTGGTGGTGTCGAGGCGGCACGGCGGGGCGGTGCAGAGAAACCGGGTGAGGCGCCGGGCCAGGGCTGCCCTGCAACGCGCGGGAGGAATTCCTCCAGGATTTGACAGTGTCATTGCGGTACGCCCGGGGGAGAAGGTGGAGGTGGCGCGCCTAACCGAGGAGCTGGGCCAAATATTGGAAAAAATTAGGCGAAACGGCGGTAAGTGAAGCACCCATGATCAAACGGCAACTTACGAAAGGCATGATCGGGGCGATTCGGGTCTACAGAAGGTTCGTCTCACCCATTATGCCGGCGAGGTGCAGGTTCGTGCCGTCCTGCTCTGCGTATGCGGTTCAGGCACTGGAGGAGCATGGACCGGTGCGGGGAACCTGGTTGACCATTCGAAGGCTGCTGAGGTGCCAACCCTTTGCGCGGAGCGGCTTTGACCCGGTGCCCCCAAAGAGGCCCGCGGGAGCCTAGGTAATGTTCCAGGCAATCATCCACGGCATGGGCCGGCTCCTGGCGTACTTCTTCGAGGTGATCCCAAATTACGGAGTAGCGATCATTTTCCTAACCGTGGCCGTGCGGCTGGCGATGATTCCCCTGGCGGTGAAGCAGGCCCGGGTTATGGAGGCAAACCGGGGCAACCAGGAGAAGATGCGAAAGCTGGCTCCGGAGATCAAAAAGCTAAAAGAGAAGTACAAGGACGATCGAGCCAAGCTGTACGAGGAGCAAAAGAAGCTTTACGACCTGCATGGGATCAACATGCTAGGGAGTCTGTCCGGATGCCTCCCCATGCTGCTGCAGATGCCGATCTTCATGGCGATGTACCAGGTGCTATCCGGGTGTAACAAGCTTTTTGGTGGGGGCAGAGTCTGCCTGCCGCAGTACTACATCCCAAACACCAGCGAGCTGCACACGGCCATCGCCGAGGGCCAGGCCAGCTTTCTAAGCATGAACCTGAACTTGAGACCCTCTCAGGTGTACAGCACGGCGGGTCTGCCCGACGCGCTCCCCTACTACCTGCTGATTGTCCTCATGGGCGTGACCATGTGGTACCAGATGAAGATGATGACCAAGGCGCAGCCGGCGCCGGACCCCCAGCTGGCTCAGACCCAGAAGATCATGCAGATCATGCCGCTGATGTTCGTGGTGTTTTCCGTCAACTTTCCCGTCGGTTTGACGGTGTACTGGACGGCTTCGAACATCTGGACTATCGGACAGCAGTACGTTCTCTTGAAGAGGATCGGCATTCCGGTCACGGCGGAAGCAGGCAGGCCCGCCCCGAGCACCGCACCCGGTTTTTTGGGGCGTTTACTTGGCCAGGAAGGCGCAACAAAGGACTCAACCGCTGGGAAGAAACCGGTCCGTCCAGCTCCGAAGGCACCTGCCGGCCGGGAAAGGCCAGCGGCGAAGAACCGAGCCAAGGCGGGTGCCGCGGGAGATGCGCGGGCCTCCCGCTCGAAGGATGCGGGGCCTGGGGCGTCACGGCATCGGTCGTCCAGGGCTCGCGTGAACCGGGCGTCCAACGGCGCCTCAGCGGATGGAGGTCTCGAGGAAAAGCAGGCCGGCGCAGGTGGGCCCAGGGCGGTGATTGGGGACGAGCCCGTCAGTGCAATAGATGGGGACGGGGCTGCCGCCCAGGAGGGAGCGCGCAAGGACCGCTCGCAGCCTCCGAAGAGCCCGCGGCCGCCCGGCGGGAAGGGGGCGGCTGCCAAAAGAGGCGGGGGCCAGGGCGGTAGCGGAACCAGAACGCAGGCCAAGGGCCGCCCTCGCGGCGGAGGGTCAAAGTCGAAGTCATCGTCGCACCGGAAAAACAGAGGGGGTCGGAGGTGAGCGAGGAGGCGGGCAGCCCGTCGGAGGGGTCGATGGGCGAAGGGGCTTGGGACGAACGGGATGCCGAGGCCGACAGGGAGGAGATTCTTGAAGATGCCCGTGAGGACACCCTCGATTTCCTAGAGGGACTCCTGGACTCGATGGAGGTCGATGGAGACGTGACGGCCACCATTGAGGAGGACGGCTCGATCTCAGCCACGATCGACGGGGGCGATAGTGGCCTGCTGATTGGAACCCGCGGGCAGACTCTCGATGCGATCCAAGAGCTCTTGCGAGCAGCTGTCCAGGCCCAAGCTCAGACCCGGATAAGAATCTCCCTCGATGTTGAGGGATACCGGGAGAGGCGCCGCCAGGCAGTGAGAAGGCAGGCGGAAGCCATGGCGGAGAGGGCGGCGG
>DATACZ010000169.1:0-9815 GCA_036258795.1 Actinomycetota bacterium
AAGGAGCGCAGATCGCTGATCGCATAGCGGAGCTTCGCGATGCGCTCGACTCCCATGCCGAAGGCAAATCCCGTGATCTCGGGGTCATAGCCGACCGCTCGGAATACGTTGGGGTGAACCATCCCCGCCCCCATGATCTCGATCCACCCCTCCCCTTTGCAGGTGGGGCAGCCGGCCTTGTCGCAGGCGAAGCAGGACACGTATACCTCCGCCGAGGGCTCGGTGAAGGGAAAGTAGCTTGGGTTCATTCTGACCTCGAGATGTGACCCGAAGGTCGCTTTGGCGAATACCTCGAGGGTTCCCTTCAGGTCTGCGAAGCTGATCCCCTCGTCGACGGCCAGTCCCTCTATCTGGGTGAACACCGCCAGGTGGTTGGCGTCGACCTCGTCCCTCCGGCAAACAGTTCCAGGAAAGACGACATACAGGGGCGGCTTGGATGCCTCCATCGAGCGAATCTGCATGGGCGACGTGTGGGTCCTCAGCAGCAGAGGCGTATCGCCGTCGCTCTCAACGTAGAAGGTGTCGTGCATGGAGCGCGCGGGGTGGTCCGGGGGAAAGTTGAGCGCCTGAAAGTTGTAGTAATCGGTCTCGATTACCGGACCCTCAGCCACCTGGTAGCCCAGCCCGACGAAGACGTCGACTATCTCCTCGAGCACTTGCGTAAGGGGGTGAAGGCGGCCCGCCGGAGGCCGGCGTCCCGGCAAGGTGACGTCGACCCTCTCCGCCTCCCACCGTCCTGCCTGCTCAAGAATCTCCAGCCTTGAGCGTTTCTCGGCAATCTGTGACTCGATGAGGTCCCGGACCTCGTTGGCGGCCCTCCCCACCGTCTTCCGGCTCTCTACCGGGAGGCTGGCTAAGCTTTTGCCTACCCTGGCGAGAGGTCCCTTGCGCCCGAGAAACTGGATTTCAAGCTGTCGCAGCTGCTGGCTATCGGCCGCTGTATCCAGGGCCGCCAGCGCCTCGTCACGTACGGCGTGTAGTTCGGAGATAAGGGTGTCCGGCGTCATGCCTCCCCGCCCTTGGGCAGCGTGAAGCTAAACTCCGCTCCCCCACCGGGGGCCTCCTCGACCCAGATGTGGCCGCCATGTGCCTCGATCAGACCCTTTGATATGTAAAGTCCCAGTCCCGTCCCGGGGTTATCGGGCCTAGCCCCGCGCCTGTAGAACTTGTTGAAGACCTGGAAGCGATGCTCCAGCGGGATGCCCTCTCCCTCGTCGCTGACCACGATGCGCACGACCGAGTCCTGAGTGGTGCCCTTCACCGCCACCCGGCCACCTTGGGTGTATTTGAGGGCGTTCTCCACCAGGTTGGTGAGCACCTGCTCGATCTTGTCGGAGTCGGCGTAGATCTCCGGGAAGCTCTCCGGGAACTGGTACTCGATAACGTGGTTGGTAGCCCGGGGCCGCATCCGCTCCACCACCCTCTGAGCCACGTCGGAGATTCGGATCATTCGCTTGGCCAGCTGAAGCCGCCCGGCCTCGATCCGGCTAACGTCGAGCAGCTCGCCGATGAGGCGGGTGACCCTGTCGGTGTCGGCGTTGATCGTCTCGAGCAAACGCTTCTTGGCTGCCTCATCGAACCTGTCCCACCTGTTGAGCAGGGTAGCCGTGAACCCCTTGACCGAAGTAAGCGGCGACCTGAGCTCATGTGCCACCGCGGAGATGACCTCGGACTTGTCCAGATCGATGCGCTTTCGGCGCTCGATGTCTCGCAAGACCGCGGTGGTCTGAACCACCTTTCCGGATGAGTCGCGGTCGACGCTGCATGTCACCCCCACCCACAGGCGGATGCCGCTGCGGGTCAACGCCAACATCTCTTGCTCAGGCATCCCCTTTACGATCCTCATGTCCTCGTCCGAGGGACGGATGCCTATGCAGCTGCGGTTGCCGTTGGCGTCGACGGGCCGGAGAATCTCCTCGATGTCCCGGCCGATCATCTCGTCAGCCGACCACCCGAAAAGGCGCTCGGCGCCACCAAGCCACTGCAAGACGCGCCTTTTGTCATCCATCACCACAATCGCCTCGCGCAGCTTGGAGACGATTTCATCCAGGTCACTCAAGCCACCGTTCTCCGTTGCCGTGCTGCCTCAAACAGCAAGACCGCTGCGGCCATTCCCACGTTGAGTGAGTCCAATCCTCCCTTCATGGGAATGGCAACTCTGGCATCTACCGCTTCCGCCACCCCAGGGTTAACACCCGAGGCTTCGTTCCCCAGGATAAGCGCGATCTTGTTGCGCATATCAACCTGGTCGTAGACGACCTCGCCTTTGGGATCTGCGGCGAGACGCCGGAATCCGCGGCGCTCCAGCTCCTTCAGAAGCCAGCGTACCTCAACGTTTCGGGCGAGCGGAAGGCGGAAGACGGCGCCAGCGGTAGCCCTGATCACCTTGGGGTTGTAGATGTCCACGGTCTCATCGCCCAAGAAGATAGCGTCGGCTCCTACCGCAGCCGCGCTCCTGACTATGGTTCCGGCGTTCCCCGGATCACGAACGCCGGCCAGAACCACCACCAGCTCCAGAGGCCGTGCCAGCAGCAAGCCGGGATCGAGGTCGATGTACTCGCAGATGGCCAGAATTCCTGGTGGCGTCGTGGCTCCGGAGATCGCATTCATTATCTGAGATGAAATCTCGATAACCGGCACTTTCCGCCGCCTGGCCAGGGTTGCGAGCTCCTCGTAGGGATCCTTGGCCGAGTCGAACATCACGGACGTCACGGGGGCGCCGGTGACGAGGGCCTCGCCAACGCCCATCGCGCCCTCGACGATAAACCTTCGGCGGGAGTCGCGAACACCGCGCTTGGCGAGTTTCCTCGCCGCTTGGACTTGTGTGTTTCGGAGGCTGGTGATCAACGGTGCTGGCCGCTAGGCCGACGCTGCTGACTCCCCAGGTTGTTTGGCGGTCTCGACCAGTGCCGCAAAGGTGGCGGGATCATTGACCGCCAGCTCGGCCAGCATCTTCCTGTCGACCTCCACCCCGGCTTTCTGAAGGCCCTCCATCAGGCGGCTGTACGAAATCCCATTGTTTCTAGCCGCGGCGTTGATTCGAACTATCCACAGCCTGCGAAACTGGCCCTTTCGGTCCCGACGGTCGCGGTAAGAATAGGACATGGAGTGAAGCAGCTGCTCTTTTGCCACCTTGAAACGGCGGCTGCGGGCCCCTCGGTACCCGGACGCGGCAGCCAGCACCTTTCGGCGGTGCTTGCGCTTGTGTACGCCTCGCTTGACCCTGGCCATACCTACAACCCGAGCATCTTCTTGACTCGAGGAGCGTCCGCCTTGGACACGAGTCCCCTTCGCTGGAGGCGCCTTCGCAGGGTGCCAGGCTTGTGCTCGAGGTAGTGGGCGACATGCCCCTGCGTCCGCACGAGCTTGCCCGTCGCGGTTGGACGGAACCGCTTCGCTGCGCCCCTATGAGTCTTCATCTTCGGCACGGCCACACTCCTCGGTTACGTCCTGCTCAGCTTTTGGCTCTTGTCCTTCGGCTTTTCGGTTTTCTTGATGGGAGCCAAGACCATCACCATGTTCTTTCCGTCAAGCTTCGGCATGCTCTCGACAGTCGAGACTTCCTCTAGCTCCTTGGCAAGCCTGGTCAGGAGCTTTGCGCCGAGGTCCGTGTGCTGCATCTCTCGACCACGGAACCACACCGTTATCTTTACCTTCGAGCCCTGGCTCAGGAACCTTTCGATGTGATGCCGCTTGGTGTCGTAGTCGTGAGAGGAGATCTTGGGCTTGAACTTCATCTCCTTGACCGTTACCTGCTGCTGCCTCTTGCGTGCCTCCTTGGCCTTTACGTCCTGGTCGTACTTGTACTTCCCGTAGTCCATGATCTTGCAGACCGGGGGGTCGGCTTGAGGTGCTACCTCGACCAGGTCCAGGTCGAGGGCCTGAGCACGGCCAAGCGCTTGAGTGATGCTCATTATGCCCAGCTGTTCCCCTCCCGGACCGACAACGCGAACCTCGGGGACGCGTATGCGGTCGTTCAGCCTGGGTTCAGGGGCTATCGGCTGTCACTCCCAAAAAGGCGCTCGGTCATCAACCTCCCGGTGACCCTAAGGCGGGGCAACACTGGTGTCACGCCGGGTCCAAACAAGGCACCTACCCTACCACGGGGCTGCGAGTGAATACGGCTTGCCAGAAGAGTCAGTCGACTATCTTCGTTATGGGAAGCTCGATGATGTCGTTCGCACCCCTGGCTTTGAGGGTCGGGATCAAGGTGTTGATCACCGACTTCTCCACGACGCTCTCAATGGCGTAGAAGCCCTCCTGCGCCAGCTTCGACACGGTGGGCGCCTTGAGTGATGGAATCACCGACAGCACATCCTCCCGGTCTTCCTCATGAACGTTCAGCTTTACCAGCACCTTTCCCCGGGCATCGATCGCTCCCATCAGCAGGATCTTCAGCTCCTCCAGAGCTTGGCGCTTCTCGGGGTCGGCATAGGACGCAGGGTTCGCGATCAGGAGCGTGGGAGACTCCAAAAGGACGTGGATGATCCGCATACGGTGGCGGCGAAGGGTGCTTCCCGTCTCAGTCACGTCGACGATGGCGTCGACGATCTCCGGAACCTTGGCCTCCGTGGCCCCGTAGGACATGAAGATCTTCACCGGGATGCCGAGCTCCTGGAAGAGGCGGCGGGTGAGGTTGGGGTACTCGGTGGAGATCCGGCTTCCAGCCTCGATCTCTGAGGCGCTGGTGATTTGGGAGTGATCCGATACGGCAAGGACTACCTTGACCTTTCCACCCACGTACCCCTTGCTGTAAGGAAGCTCAGCGACGACCTCCACCTTTGCCCCGGTCTCCTCAACCCAATCCAAGCCGGTCAGGCCAACGTCGAAGAATCCTTCCTCGACGTACCTGGGAATCTCTTGAGGCCGGAGCAGGGAGAACCGGTCCACCCGCGGATCGTCGACGGTGCCGTGATAGTCGCGATCGCTCCCCCGGATGAGCCGGATGTCGGCCGACTCGAACAAAGCCAAGGTCTGGTTCTCGAGGCTCCCCTTGGGAATTACTAAGCGAAGCATGGCTGCTCATGCTAACCGGTATATTCGATGAGTGGCTGGCAAGCGCTTTAAGCGCGCATCTCTGATCTCCATCGGCGTGCTTGGACTTGTCGTCCTTTGGGTTGCCGCCTTCTCTGTTTGGCCGACCGGCTCCGGGACCGGCGCCTTTTACTCCAATTACGAAGAAGTGATGGTCGAGGAGGGCAGCTCGGAAGACAAGATCGCCATGATCAACGTCGTCGGCGAGATCTTCTCCGATCCGGAGGAGACTTTCGAGGGCGCCTCCGATACGAACATAATCGGCCAGCTCGATCAGGCCCTTGAAGACGATCGAGTAGCCGGGGTGATCGTTAACCTAGAGACTCCCGGGGGCACCGTGCTGGCCAGCGACGCCATCCACTCGAAGGTCGTTGAGGTTCGGCAGGAGGGCAAGCCTGTAGTGGCGCTTATGGGGGATGTGGCCGCATCCGGGGGCTATTACATCGCCTCGGGGGCCGACGAGATCGTTGCCTCGCCCTATACCTGGACCGGAAGCATCGGTGTGATCGCCATGCTTCCAAACTTTGAGAAGGCCGCGGGCAAGCTCGGAGTCGAAATGGCCGTGCTCAAGACCGGCCCCCTGAAGGATGCCGGCTCCCCCTTCCGAAGCTTGACGGAGCAGGAACGGATGCTCTTCCAGACGCTCATCGACGAGGCCTACAACGGATTCGTCGACGTGGTCTCCAGGGGGCGAAGGCTCGATCCGGCACGAACGCGGGAGCTGGGCGACGGACGCATCTACTCCGGTCAGCAGGCCAAGCAGAACGGCCTTGTCGACCACCTAGGGGATCGGAACCTGGCATTCGAGAGAGCAAAGAAGCTGGCCAAATCGCCCGCCGCCTCCCTCGTCCGCTATACGCCCACTCTTACCCTTCTGGAAGAGCTGCTGCAGTACGGCGTCAAATCCGGATTCTCGAAAGGCTTGCTCAGTGAAGCCGGGATCCGGCGACAGCCCGGGGCGGCCTACCTATGGCTACCGTAAGGACCTTCTCTGGTGCCAAGAGCGGACTTGATACGGGCCACTGCCGCCTCCACGGTCGAGGCGATCGGGGCTGAGCCCTCGAAATCGGTGAGTGAAAGGATTCGTCTTATGGGGGAGCCTTCCGAAACCACCAGGTAAAGCTGCTGCCGGTGTCGCTCCAAACGGGCCGCCAGCTGGAACAAGACCCGCAGTCCCGCACTATCGAGATAAGACGTGCCGGAGAGGTCCACCACCAGTCCCAAGGGCTGGTTGTCGACGGCTCTGGCGAGCTTGGCCGCCACAGCTTGAGCGTTGCTTAGGTCGATGTCGCCCTCGAGATGGACCACCTCCACGTCGGGCCGTTCGCTGACTTCAGCGTCGAAGAATGATGGCTCTTGTGGCTGGCGCGACCCCGCCGGTGCCGGCTGGCCCAACCGTCGCTTCAGATGAACCTCGCTGCCCCTAGACTTGTGCTGAACCTCCACGGTGTCCACGAGCGCACTCATCATCGGCAACCCCCGGCCCTGGTCTATGCCACGGGGTGAGCGCCAGCGGCCGAAGTCTCTGACCGTAACCTTGACCTCTCCCTCGACGCAGACGGCCTCTACCTCAACCAGGCCCTCCTCGAGACCATAGGCATGCTCGAGGACGTTAGCCGCAGCTTCGTTACAAGCCAGCACGAGATCTGCCGCCTCATCCGGACCTGCATCTACCTCCTCCAGCCATTGGCCGAGGATCCGGCGAATAGTAAGCAGCTCCTCGGGCCTGGCTGGAAGACTCAGCTTGAGCGGGCCCCGAGAAATGGGAGTTAGCCGGATGGCGAGGACGGCAATGTCGTCGTCTGAGCCCAAATTTCCGACCATCTCTCCTATGACCAGATCACACAAGGACTCCAGATCTCCCCGGTGGCCTTCCGCAATGTGCTTGAGGGTCGACATGCCCTCCTCAATTGAGCTTCCATGCTTCTCCACGAGTCCATCCGTGTACAGAAGGATGGTGGAGCCTTCCCCGACCTTCGCGACCGAATCCTCGGGCGCTTCGTCGGGTACACCGAGTGGGGCGCAACGGCCCCCTTCCATAAAGCTGGCCGATCCGTCTCTCCGGATAAGAAGAGGGGGAGGGTGGCCGGCCGCCACAAAGGTAAATGTGCGGGTGCCCGGATCCAGAGTGCCGTAGATCACCGTGGCCATCTGATCTTCATCCATGTCCATCACCAGGCGGTTCAGGCGTCTCACCAGGGCCGAGGGCGAACTGGCTTCAAGGGCATAGGCACGAAGCGCAATGCGAAGCTGCCCCATGGACGCCGCGGCGGATAGGCCGCGTCCCACCACATCGCCGATGCTCACACCGAGAATCCCGCCTCGTAAGGGGAACACGTCGTACCAGTCGCCCCCCACTTCCAGGCCTGCGGCCCCCGGTATGTAGCGCCTCGCCAGCTCCAAGCCGGGGTATTCGGTCAGCTGGTCGGGCAAGAGGCTTCGTTGGAGCGTCTCGGCAATCTGCCTTTCCCTCTCGAGAAGGGTCTCCATCGCCTGACGAGCCAGCATGCTCACCTCGGCCTGCTTACGCTCAGTGACATCCTGTTCTATCCCGAACATCCGGACGGGCTTTTCCTCGCCGGCCACCTGGCCCTGGGCGTAAAGCCATCGGATGGAGCCGTCCGGCCGGATGATCCGATGCTCGAATTCGAACGGCTCCCTGGTTTGATAGGACTCCAGGATCACATCCGACACGGCGTCTTGATCCTCTGGATGCATCAGCTGGATGAACGAATCGAACGTGAGACTCATCGAACCGGGCTCGAGGCCGAAGATCCGGTACAGCTCATCGGACCAGCTCACCTCATTGGAAGGTATGTTCCATATCCAGGAACCAATGTGGGCCAGCGACTGGGCCTCTTCCAGCTGAGCCGTACGTTCGCTGAGCAGTCGTTCCGACGCCATGTGTTGGGCGACCTCACCCCGGAGACGCTGGTTCGCCGTGGCAAGCTCCGCACTCCGTTGCTGAACCCGTTGCTCTAGCTCGATGGCGGCCTGCTCCAGGGCCTGGCTGGCTTTCCTGCGCTCGATTGTCAGGACCGCCAGAACCAGAGCGGTCAAAGCGGCACTTGCATTGAAAACCTGCAACCGAAGCATCTTGTCGGTGAGCGAGATGTCTGCAAAGGGCCCCGCGCCGGAAATCGCCGCCCAGACGGCGACCGAGGAAACCACCAGCGCCCCCAGCGAAGCGCCCGCCGTCATAAAGCGCAATGCCGCCCAGGTGAGCAGAGGGAATACCAGGTAGAGCATGTCCAGATTCCTTGACACAACCAGGATCGACACCGATACCAACAGGAGGAAGAGGAGGAGCGCCTCACCCCACCTTTTCCAAGACCAGCCCCCGGGCCGGATACGAACGCTCAACAGCAGAGGGGCGAAGATGAGTACTCCCATGGCATCGCCTACCCACCAAACCAGCCAGGTAGGCGCAAAAGCGCTCGGCCTGACCTCTCCAAATCTGACCAGTGTGTTTGCCCCAAATGTGGCGCTGACTGTCATTGCGCCGAGCCCTCCAAGAAGAACCAGGGCCAGCACGTCCCTCATACGGTCCAGCTCCCACCGGAATCCGGCCGCCTTGAGCAAACGGGCGGCGATAAGAGGAGCAAGGGTATTGCCGGTGGCAATAGCTCCTGCGGCCAGAGGCGAAGGAACGGTGCCCAGGTTGACCAGAAAGGCCCCGAGAGCAATCCCCGGCCACATCCTGTATCCCAGCATCAGAAGAGCCACCAGGGCTATGCCGGTCGGGGGCCATAGGGGCGTGACGACATCGTCGATTAGCGCCAGGCTGAGGCTTAGCCTTGCGGCTCCGTAGTACACAGCGGCCAGAAGTCCTATGGCCAATGGCAGAGACAAGGACCGTTCGCGCCACTTCACTTTTTCAATGCGTCCTTTTGGTTATCCGATCAGCCGGTAGGTGTTGGCCATCTCTACCGCATCCTGCGCAGCCTCGTAACCCTTGTGACCCAAGCGGCCACCGGTCCTGTCCATGGCCTGCTCGAAGTCGTCGGTCGTGAGCACCCCAAAGATGATCGGAACGCCGGTCTCGAGCGAGACGGCCAGAATCCCTTCCTGCACCGCTTTGGAAACGTAGGTGAAGTGTTCGGTCTGACCCCGGACGACCGCCCCCAGGCAGACGATCGCGTCGACCTTGTTCCTGCAGGCAAGTTGCTTGGCGGCCCCGGGAATCTCAAAAGCCCCGGGCACGGAGACCGTCGTAACCGAGCCAGCGGATACGCCGGCCTCTTCCAGCGCATCCTCCGCACCCTCGAGAAGCCTCTGGGTGATCGAGTGGTTGAACCTGCTGACCACTATCCCGATCGTGAGGTTCCGGCCGCTGAGCTCACCCCTTAGCAGCTTGAACCTGGACTGCAGGGGCTCGGACTCGTCCCGGTCATTCGTGGGAGATCTGGTCATGAGCCCTTCAGCTCGATCCGCCGTCCGTGATCCCCGGCTCGGAGATTGAGCTGCCCAGACCTTCCAGCAGATGGCCTAGACGGTCCCTCTTGGTCCGCAGGTAGGCGATGTTCTGCTCGGTGGGGCTGGTCTGAAGTGGCACTCTTTCGGTGATGGACAAGCCATAGCCTTCGATGCCGGCGTATTTCCTGGGACTGTTGGTCAGCAGCCGTATCGATGTAAGCCCAAGGTCGGTCAAAACCTGGGCGCCGATGCCATAGTCCCTGAGGTCTGGGGCGAATCCCAGCTCGGCGTTGGCCTGCACGGTGTCGCGTCCCTGCTCCTGAAGGGTGTAGGCCCGGATCTTGTGTATCAAGCCGATGCCCCTG
>DATACZ010000170.1:0-3016 GCA_036258795.1 Actinomycetota bacterium
CCCGCCGCCTTCGTCGTCTTCATCGTCCTCGACCTCGTCGTCGCGATCTTCATCGTCCTTCCGATGGGAAGGATCCCCGTTGGTTCTAATCAGTGCGTCACCTTCGTGTTGATCCTCGAGCCGGGCGTCGGGTCGCCCGTAGTTGGCGAAGCTGTGGGTATAGGTCAGCGAAAGTAAGGCACTAAGCATGATTCCGCTCCATAGCAGAGCGCTAACCGCAACCCTAGGACGTCGAACCTTGATGGTAAGTTCCGTCGCCAGTGCCTCGGAATTTGTGCTCATGTCGCCTGACTCGCTTGGGGAGCGACCAACACCTCCACCTCTCCTTCTCCTTCGATCTCTGGAGTCTCGGCCGGCAGAAGGATCTGGATTTGCTGGCCTCTGTAATCGATGTCCAGGTGGTGGTCGTCAACCTCCCGCCAACCCCCCTTCTCTTTAGGCACCAGGCACCTGATCTCCAGGTCCTCATCAGGGTCATCGGCCACCTCGGTGGAAAGACGAGTTATGGGACCTCCCAGCTCGGTGGAGCCGACCGTGAGAGTGAGAGGCAGGCGGAGGTGGGTCCCGATCGCGGTGGGAGCGACCTCAAAGCTCTCAGATCTCAAGCCGGTGGTGACGTCAAGGCGCAAGGGGCCCAAAGGCCGGTTCCTCACGATGAGATCCAACGTGACCCTTGAGCCCCGGACCACCCTTAACGACTCCAGCCTGGTAGTGAAGTTGAGGGAGGGACGGGCGCCCCGGTGGCTACCCTCGGCTACGAGCCGGTAAGGCTGTCTGTGATGAAACTCGGACAGGACCGTGAGGTTGCGATCGTGGCCCCGATCGAGGGCCCACACCACATCGCCTTTGTAGCGCGCATCGTTTCGGGCGAGTCCAAAAGGCTGCATTAGCCACGGACCCTGAAGCTGAGGAAGAAAGACCAGAGCATTCTTTAAATTGGCCTCCATAAGCGGTCCGTACAGCTTCCGCCGCTCCGCTGTAAACGGAGCGTTTTGTCGGGCCGAAATGACAACAACGAGAGCGCTCAGCCCGATCATCCCTACGAGGGTCCAGGCAGCGATCTTGCGATCCCAACTCAACAGACGGTCAAAGCCCCGAGCTCCCAGGATGGCGATCGGGGTGAGCACCGGAAGGTAGTAGAAGGGACCAAATCGGCCTGGGCCTCCCCAGGCAATTGACCCGTAGGAACCCCAGAAGAAGAAGTAGCCAGCCGGAACCGTCACGGCCAGGGCTCCGAGCCACAGCGCCGGCTCACCTTTCTTGACACCTCGCGCCCCCGAGATCGCCAAACCGATGAGAGCCAGGCCCCCAAAGACCCAAAAGCTTGACAGCAGCAGGTGGCGGCTCATCCCCTGCAGCGCTTGTGAGGCGGTGTAGGTGGTGGACTCCCAATCCGGAACCATTCTTCTTTCTCCGAATCCAAAGATGTCCAGGGCATCCAGGAAGAAAGGGGAAGCAAATGGACTGCCGGTCGCGGCCTTGAAAAAGGTCAGCATCCCGCCGATTGGGACCGCCAAACCAATGAGAACCCAGCCACTATGACGGATCAGCTGCCCAGGAGCTGAACGTCCCCTCCAGACCATCCAAACCACCAGGGGAAGGGAGAAGAGCAGTGCATCAAAGGCTCTGGCGAATATGGCCAGCCCAAGCAGCAATCCGCTCACGACGAGCATCGCCCTGGAACTTCGCCTGAGCCCCACTATCAGAGCCGCCGCGAAGCCTTGCAGTATTGCGAGAGCCGAGAGGTACGAGAGGAACAAGGTGCTCTGCACCAGAAACAGGGGGGAGAGCGAGAAGAACACCCCGGCCAGGAAAGCTTGGCGGCGATTTCCAAGGATCTGTTGGGCGAGGAGATAAGCGGATCCCACGGCTCCCGCGGCGATGATGGCCAACGCCGCCCTATCGGTCCTGAACAGGAAGCCGGCTATGGCGATGATCGCGGCATGCACTGGCGTGTACTTGGGTACGAACCGGCCATCTGCGTAGGCGCTCAGCCACGGTAGAAACGCTTCCCAGGCCGACGGCGCTTGCGGGAAGAGAACTCCGTCTCGAAGCGCAGCTGCTTGAAACAGGTAAACGGCCTCGTCGTTGTTGTCGGACAGCAACGGAAACATGAGAAGTGAGCCGATCACCGCCCAGGCCGCCGAGGCAACTAGAAGAACATGCGCGAGGTTAGCTCTTACCCGGCTGAGTCCCAGGGCGCTTGCGCTGAGCCGGCTCTGGTCCCCTAGGTTGAGCGCCGCTTCCGTTGACTCCAGGCTCATCCGGAGTAAACCACGCGGCGGATCTCGCCTCCGTTGTCGTAGGTGGTGAAGTAGAGGGCTTGGGTCGATTCGTAAGGACCGAAAAGCAGGTGCACTATGCCGGGGTCGTCGGCTAGGAAGAGGTCGGCCTTTCGAGGCTCCGCCCCTTGAGCGCTCAAGCGGAAGATTCCGCCACAGGCAAAGTCCCCAAAAAGATAACTCCCGTCGTAAGGGGCCGGCCAGATTCCACGCGGCACGAAGGCCCCGCCGGTTATGACGTCGCACTCGGATTCCTCCGAGTGGGCATAGGCGAAGACCGGATCGGTGAGGCCCCCCTCAGGGTCGGCGCAATCCCTTGGTCTGCCGTTTACGCAGCCGCCCTCCCGGACGTTCCACCCATAGTCGGCCCCGGCCTTTCCCTCGTTGATCTCCTCCCAGGCGTCCTGACCCGGTTCGTTGATGAGGAACTTCACCCCCGGGCTCTCTGGATCGAAGGCCATCCGAAAGGGATTGCGCAGTCCCGATGCGAAGGTTTCCTGACAGACCTTTTGGCTCTCGATCTGGCCCACCAGTGCGCACCTTGCGCTATTTGGGCCGACGAGCGGGTTATCGGGCGGGATACCCCCGTCTAAGGTGATGCGAAGGATCTTGCCGACTAGGACGTTTCCATCCCGGGCGGCGTCGTTCGAGCCGGCGCAGCCATCTCCGTCGTAATCGCACCCTCCGTCTCCCACGCTCACGTAGAGGTAGCCATCCTTTCCGATCTCGAGGTC
>DATACZ010000171.1:0-3819 GCA_036258795.1 Actinomycetota bacterium
GCTACGCGATAGACCTCCGGTCGATGACCGGAGGCCAGGGCACCTTCCGCTCAAGCTTCTCACACTACGAGCAGGTGCCCTCTCATCTGGCGGATAAGATCATCGCCGAGGCTAAGGCGGCCAAAGAGTCCAAATAGCTCAGGCAGCCGAACTAATCTTGCAGGTCAAAGTTGAATACCAGCCTCTTGGGCGCGGCGATACGCCAGGCATCGGTAAGGACTTCGCGTAGAGCTCCCAGGTCTATCTCGTTCATCCGTACTAGGACGTACGGATAGTTCTGGTAGTGGGGCGTGACGAAGTAGGTTTCCGGCTCGGACTGGATGAGAGCCTCCCGCTCGTTCAAGTCGCATTTGACTACGAGGATGTCCCCTTCTTCGCGTAACCGGGCAAAGAGCTTGCCTCGCACCTTGAAAGCCGGGGTGCCGTAGGAGGTGGTCTCCTCCGCCTCCGGCAGCGCCAGGGCCAGTCTGCGAACCGCGGCGAGGTTGACCATAAGTCAACGTTACTCAACCTGAGGCATTACTTCTCCGTTATGGCGGCCCCACCCTGTGAGCCAGCTCTGGATACAGGATGACTAGGCCGTCGTCGTCCACAACGAGCTCGCCAACATAGTCTCGATGCTCGCCTACGTACCTGACGACCGATCCTGCATCGTCCTTCCGTACATGCTCGTACCGTTGCCTTGACGGATGGAGGCCAAGGGAGGGCACGGAGACCCACGCCATCAGAAAGTCCACCTCTCCCGGGCTTTCGTGGAGGTTGTGGCGGCGCATCGGCATGAGGTTCGTCATAGGAGACAACCCGAGGTCGCAGTCAAGGGCCCCCCTCACTGCTTCAACGTCGCCTCCCGCCGGGTACAGGTCCACAGAACCTTCGGCTCGAGGCTCGCAGGCCCATCCGCCCTCGCCATCGTGCTCGAGATAAAGCCGCCGAAACCAATCCTGACCGGTCACCTCAACCTCCAGGCTTTCAGTGATGAAGGAACCTCCGGCCGCCTCGAGCTTGTAGTCCAGGCGATAGGGAACGGGCTCCACGCCGACCTGAGTCCCGGAAGCCCGGACGCCTCCAGACACCCATTCGATGCTGGCAACTTCCGCCCGCCAGCTGTCGATTCCGCTCCAGATCACCAGGCGCTTCAAGGTTCTGCGTGGGTGACGTCCGAGAAGTAGGGCCTCAGGCGGCGGTACGTCTCCTCCAGCGTCTCGGGCAGCACCTTTGAGCCGGCAACGACCGGCATGAAGTTGGTGTCCCCTTCCCACCTCGGCACCAGATGCATGTGAAGGTGACCCGGAACGCCGGCCCCCGCCACCCGCCCAAGATTGGCTCCCATGTTGAATCCTTCGGGACTGAAGGCGGCTCTGAGAGCTGCCACACCCTTCAGACAAAGATCCATGATCTCCGTCAGCTCCTGCCTGGTAAGAGCCTCGATCTCGCCCACATGCCTCAAGGGGGAGACCATTACGTGACCGGTGTTGTACGGATATCGATTGAGCACGGCCATGCAGCTGCCCTCCCGATGAAGAACCAGGTTCGTCTCATCGTCGGAGGAGGAGGCACTTCGACAAAGGAAGCATTCGGCGTCGTCCGGCCCGGTCAGATACTCCATCCTCTGCCGAAAGAGCCGCTCCATCTAGGAGCCGGGATCCGGATTCTCACGCCGCTTTATCTCGTCCTTGAGCTGGTCCACGAACTCGTCGACCGGCACGCCCCTTTGCTCGACGCCCCGCCTTGGGCGCACCGACACCGACCCGGCGTCGGCCTCCTTGTCTCCCACGACCAGGGTGTAGGGGATCTTGCCGGTCTGGGCTCTGCGCACACGGTTTCCCAGGCTCTGATTGGACGAGTCGACCGTCGCCCTGATTCCGGCGTCTTTCAGCCGATCGCAAACCTGGCCGGCATATTCGTGATGCCGTTCGCCGATCGGGATGATGACCACCTGCTCCGGGGCCAGCCAGGTGGGAAGTGCACCGCCGTAGTGCTCCAGCAGGATCGCAAAGAACCGCTCCACTGACCCGAAGAGCGCCCGGTGGATGATAAAGGGCCGGTGTCGTTCTCCGTCCTCACCCACGTACTCCAGGTCGAAGCGGGAGGGAAACTGAAAGTCAACCTGGAGCGTCGACATTTGCCACCGCCGTCCGATGGCGTCCCGAATGTGCACATCGATCTTAGGGGCGTAAAAGGTGCCCTCACCCTCCCCCACCGTAAAGGGTATTCCGGCCGCCTCCAGGGCCTTTCTCAGCGCTTCGGTGGCCTGGTCCCACTCCTCCGGCTCGCCAACGTACTTCTCCGGGCGCGTGGAAAGCTCGGCCTCGAACTCGGTAAGCCCGAAGGCCCGCAGCACCTTCACGACAAATGCCAGCAGACTCGACAGCTCGGGGGCGAGCTGGTCCGGCGTGCAGAAAATGTGCGAGTCGTCCTGCGTAAATCCCCGCAGCCGGGTAAGGCCGTGCAGCACCCCCGACCTCTCAAAGCGGTAGACCGTCCCAAACTCAAACAGCCGAAGGGGCAGCTCGCGGTAGGAGCGGGTGCGGGAGTTGTAGATCAGCATGTGCATCGGGC
Source organism: Actinomycetota bacterium (assembly GCA_036258795.1). Classification (GTDB taxonomy): domain Bacteria; phylum Actinomycetota; class CADDZG01; order JAHWKV01; family JAHWKV01; genus DATACZ01. The sequence goes on from DATACZ010000171.1 coordinate 2,560, forward strand.
AGTTCATCGGTTTGGGGTAGTAGGTGGCGCCCTCCAGCTCCATCGCCGGGTACATGCCCTCCCGGTACCAGTCGAGATGGCCGGAGATTTCGAAAAGCGTTGACTTGGCCAGATGCGGCGTCCAAACGAACTGGTATCCGGCGGCTTCATGTTCGGCTCTCGAGTAGTCCTCGATCACCTTCCGAATCAGCGCTCCTCTGGGATGAAAGACCACGAGGCCTTGGCCCAGCTCAGGGGGAAAATGGAACAGGTCGAGCTCGGGCCCGAGCCGGCGATGGTCGCGCTTTTCTGCTTCCTCGAGCCTCCAGAGATAGTTCTGCAGAGCCTCCTTCGACTCCCAAGCCGTCCCGTAGATGCGCTGGAGCATCGGCCGGCGTTCGTCGCCTCTCCAGTAGGCGCCCGAGCTCTTTGTCAGCTTGAAAGCTCTGATCCGGCCGGTCGAAGGCAGGTGGGGGCCGCGGCACAGATCGACAAACTTGTCCGCGTTTCTGTACAGAGAGACCTTCTCCCCAATTACTCCCTGCTCCTCGGACTCATCCCCCATCTCGTTTATCCACTCGAGCTTGTAGGGCTGGTCCCGGAAGATCTCCGCCGCTTCGGAGATCGCCACCTCCTCCCGCGAGAAGGGCTGGTCCTCTTTGACGATTTCGGCCATCTTCTTCTCGATCTTGGCCAGGTCCTCCGGGGTGAAGGGCCGCCCTATGTCGAAGTCGTAGTAGAAGCCGTCTTCGATCGGAGGACCCCCCGCATACTTGGCGTGGGGCCATAACGACAACACCGCCTGGGCGAGCACGTGCGCGGTGGAGTGCCGGAGAACCTGACGGCCCTCATCATCACCCTGCGTCAGTATCCGGCCCTCCGCTGGTACGCTCGCATTCAGGTCGACTTGAGATCCGTCGGGAAGCTTGTAGGCGACCGCGTCGGGATTATTGGGATCGGGCATAGGCCGAGATTATCTGATGCCACGTAGCTATACGCGTGCTAGCGGGTGAAGGCTGGCATGGCTCACTCCTCGTTGCACGATCAGCTGCGGCAGCGAATAAGCCGGGAAGGGCCCCTCGCCTTCGACGAGTTCCTCGAAGCTGTGCTCTACGGGCCCTCCGGGTACTACGCTACCCGGGCCCCTGGAAGGGGCTCCGACTACCGGACCGCTCCTTCGGAGACCCCATGGTTCGGGAAGCTGGTTTTGCGTCAGCTGGAGAGCATGTGGCACCGGCTTGGCTGTCCCAAGGACTTCACCGTTGCGGAGTTTGGCCCGGG
>DATACZ010000172.1:0-5011 GCA_036258795.1 Actinomycetota bacterium
ACGTTCAGCTTCCCCGCCATGGCACGTCCCAGACGGTTGCGTGGCAGCATACCCTTGACCGCTTTCTCGACTACCACCTCGGGGCGCTCCTCGATCAAGTTGGAGTACTTGAGTGCCCGGAGGCCTCCCGGGAACCCGGAGTGGCGATACCAAACCTTCTGGGCCAGCTTATTTCCGGTGAGCTGGACCTTCGAGGCGTTGATGATCACGACATGGTCACCATTGTCGAGATGAGGGCTGAACGTGGGCTTGTGCTTGCCGCGCAGGATATGGGCTGCCTGGGCGGCTAAGCGCCCCAGGACCACACCTTGGCCGTCGAGCAACCACCACTGCCGGTCGATGTCGGAGGCCTTAACCGTATGAGTTGTTTGCATCACTTCACCTCTGCAATGGGGAGGGTGTTGCCGATACAGATTATGCCCGGCTTCGGCACAAGGCGCGTCACGCCAGCTCCTCTGGGTAGCTCACGGACACCAGAAAAAGGCCATGGGGAGGGGCCACCGGTCCCGCAGCCGACCGGCTGCGAGCCTCGAGGATGGAGTCCATATGTTCCGGCGGGATCCTTCCGTTTCCCACCTGGACGAGTGTGCCAACTATGGAGCGCACCATCTGCTGGAGGAAAGAGTTCGCAGTAACGGCAATCGACACCAGGTCGCCCTCCTGCTGGACGTCGATCGACTCGATCCTTCTGACCGCGCTTTTTCCCTCCTCCACCCTGCCAAAAGACTCGAAGGAGTGCTCACCCACCAGAGCCTGGGCGGCCTTTTCCATCAAGGCGGGATCGAGGGGTTCCGGGTAGTGCCAGGTGGTATGCCTGCAGAACGGATCGTGCACCCCCCGGTTGAATATCCCATATTCGTAGGTGCGGGCTTCAGCCGAGAACCTGGCATCGAATCCCGCAGGGGCTACCGCGGCTGAGGTCACCGCGATGACGGGGCCGCACATCGAGTTCAACCGCCGCATCAAATCTTCGGGGTCGCGATGGGATTCGGTGGTGAACGACATGACCTGTCCGAGAGCGTGTACTCCGGCGTCGGTGCGGCCCGCCCCGGAGGTGAGCACCTCCGAACCAAAGATCTTGCCGAGTGCAGCTTCCACGGCGCTTTGAACCGTGGGGAGTCCAGGCTGACGAGCAAAGCCGTGGAAAGGCGCGCCGTCGTAGGCCAGCAGCATCCTGTAGGTGGTGGTCATTGTGGGCTCGGGCCCCTCAGGGGGCCTGGCCGCCGCCTTTCTCCTCGGCAGATTCTCCGCTCTCTGCCGGCTCATCCTCGGTTTCTCCGGTCATGAAGACCTCGGAGTCCTCAGCGCTCAAATCCTGGCCTTCTCCGGCATCCGGTGCTTCTACCAGCTCTGTGGAACGGGCGGGTTCGGCCTCCGTCTCATCGGTCGAGTCCTCGGAGGGCCGGGCTCGCGTACCCTTCGCTGGAGCTTCCGCTCCCGCGGGCTCCTTTTCCCTCTTGCGCCTTCTGAGACCCCTGCGCTTGGAGGCCGGCCCAGGCGCCGCGCTCGTTCCCGAGTCCAACTCCTCGACGAACTCGACGATAGCCATCGGTGCGGCATCTCCCTTTCGGGGTCCCAGCTTCAGCACCCTGGTATAACCGCCATTTCGCTCCGAGAACCGAGGAGCCACTTCCGCGAAGAGCTTGTGTACGACCTCGGAGTCCTCGATGACCATCAGGGCCCTTCGCCGGGCATGCACCGTGCCGGCCTTACCGAGGGTGACCAGTTTGTCGGCGACAGGCCGCAAGGCTTTGGCCTTCGCTTCGGTAGTCCGAATGCGCTCCTCCCGGATGAGGGCGGCGGCAAGGCCGCCCAGCATCAGGCGCTGGTGAGCGGGCCCAGACCCAAGGCGAGGACCTTTGGTGGGTTTAGGCATCCTTCTGCTTCAGGGAAAGACCCATCTCAGCCAGTTTTTGCTTGACCTCGTCGATCGACTTCTGACCAAAGTTTCTAATGTCCAGCAGGTCCTGTTCCGACTTTTCGACCAGCTGCCCGACGTTCACCACTCCCTCCCGCTTAAGGCAGTTGTAAGAGCGTACCGAGAAGTCCATGTCCTCGATGGGGAGCGAGAGGTCGGGGCTCTCACCGGCAGCCCCCGGCTCGGGGCCAAGCTGCAGCCCTGGTCCCTCGGCCAGATCGGCGAACAGCTGAAATAGCTCCACAAGGGTGCGGCCCGCGGCCGAGAGGGCTTCCTTGGCCGTCAAGCCTTGATTGGTCTCGATGTCCACAATCAGCCGGTCGTAGTCGGTCTTTTGCTCGACCCTGGTCGGTTCCACTGAGTAGGTCACCCTGCGGACGGGCGAGAACACCGAATCTACGGGGATGAGCCCTATCGGGGCCCCCGGAGGCTTGTTGCGCTCGGCAGGCACATATCCGCGGCCCTTCTCCACGGTCATGTCCATCTCCAACCGGGCACGCTTGTTGATCGTGCATATATGCAGGTCGGGGTTAAGGATCTCGATGTCTGCCGGCGCCTCTATATCGGCCGCAGTAACTTCCTTGGGGCCGGAGACGTTCAGCCTCATGCTGACCGGTTCTTCGGACGCGGAGCGCAGCACGAGCTCCTTCAGGTTGAGGATTACGTCGATGACGTCCTCCTTAACGCCTGGCATGGTGGAGAACTCATGCTGAACGCCCTGAATCCGGATGCTAGTGACTGCAGCTCCGGGAATCGACGAGATCAGTGTCCGGCGAAGTGAGTTCCCGAGTGTGTAGCCGAAGCCCGGTTCAAGAGGCTCGATGGTGACACGGGCAACGTTGCCGTCCTCCGCACCCTCGACGCTAATCTGGGGACGGTGAACGACGAGCAAGCTGGATTCCATATTTGTCCTCCCTCGAGCTTATTTAGAGTAAAGCTCGACGATCATTTGCTCCTGAACGGGGACGTCGATCATCTCTCGAGCCGGCTCATCGAGGACTCTGATGCGGAGCTCTCCCGCCTCGAGCGATAGCCAGTCCGGAATGTTTCTTCCCGCTGCGTAGGCCGCAGCTTCCACGATCCGGCCAACAGAGCGCGAGCGCTCCCTTACCTCCACCACGGACCCCGGCTTTACCCGAAAGGAGGGAACATCCACTTTCTGGCCGTTGACCTGGAAGTGACCGTGGCTTACGAACTGCCGCGCCTGCGGCCGGCTCATGGCCAGTCCCCCTCTGTAAACGACGTTGTCCAGGCGGGTCTCCAGAAGCTGGAGGAGGCGGGTACCCGTCACTCCCTTGGCCCGGGTCGCCTGGTGATAGTACCTGCGGAACTGCCGCTCCCTAACCCCGTAGATGCGCCTGGCCTTCTGCTTCTCACGAAGCTGGATCAGGTACTCACTCTCCTTGATCCGGCCCCTTCCGTGTTGGCCAGGCGGATAGGGACGCCGTTCGATGGCGCACTTGGGGCTCTCGCAGCGAGTTCCCTTCAAGAAAAGCTTCATACGCTCCCGGCGGCACAGCCGGCACACCGAGCTTGGTTGATTGGGCATTAGACCCTCCGCCTCTTGGGCGGCCGGCACCCATTGTGGGGAACGGGAGTCGCGTCCATGATCCCGAGAATCTCAAGACCCGATGCCTGCAGTGAGCGGATGGCAGTCTCGCGCCCCGACCCAGGGCCCTTCACAAAGACATCGACCTTCCTGACGCCATGCTCCTGGGCTCGTTTGCTGGCAGCCTCTGCTGCCAGTTGCGCGGCAAAGGGTGTGGACTTCCGGGAGCCCTTGAAGCCGACGTTGCCAGCCGACGCCCATGACAGAGCGTTGCCCTCGAGGTCAGTAATGCACACGATGGTGTTGTTGAAAGATGACTTGATGTGAGCCTGGCCGTGGGGAATGTTCTTCTTTTCCCGGCGCTTGGGCTTCTTCGCCTTCGCCACGGCCTCACTCCCTCCCTTCGGTCGGTCGTTCGGCCGGAAAAGGCAAGGCGTGGATTCGCTCGCTGCGCTCGCTCATTTGCCCTTCTTCCGCTTGACGCCCACGGTCTTCTTGGGCCCTTTCCGGGTCCGGGCGTTGGTGTGGGTCCTCTGGCCGTGAACGGGAAGATTGCGGCGATGGCGGATGCCTTGGTAACAAGCGATCTCAATCTTCCGCTTTATGTTTTGGGCAACCTCGCGCCTCAGATCACCCTCAACCTGAAAGTTGCCCTCGATGAATCCTCTGAGCCGCAGGATCTCATCGTCGGTCAGATCTCGCACCCGCTTGCCGCCGTCAACCATAGTCGACTTCAAGATGGCCGCGGACCTTGTTTGGCCTACGCCGAATATGTAGGTGAGAGCGGTCTCAAGGCGCTTTTCCCTGGGCAGGTCTACTCCCGCAATGCGCGCGATCGGACTACCCCTGCCTCTGCTTGTGGCGCGGGTTAGTGCAAATCACCCTTATCCGCCCGTAGCGGCGGACGATCTTGCACTTTTCGCACATCTTCTTGACGCTCGGCCTTACCTTCATCTATCTGTTCCTGTATAGCCATACGATCCGCCCTCTGGTCAGATCGTAAGGAGACATCTCTACCTCCACCCGATCCCCCGGGAGAACCCGTATGTAGTTCATGCGCATCTTGCCGCCGATGTGAGCCAGCACCTTGTGGCCTCCAGGGATCTCCACTCGGAACATGGCGTTGGGAAGGGGCTCAACCACAGTCCCCTCAACCCTTATAGGGGCTTCCTTACCCGATTTGTCCTTTGTAGCCATACACCTCACGCACTGTCGCGAATCGCCCAAAGGCACCTAGTGGATGGTTGGGATCTAACGCGTACCGTCCGGCGTGATATCACGCGCCTAAAGGCGCGGCCAATGCCGGAAAAGAAAATGATAACAGAAGGTGCTTCAGGCTGCTGGTGCCGTTAGGACCCTGGGACCATCCGCGGTGACCGCTACGGTGTGCTCGAAGTGAGCGGAAAGGCTGTGGTCGGCGGTCACCACCGTCCAACCATCATCCAGGACCCGCGTCCGCCATCCTCCCATGTTTACCATCGGCTCTATGGCGAGGACCCAACCCTCCTCGAGCACCGGGCCCCGCCCGGCCGGTCCAAAGTTCG
>DATACZ010000173.1:0-10734 GCA_036258795.1 Actinomycetota bacterium
GATCCATATGGACGTCGTCCCGTCCTCCCATATGCTCGCCGACTCGGCAGGCACCGTAGTGCTGCTGCCCGCCACGACGCGTTATGAGATTCCTGGGGGCGTGACCGGGACCTCCACCGAGAGGCGCGTGATCTTCAGTCCCGAGATTCCAGGGCCCAGGGCCGGGGAGTCAAGGCCCGAATGGGAGGTAGTTACCGAGATAGCGAGGCGAGCTCGCCCCGACCTGTCCGCTCAGCTCAGCTTTGCTGGCACCGGGGACATTCGCGAAGAGATTGCCCGGCTGATCCCCTTCTACGACGGCATCCAGAATCTTCGGAAGGCTGGGGATCAGTTTCAATATGGAGGCGCCCACTTGTGCGCGGGGTGGACCTTCCCCACGCAGGATGGGAAGGCGCACTTCTACCCAGTATCCCCTCCGACCCGTGCCGAGATCCCGGAAGGACGCTTTCTTCTATCCACCAGGCGGGGAAAGCAGTTCAACAGCATGGTCCAGGAATCAAAGGACTCCATCACAGGGGCATGGCGGGAAGCAATCCTGATCAGCCCCTCGGACATGGAGCTTTTGTCACTCAAGCCCGGCGATCGGGTGAAGCTGGCCTCTGATGCTGGTGAATTCGTCGGGTTCATCCACCCGGCGCCCGTAAAGCCCCGCAATCTTCAGGTGCACTGGCCGGAGGGCGAAGTGCTGATCGACCGGTCGAACCGTTCCCCTGAGGCCGGGATTCCGGACTACAACGCGGTCGTCTCGTTGGAGAAGGTCGCCGGATTGCCATGACTCCGGAGAAATTTCCGGCTAGGATTTTTGAATCCCAACCTGCAATGTTCGCCACCAAGGAAGCGGGCCGAGACAGGGAGTAGCGAGATCTACGAGCCAGATCAGCCATCCTTCGGCGATGAACGAGCCACCAACGTCTTGTGGGGACGGGTAATCGCGCTGGGGGTTGTCCTCCTTCTGGTTTTCTTCCTTGGCAGGGCAAGCGCAGGTGGCGACTCCTCGGAGGAGGTCGACACGCTGCAAAATCAGCTGGCGGCCGCCCGGGCCGAGATTGATCAACTCCAGGCTGAGAACCGGCAGCAGGTAGAGACATCGCCGACGCCTGCCGCCACCGCAGCGGTCGGAACGCCGGTGGGATCCCCAGGGGCCACTCCAAGCCCGACGGGAACCGGTGGTGCTACGGCCGAGCGCAGCTACACGGTTAGGTCCGGGGACACGCTGAAGGGCATCGCCAACAGGTTTTACGGCAATGCCTCTTACGACAAGTGCATCGCCCAGGCAAACGACATCGAGAATCCAAGCGCTCTTAGAGTAGGGGCGGACATCACGATTCCACCCAAGCCTGCCCAACCCTGCGCTTAGTCGGGCACCGTTCCTTAACCCAGCTTTACCTCACGTACATGCGCTCGATCACGTCCCCATACTTCTGGGCGATCGTCTTTCGGCGCACTTTGAGGGTAGGAGTGAGTTCTTCCGCCTCCTGAGTGAAGTCCTCAGGAAGGACGGTCCATCTCTTGATCTTCTCCACCTGCGAAAGGCCCTCATTGACCTTGTTCACCTCGGCCTCGATGGCCTCGAGGACCTGGGAGTTCGCCGATAGGTCGGCCAGCTCCGCGAACGCGACACCGTTTTCCGCCGCCCACTTGGTCACGGCTTCGGAATCCAGCGTGACGAGAGCACTAATGAAGGGGCGTCCGTCGCCGATTACGACCGCCTGGGAGATAAGCGGAGAAACCTTCAAGCGTCCCTCGATCTCCTGTGGAGCGATGTTCTTGCCGCCCGCCGTGATGATGATGTCCTTCTTCCTATCGGTGACGACCAGGTACCCGGCCTCATCGAGCTCGCCGACGTCTCCCGAACAAAGGAAGCCGTCCTCAGTGAGTGCGGCGGCAGTTGAGTCGGGATCCTTGTAGTAGCCCTGGAAGACGTTCGGTCCCTTGACCAGGATCTCTCCGTCGGGATCAAACTTCAGCTGCAGGCCGGGCAGGGGCGGCCCGACGGTACCGATTCGAGCTTTCCCAGGGGGGGTTATCGTCGTGGGCCCGTTGTCCTCGGTCTGGCCGTAAGCCTCCAGAAGGTCGAGGCCCAGGGCACGGATGAACTTGACCACCTCCGTTGTGATCGGAGCCGCTGCGGTGACCGCAAACCGGCAGTGGGCCATCCCAAGCTCCTCCCTGGTCTTGGAGAAGATCAGCTTGTCGAACAGTGCGCATTTCAGTTTGAGGCCCAGCGGGGTCCGCTTACCCGCCAGCTCAAGGTCTACTTTCTTGAGCGCGGCATCCAAAGCTTTCGAGATCAGCTTGGCCTTCTCGTGGGTGGCGTATCTGGCCTTAACGCCGGTGTAGAACTTCTCGTACACCCTGGGCACCCCGATGAAGAACGTCGGCTGGCAGTCCTTGAGGTTGTCGCGCAGCTTGTCGATGGACTCGGCAAACCAGACCTCGAACCCGTAGCACACCCCGCCCCATTCCGAAGCCAGCCTTTCGAAGATGTGCGACAAAGGCAGATAGGAGATGACTCTCTCGGAGCAGTCCGTGAAGCCGAGAAGCTGACCGGCGCAATCCAGGGTCCAGGTGAAGTTCTGGTGGGTGAGCATCACTCCTTTTGGGGCACCGGTGGTCCCGGAGGTGTAGACGACCGTGGCGAGGTCCTCGGGCCTGATGGAGTCGATACGTTCCTTAAGAGCTGAGGGATTTGTCCTGGCAAACTCACGACCGAGCTCGCGCAAATGATGGAGGCTGATGACGGGGTCTTCTCCTTCTGAGTCCCCCGGCTCCATGACGACAACCCTCTGAATCTTTGGGAGCTCATCCAGCTTCTCGAGGACTTTCCCGAGCTGCACCCCATCTTCCACAATGGCAACCGTTGATTCGGAATGACCCACTACATGGGCCACCTGGCTGGGTGTATTGGTCATGTAGACGGGGACGGTAACTGCGCCGGCCAGAAGGATTCCTACGTCCGCAATATGCCACTCGGGCCGGTTACGGCTCAACAGCGATACGAACTCACCCTTGCCGACACCAAGGGCGATCAGGCCGTTGGCAATCTCCCGAGCTTGGCTATCGAACTGCCTGAAGGTGATGGACTGCCATTCGTCCCCCCGCTTCACCTTCATGGCGACTACTTCGGGGCTCCGGGCAACTCGATTAACGAAGATCTCAACAAGGGTCTCGCCGGGGACTGCCATTTCAACCCTCCTGAATTCCTTGGCACAGCCCGGCAGCGGCCGGGCATAGCCGTCGCTAGAGAGTGATTATCGCTGAAATGGACGCTTTGAGTGACTGACTAGCGTGAGGCTGGACCGCGGCCCCGGGTTCCAGACGGCTTAGGCGGCGATGTCGGCCGGGATCGCGCATCAGTCCCAGTTGAAGGGGGAAGGCCGCCTTTCGGGGACCTCGGCTTGTGCCGAGCATCTGAAGCCGGCTCGTGGGCGGGCGACCTCGAGCCTCCGGTCGAAGGTCTGGCTCCGCCTGGCCTCGACCGTGGCCCCGCCTTGTATCCAATTTCGATCGCCACGTCGTTCAACGCGTCTACTTGCCTGGTCTCGGGATCGAATGAGAAGCGGGCCGAGCGGCGTTTCCCTCCAGAGGGAAATTCAAAGCTCACGTGCCAGCGCCCGTTCTTGCGTACTGCCTTCCAGGATTCGTCGACCTCTCGTGGACTCCTGAGATGTCTGGCGCCGAGGTTCTCCTCAACCGCCTCCCCAATGTTCAACGCCGAAGGGCCAAGGCGTGGTTTCGACAATCTGGCCGACCTCACCGCCTCAATGACTCCCGCTCGTTCGGCCAATATCGGAAAGGTGAACCGCCTAACCCATGCGACGTCCGTCTGGGCCAGCCTGGCCACTTGCTCCTCGGACTTGCCCTGCCTCACCAAAGCCTGAATCTCCTTCGGGGTGAGCTTGGAGTGCACGTCCTCAAATGCCCGAACCCTCTTCGGTGGAACAGGAGCCTCGGCAACCTCCTCTTCTTCTTCGAGTGGCTCTTCCTCGACCGGTGGCTCTTCACTGGGCGTCGTCAAATCCACTCCCGCCAGAGCCTCCTCCTCCATCCGCGCCACCTCTTCCAGGGTGCGGCGGAGCCGCGCATCGATGCTCACCACGTAGCCACCACTAGTGGCGCCCGGCTCGTTGCCAAAGATGAGGTTTTTAAGATCCGTCGTGAATCCGACGAGATGCAGCCTGATCATGCTCTCCCGGGCGGACTGTCCATCGCCCTCTCCTAGAAGCGAAGAATAAAGGATACAGACGCAGAGGCCCTGAAATGTACGTCGGCAGAGGGCAAATAGGCTGCGAAAGGTGCTTGCTGAAGCGCTACCCGGCCCGTCTCTTGAACTTCAGCACGGGAGCCAGCCCGGCGTCCTGAAGATGGGCAATCGCGGTCTGGAGATCCGGGTCAATTACGAGCGGCGCCCCCTGCCTGCGGTTGAGGACAGCCATGACAAAGCAGTCTTTGCAGTGGTCTGTGCCGACCATTTCGCAATCCTGGCAATCGATGATCATATGCCTGCTCCTCTCCGCCCAGAGTCGGGCCTCCTTGGTACCTCAAGCCCAAGGTCATCGAGCAAAGCTCCCCGCCGTGGCTCGGTCAACCCGTCCTCGTAACCCTGCAGATAGGCCATTCGGAGAAACCATCCAATCTGCTCCAACAGCTCGGAGCCTTCGATTCCGAGACGAAACAGACATGACCAGACGTCCGCAAGACGAGGATCTAGCTCCAGCACCAGCCGGTCGCTCCACCCGTTTTCAGATGAAGGCTGCGGCCCTCGCTCACACCTGAATGCTGAGTTGTCCATTAACTGCTCCTCCTCGGGTTCTCAGCGAGCCAGTTCAAACAAGTCCGAGGTTAGAGAGCGGGGGTGACAAAAAAGCCGGCCATTGGGCCGGCGGGCGAGATTCCGGGAAAAAAGATCAGTTCATTGAGAGCAGCACGCCCAGCCGCTTGAACTCCTTGACAAAGTTTTCCTTGGTCTCACCGGTCATGGCGGCGAGGGCTTCGAGATCCCGCTGACGCACGAAGATGAGGCTCTGAGTCTCTCCTCTCTTGACCTGAATGTAGGTTAGATATTCGGTAAGTGGCTTGTAGGCCGAGGATGGAAGCTCCTTCAGCCGGTCCAGATCCAGTCCTATCGGACGAGGAGGGCTGGCGGCCACGGCCAGCGCTTCAGGATCCGGCTCGGCTCGACGCTCCTGTACCGGCGCATCCTGTCCGAGCCCGGGCCGATCCATTGACACCTGCTTGTCACGCATCCCGAAAAGCTTCTTGAGCCAGTTCATAGGGTCAACATACCGCTATTGCATGTAGAGGATGCTGAGGCACGCGAAAGTTCGTCCATCCAGCGCACGTCCGCCGATTACGAATTGGATATCTCAATCAAGCGGTCGAGCGCCGAAAGGGCCCGTCCGCTGTCAATTGACTCCTCCGCAAGCTCCACCCCCGTGACAAAATCACCTGCCATCTGACCGGCAATGAGGCCGGCAGCCGCGTTTACCAGGACCAGGTCACGTGCCGGGCCTGGCGTCCCATCGAACACCGTATGGGCCACCTTGGCGTTATCGGCTGCTGACCCCCCGCGAAGGTCCGAGGCATCAGAGCGTGGGATTCCGAAGTCAGCCGGGTCGATTACCTCATGCGTGACCTGGCCGTCCTTCAGCTCCCATAGATCGGAGGGCTGCGTCGTTGAGATCTCATCCAATCCGTCGAGTCCGCGGAAGACCAGACAGTGCTCGCTTCCCAAACGCTGAAGAACCTCCACCATCCGGGGCGCCATTGCGCGATCCGACACCCCCATGGCCTGATATGCAGCGCCGGCCGGGTTGGTCAGCGGGCCGAGGAAGTTGAAGACGGTAGGAACGCCCAGCTCCTTTCTAAGCGGTCCGGCATGGCGCATGGACGGGTGGAATACGGGCGCGAAGCAGAACCCGATACCCGCCCCTTCGATGCAGGCCCTGACCCCCTCGGGTCCGAGGTCGATCCTGACACCAAGCTCCTCCAGAAGATCCGCCGACCCACATCTGCTGGACGCGGCCCGGTTGCCATGCTTGGCCACTTTGGCGCCCGCCCCTGCAACCACCAAGGCTGCGAGCGTGGAGACGTTGATGGTTCCGGCCCGGTCTCCTCCGGTGCCGCATGTGTCCACCACGGGAGCTCCCACCTCAACCTTCAACGAGTTCGCCCTCATGGTCTCCACCAGCCCGACGATTTCCTCGACCGTCTCACCCTTTAGCCGAAGGCCTCCGACGAAGGCGCCAAATTGGGCAGGCGTGGCCTCGCCGGCCATGATCTGGCTCATCGCCCAGGCGGCCTGGTCTTTGGACAAGGACTGCCCGGACAGAAGCCGTCCCAAGATGACCGGCCAGGTATACGTCATATCTCCTAGACTCTCCTGCACTCGTCCATCCGCCTAATGCTCGTCCACCTCGAGCCTGTGCAACGCTGGCGTGAGGTCTTGCTTCAGCTTGACCGCGTCGGAGAACAGATCGCCCACCTGCTCCAGTCGCTCGAATATCGTGGAGATCAGGAACTGCTCCGGGTAAAACTCCTCATCCAGCTCATCCCATGCCAGCGGGGTCGATACCGGCGCTCCAGGGTAGGGCCGGACGGAATACGGCGCCACCAGGGTCTGCCCCTTGGCATTCTGGCCGGCGTCTACGTAGACCTTACCCGCTCGCTTGGCCTTGGACGGCTCGAGGGTCACCTTCTCCGGATAAGCCGATCTCAACAGACCTCCAACCGCAGTGCAGAAACCCCGGACCTGCTTATAGCTGTGTCCTTCCTTTAGCGGTATGAAGATCTGAATCCCGGAACCTCCGGAGGTTTTGGGAAAGGCCCTGAGGTTCAGCCCATCAAGAACCACTCGCACCAAGCGGGCCACGGCGCGGACGTCAGCAAAATCGATGGGCTCATGCGGATCCAAGTCCAACACGGCGTAGTCAGGCTCGTCCAACCTCGGCCACCGGCTGGTCCAGGCATGAACCTCTACGCACGCGATCTGGGCCAGCCATACCAGGGTGGTCACGTCGTCCACCACGATGTAATCGACGATCCTGGTGCCACCGTCGGAGGGGACCGGCACCGTGCGCAGCCATTCAGGCCGGCCCCTCGGAGCCTGCTTCTCGTAGAAGGCTTCGCCGAAGATGCCGTCGGGGACTCTGTGCATGTTGATCAGGCGGTCCCGGAGGAAAGGAAGCAGCATGGGGGCGACGTTGTAGTAGTAAGAGATCAAGTCACCTTTCGTGATGCCGTCGTCTGGAAAGAGCACCTTGGCTATGTTGGTGATCCTCACCTCCCGGGCCCCATGCCGGAACACGTGCGCCTCCCCCCTTCTCTCAACCGGAGCGTGGTGCGGAAGCCAGATACGTTGGTCGTCTGAGGCCGCCTGTGGTTTCTTGGCGGACGCCAGAGGGGCATTGACCTCGAGCAGCTCCTTCAGGATGGCCACATGAGACTCGGGCTCCTTCTCCTCCGAGATGACCGTGAGGGCCATATCGAACTTTTTCGCCCCTTCGACGAGGTTACCGACCCTGAGAGTCCCCTCTCCGTAGGGCACATGCCGTATCTCGCCGCCGGGACCGAACTGGTTATCGCTGAAGTGGGTATGCAGGGGCCACAGATGCTCGAAACCAAAATGCTGGGTGACGTAGGAGAAAAGGGCCTCGAAGGCTTCCGGAGTCGAGAGCGATCCATTCGACATGGCGTGGATGTGGCCGTAGTCGATTACCACCGTCGTAAAGGCATGGTTGCCAACGAGCAGAGCCAGATCTCCAAGAGAGCCGAACTGAGACCTCTTTCCGCAGGTCTCGAGGCCCAGCTTTACCCCGGTGTCCTCGATCCGTTGGCCTAGAGCGCGAAGGGCAACATCGACTCGCTCATGAAGCTCCTCAGCCTCGGCTCCATGACGGCTTCCCGGGTGACAGACCACCACCCCGGCTCCCATGGCTGCGGCAAGCTTGGAGGCGTGGTGCAACCCACCCATATGTAGCTTCAGCCTTTCCGGCTCCTCCGTGGTCAATTGAGCGAAGTAAGGGGCGTGAACCGACAGCGTTATGCCCTTGTCCCTGGCGAGCTCACCGAGCCGCTTCGCCTCCGGCTCTTTTAGCGTGAATTCCTTGACGAATTGGACCTCGCAAGCAGCAAAGCCCTGGTCGACTAGGTAGGCGATGGACTCTTCGAGGTTCCTAGGGTCCTTCAGCCCCGCAACTCCGTACCTTAGCTGGCGCATTTTGCCAATCTACCGCGCAACGGAGCCGGTGACGCTTCCGCCCGCATGAGCCCGAAACCCTAAGAAACGGGTCCGCAGCTTCGTACAATCGTTTCAGCTCAAGCAAATCGAGGCACCGATCGAAAGCGAGAGGCCGGCATGTGGAGGCGACGAGACAGCCTAATGGGCACGGTGCCCGTGCACGTACGGGCTGGGTTATCCATCGGATCCGTTCTGACCGGCCTTCTGGTTGCCCTATCGTCAACGGTACTTCTGACCATCGGCATTGGCCGAGTGCTCGTCGAACGGGGTTACGAGCTGTCAGGGATCCTCCGGGCTGACCCATTCTGGGCTAGCGCCAGCGCTGGGACCGCATTCGTAGTAGCCACCTTTCTCTCCTACCTGTGGGGCGGCTATACCGCTGGGAGGATGGGCCGGGGCGCCGGATTTCTTCATGGAATATTGGTTCCGATACTCACTATCGTTGCAGGAGCGGTACTGGGATATGTGGCAGTTGGCTTAAGAGGCATCGACGCCCTCGAAGTACCGTTTGGGGTGGGTACTCTGCCCCTGGACGCCAATCTCAACAGACTTGGAGTTGGAGTGGCAGCGGCTTATGCGTTAGCAATGCTCATCGGTGGGGCCTGGGGAGGTGTGATGGGCACTAGGTGGCATACCAAGCTCGAAGGGCTGTTACCCCCACTGCCTGAACGACGAGACGCCGACACCTTCACCGACCTCAGGGAGGGTCCTTAGCGGCGCCCAGATTGCGGCGGGCGTTCTGATCGGCGAGCCGTTGAATCTAGATTTTCATTGAATAGAATTGCACCCGTGGCAAACGAAAGTGGGCTTCCCGACTACGTCGCAGATCACTTCACATACTTGGTGCGAAGCTCCGTCCTGTCGCGCATAGGTCAGGCGATCTTCATGATTTCCGGCATCGTAAATCCGGTGATGCTCCTTTTGGCGTTGCCGGACGCCAATGGAAATGCGGTCCTGCCCAGCCTCACGCCGCTGATCATCTCGGCAACCGTGTTCGCGGCATCGTTCATCTGGTACCTCTTTTGGTTCGAGTCGCGAAGGCGCCGGTACCGTGATGAGCAGCCGACGAGCTATGCCCGCTGGTACGGGCGGCGGCTCCGTCCTCTTACCAGCCGGGACATCATGGGCCAACTGCGGCTGATCAAGCTGCAGGTGCGCTACGTGTTTCTCGGCAAAGAGCCCTCTAACGTGGAGACGCTGGCCCTCACAATGCGATTCGTTCGCAACAGCGTCTAAACGCTTTCTAAAGTCGACAAGAGACGAGCGAGTTACGCGCTCCCAACGATTCGCAACCTAAGCGAGGGCGTGGTGGGTTCGAGGGCGAGCTGAGCGAGCGAAGCGAGTGAATCTTCGCCTCGCCTTTTCCGGTCCACCGAGCGACCGAAGTGAGCGAGTGTGGCCGTGGAGCCCGAGCGGCCCACCCGCCCGAGCATTAGCCTTGCGGTACTTCAGCCTCTATCTCAATGGTGACCTTATCGGCCACCTTTAGGGCGCCCATCATGGCGGTGAAAGGCTTGATGCCAAAGTCGGACTGAACCACTTCCATCGTGGCCTTGACCTTTCCCCCGCCCGCGTCCGTCAGCTGAACCTCGACCGGCTGTGTGCTGCCCATGATGGTGAGGTCTCCACTGAGCTTTGCCGAACCTTCGGACACATCGGCGGACTTCGATTGGAAGGAGATGTCCGGCTGCGTGAGGATCTTGTTGGTGATGTTGTCCTTGATCTCTGATTTGTCGTCCTCCGTGAGCGCCTTCACCCCACCTTTGCCTTCCCGAACCTGGAAGGAACCTACGTCCGCGGAGGCGGTGATGTTTGTGTCGGCGGGATCTTCTCCCACCTCCGCCTTTGCGCTCCAGTCGGTTACATCGATGACAAGGTCGTGACCAACCTTCTTGCCCATCCCCGCCCGTCCGGTCCTGATCACCATGGTTCCGTTCGAAGGGCCAAACTCGTAGGAACCGGGAGGGATCATCGGGTGCCTCCTTTGTCGTCGATCATCCGTTTGTTCCTTTCGCTCATGTGGCTCGCGAGCCACGCCTTCTACGCAATCTAATGGTTGGGTGCCGGATGTTTGAGACCCCAGGCCGGCAAGGCAGAGGCTTTGAGCAGCTCCCTCAAGCTAACCAGGCCTACCAGGTCCCCGTCTTTGACGATAGGCAAGTGTCGAAAACCGCCCTCGATCATGATTCGAATAGCTTCGCCGATCTCGGTATCGGGAGGCACCGTTATGGGGTTAGCCGTCATGACCTCTTCGATCCGGGTGCTCCAAGGCACTCGGCCGTGAGCCACCGCCCGAAGGACGTCGCGTTCCGTCACTATCCCTACAAAATCTGATCCCCTGACCACCATGGCGGAACCGCACCTGCGCTCGATCATGGCCTGAGCTCCCCGCTCCAGGGTCTCATCGGGACCCACAGTCAAGACGTAGTTGCTCATGGACTCTTCTACCGTCGACATATTCCTCACCCCCCATCTCAGCCAGACCGGCGCTAAAT
>DATACZ010000174.1:0-15630 GCA_036258795.1 Actinomycetota bacterium
GGGGCCCGTTCAGCTTGAGCGCCCTCTCCACGATGTCGACTGCCAGCTCCACCCCGGCGCAACACCCTCGCGGAGCGGCAACAAGAATCTTCTTAGTCACGGGTCCCTCCGGGCGCAGCTGCGGCCGCCATCTCAGACGCCACCTTTACGGCCTCCTCCATCAATGCATCGACCATTCGGCTGGCGGGGACCCAACCGATCTGCCGCCCCCGGGAAAAGATCAAGCCGCGGCCGGGGCCGGCCGCGATGCCAACGTCATCTTCCCTCGCCTCAGCCGGACCGTTTACTTCACAGCCCATTACGGCGATCTGGATCGGGGGGAGCTTCATGGTCTCCAGACGCTCCTGCACCTGGCGGGTAAGGTCGATGACGTCCAGCTCCGCCCGGCCGCAGGAGGGGCACGCAACGAGATCGAAGGTCGATCTGCGCAGCCCCAGCGCCTGGAGAATTTGCTTGCACACCTTGACCTCTTCAACCGGATCTGCCGTCAGCGAAACCCGGATGGTGTCGCCGATGCCCTCTGCCAACAGAGTTCCGATGCCTATTGCCGACTTGAGCGTGCCGTATGGAGGAGGGCCGGCCTCGGTGACCCCAAGGTGCAGGGGATAGTCAACCGCCTCAGCCAGCAGCCGGTAGGCCTCGATCATCTGTGGCACCTTCTGGTGCTTGACGGAGATCTTGATATCGGAGAACCCCTCGTCCTCAAGGATCTTCACCTCTTCCAGAGCGCTTGCAACCAGCGCCTGGGGCGTGGGCCCGCCGTACTGAGCCAGAAGCCGGCGGTCGAGGGAGCCGGCGTTGACTCCAACTCGAATGGGCACCCCGCGGTCGGCCGCCTCCCGGACCACTGCGCGGATGTGCTCCGGATTACGGATGTTGCCCGGATTCAGGCGAAGTCCGTGAACCCCTGCCTCCAGTGCCATTAGGGCCAGGCGGTAAGAAAAGTGAATGTCGGCGATTATCGGCACCCCGGCTTCGGCGACGATGCTGGGCAAAGCCCTGGCATCGCCCTCGTGCGGTACCGCTACCCGCACAAGGTCAGCCCCTTGAGTGGCAATGGCGTGAGCTTGGATCAGCGTCGCCTGGACATCCTCGGTTTTGGTGGTGGTCATCGACTGAATGCGGACCGGGGCATCCCCCCCGACCTCGACACCACCGATCGTGATCTTCCTGGTTCGCCGACGCTCGTTAATCATCAGCTAAATGTTTGCCGTCCTTAATCATCAGTTAAATGCTTGCAGTCCTTCGAATCCTGAGCAAATGCTCAAATCTTGAGAGGCGGGAAGGACACCGCCAGTCTAGGCGTGGAATTTCGGGTACTTTCGGGATGAGTTGTCGAGATTTGGTGGAGTTTGCCTCGGGGGGCTCCTGTACCGGGTCCTTATCTCGGCCTCGATCGGGCGATGATTCATTAGGGGGGTCGCTGGTTAGGATCTTTGCCAGAGTGGCCTGAAGAAAGTGGGAGTTCTCATCACATGGATGCTAAGTCGGCCTTCGACAACAAAGACCGCGTTCAGATCATCGATGTGCGTCACGAGCACGAGTTCGAGGCCGGACGCATCGAGGGCGCCCTCCACATACCGCTCTCCGAGCTAAGCACCCGTTTGGGCGAGATCGATCCAAACATCCCCGTGGTCACCGTCTGCCGAACCGGCAGCCGCAGCGCCCGGGCAGCCGAGCTACTGGGTGACAGCGGTTACGAGACCCACAATCTTGAGGGCGGAATGCTGTCATGGGAAAGGACGGGACTTCCTTTCACCACGCCGAAGGGCGAGCCGGGCAGGGTGGCGCCAATCCGGCCCGAGCGCGCCACTGCTACGTCATCCGAGGAATCAAACGACGCAATGGATCCGAGCTTTGCGACGCTGACCAACGACCTAATCGAGGTTTCTTACGCGCTTCAAGAACGCTTCGGCGACCGAGACCCGGATGAAGAGGAAACTCGAGCGTTCATGAAGGAGTGGTTGATGAGCAAGGGAAAAACCGAAGCGGAAGCCGAGGAATTTCTCGACTCCCAAGCCTAGGAGTGCAATGGAGTAGTCTGGCATGAAAGTAGTCCATCTTCCGGATCACTGAGGCATTCTGACCGGCGCCCGTGCCCCCTCCCGACACCCTCACCCGGCGCTTTCGTCCAGAAGACCTGTCCGTATTCACCGAGGAGGAGTCCGCCCGCTATCTCGCAGGGATCGACCCTCGGGTCATGTCACGTATCCATCAAGATTCGGAGGCTTGGCGTGCGGTGTGTGAGAGAGTCGCATGGGAGCTCCTATACCGCTTGGACCCCGATCTCTACGACAGGCTGACCGAGGGGGAAACCCTCCACCCGAAAATAATGGACTGGCTTCCAACGCGGGTTCGCACTGCCGTTGAGCTCGGAGCAGGCACCGGTCGGCTAACCGTGCAGCTGGCCCCAAGGTGCGAGCAGCTCATTGCGGTCGAGCCAGCGGCACCCCTGGCCAGAAGGCTGGCGGCCAAGCTGAGGAGCTTTGGGCTCTCCAAGGTGGAGGTCATCAAGGGCTTCTTTGATGCCGTGCCGGTGCCGGACGGGTGGGCCCGGCTGGTAGTGGCGTGCTCATCGTTCACTAGCGACCCTGCCCACGGAGGAGCCCCCGGCCTAAGTGAGATGGAGAGGGTCTGTGCGGAGGAGGGGCTCATCGTCGTCATCTGGCCGGATGACACTGAGTGGATGAAACGCCACGGCTTCGAGACAGTCACCTTTTCCGGACAACTGACGCTGAAGTTTCAAAGCGTCGAGGAGGCCGTGGAGCTGTCGCGCATCTTCTACCCGCATGCTGTGCCCGAGATCATTCGAGGCAACCTGCAGGAGGTCCCGTACGAAACGCTAGGAATGACCGCTCCGCGGATGCTGAGCTGGAAGAGAAAGGCCGCGGCGCGCTCCGGCGTGATGGCCGAGGAACTGCTGAAGGGGTCCGGCCCCGGCCGGGCGCACTCTGCTTAGTATTGCCGTCATGAGGATAGCCATGCTGGCTCCGCTGGTCACTCCCATTCGGGAACCTCAACAGGGAGGCGCACAGGCGGTAGTGGCAGACCTTGCGGCTGGTCTGACCGCTCGAGGGCACGAGGTCGACGTTTTCGCGGCGCGCGGATCGTCCATCCCGGGCGCAAATGTGATCGATACCGGGGTCCACTCGGAAGATCTCGCTGCTTCACTCTTCCGTCACAACCGGCCGGCCGTAGTGGGACCTGAGGTGCCCCAAGCCTTTGCCCGAGCCTACCGTCTGGTAACCCGCGGCCGGTACGACCTGGTCCACGGCCACGCCTTCGACGCACCGGCCATCATGCTGGGAACGGATACAGACATCCCGGTGATTCACACTCTTCACCTTCCTCCCGACCCCACGATTGCCTCCGCTCTGCGAGCCGCATCACTATCCAGGCAGGCCCCTGTGGTGGCCACCGTCTCCCGATCGTCGGCCGAGCTATGGAGCCGTTATGTACGGGTAGACGCCATCTTGAAAAATGGCGTTCCCCTCGACCGCATTCCCTGGACTCGAGAAGGCGGCGAAGGTGCTTTGTTCGCGGGCCGGTTCTCGTCGGAGAAGGGCGCGCTCGAGGCCGTGGAGGTAGCCCAGATGGCGGAGGTGCCCCTCACGTTGATTGGAAATCCTTACGAGCCGGCCTACTTCTCGCAGCTGCAGGATCGGTGCCGTTCCGAGCCTCTAGTCACTTTAGAATCCGCCGTGCCGAGAACTGAGCTTTGGGGGAGGATGCGGACCTCATCGGTCGTGCTGTGTCCTTCCCGGTGGGACGAGCCCTTCGGGTTGGTTGCCGCTGAGGCTCAGGCATCCGGCACGCCGGTTGTGGCGTTTGCCCGAGGGGGGCTGGTAGAGGTCGTCGCCGATCAGGTGACCGGTGCTCTCATCCCAGATGGCAATCTCGAAGCGGCGGCCGGGGCTGTGTCGAGGGTCGGGTCTTTTGACCGCGTGGCTTGCCGGCGGCATGCCGAGGCGACACTCAACTTGGAAGCGACGCTGGACGCCCACGAGGACCTTTACCAAATCGTCGCAGCCCGGCAAAGCCGTGATGCGCTTCGCTAGAGGTCTCGCAGTTTGGCAGACCCTTACGGTCGCTCCGCCAAGGTGGGATTCACGGTGATCATCTGGTCGCCCCGTACGACCACAATCGTCATGCGGTCCCCGGGTCTCCGGGATCCAATTCCGGCAGAGACCCCCTGAATGTCGGTTACTTTCTTTCCGTCCACCTCAACGATCACGTCGTCCACCTGAAGACCGGCCTGGTCCGCCGGCGAGCCATTGACCACCTGGATGATGAGCACCCCCTCCCGAACGTTCAGGTCCCGATCGGCAGCGATCCCCGGCGACAGGGTGACCATCTGGATCCCAAGGAAGGGGCGAACCACCGTTCCCGACCGCATGAGCTGATCCACCACCTCCCTTGCGGGGGTGATGGCGATGGCAAAGCCAATGTTCTGCGCCTCACCGGCGATGGCCGTATTGACCCCGATTACCCGGCCGGCAAGATCGACCAGCGCTCCTCCGCTGTTCCCTGGGTTGATGGCCGCGTCCGTTTGAATGAGGTTTTGTAGCAGTGCTCCGTTTGGTTCCATGATGGATCGGTCTAGGGCCGAGACAATTCCCTCCGTCACCGTTGGACCTCCCTCCAGCCCGAGAGCGTGGCCTACCGCGATCACCGTGTTTCCCACGACGAGCTGCCTGGAGTCACCCAAGGGAGCAGGCTTTAGCCCCCGGGCGTCGATCTTGAGCACGGCTAGGTCGGTCTCCGGGTCGGCTCCGACTACACGCGCCGGTAGCCGTCTGCCGTCCGATAGAAGCACCTCGACCTGCTGAGCGCCCGCCACCACATGGGCGTTGGTGAGGATGTTGCCGTCTTCCGTGACCACTATCCCCGTGCCCGCTCCCTGAGACGGGACGATCTGGAAGAAGAAATCACGGGCCAGGCGCTGGGTAAAGATTGCCGCGATCGAAGGCTTGATGTCCTCGACGATGGCGGGGATGGAGCCCCTGGCAGCGGCCTCAGGAGGCCTTTCGGTAGATACCGGAGGCAGGCTGGAGGTGGCCTCCTGCCGGGTGGTGCACTGAGTAAGCAGTGCAACCCCCGCCGCCCCGAGAACCACTCCGGCCAGTATCGCCAGTACTGGCCTCCTCGTCTTCGGTGTGCGCGCAACGGGGGATGCCGGCTTCTCCATGGCTATACTCTCCAGCAGTTTGAACTCGACGGGCCACTACCTTACTCGCCGAATGCCGGCTCGTCTCTAGGCGACGGAAGCAAGGACCGGGCGTTGCGCCGACCAAGAGAGCCCATGTACTCGCTTGTGGCGATCATTGCCTGGGTCGCAAGAGCTCTCTGGCGCTGGAAGGTCATCGTGAGCGGGGTGGAGAACGTCCCGGAAACGGGGCCCGTTGTGCTTGCTATCAACCACTCCGGTTATCTGGACCCCATCTTTGCGGCCTGGCCCGTGGTCTTCGAGAAAAAGCGTTGGGTACGCTATCTAGCCAAGAAAGAGGTCTTCGACCACAAGCTCTCCGGCCCTTTGATGAGGGGCATGAAGCACATCTCAGTGGATCGCCGGAGGGCTCCGCTAAGAGCGCTCCAGGCCTCGATCGAGGCACTGAAGTCGGGGGAGATCATCGGCACCTTCCCGGAGGCCACGATCAACCGCTCCTTCGTTCCAGGGAAGGGCAAGAGCGGAACCGTAAGGATGGCGCAGTCCTCCGGAGCCGTGGTGGTTCCGGTTGCCGTGTGGGGAGCTCACCGGCTGCTAACGAAAGGGCGCCCCAGAAACCTCCAGCGGGGGGTAGCCATCATGATCAGATTCGGAAAACCCATGAGGTTCGATCCAGAAGAGAATCCCAAGGAAGCTACGCAGCGCCTCATGAACGAGATCCGAGCGCTTCTTACCGAGGCGCAGATTCGCTATCCCCAGGCACCCGCATCCGACGACGACCGCTGGTGGCTTCCCGCTCACCTCGGGGGCACGGCGCCGGCTCCGGAAGAAGTGGTGCCGCGGAAGAACGAAGCAGGCCTCAGCTAGCCCCGGCCCACCTGGCGGCGGACCCAAGCCAGGTCCTCGACCAACCCGGGCAAGGGAGTTTCGAGTATCAGTACCGGTGCCTTGGAGGCCTGGATCATTGCTGCCACTACCTCGGGATCCATGTTTCCTTTACCGATGTTCGTGTGGCGATCGGCCCCCGTACCAGCCCGGTCTCTGGAGTCGTTGCAGTGAAGCACGTCGATGCGCCCAGTAGCGGCAAGCACTCGCTCCACCACGTCCACCAACTCCTCCCCTGCGGCGTGGGCGTGGCAGGTGTCGAAGCAAAACCCGACATCGAAACCCTCCAGGCGCTCCCATAGCCGGGAGATCTGATTGACGTACCTGGCCACGGCGTTGGTACCGCCGGCAGTGTTCTCGATGATCAGCTGGACCGGAAACTCGCGCTCTTCGAAGACCTTCCACCACCTGGTGAAGCCCTGCTCCACGTCGTCCTCGGCATGTCCACCGTGAACGATGACCCCGGCAGCGCCGATCTCTGCGGCCGCGTCCACCGTTTGGGCCAGGGTCTTGCGAGAAGGCACTCTTATGCGAGGCGATGGATGGCAGACGTTGAGGCGGTAGGGAGCGTGAACGTAAATGGGGATTTCCCCCTGCCGGAGAGCTTCGGCGTCAGGCCTCGGCTCCGGCTTGTCGAAGCTCTGGGGGTCTCCCAGGAACATCTGTATCGCCTCCAGCCCCAACGCCCGGGCATCCTCCAGAGGATCTTCCTGCCCGATGTGGGCCCCTATCAGCATGTCGACCTCACGAATGATTGAGACTAACCGGTGGCCAGAAGCCGCTCTTGGAGCTTCTTGAGCGCCCGATCGATCTCCGACGCATCGATCGTTCGAGAGACCGCCTGCTCCGAGTCCAGGTAGCAGTAGGTCAGATTTACGGTGCCGGGAAGCTCAACCCCCAACCTGGAGAGCGCCACCGCGTAGAGCATGAGCTGGTCAAGCTCGGGCTTGGCGGCCTCGGCCCCTGTCTTGAAGTCGACTATCTCGAGCCCCTCGTCGTCGAGCTCGTAGACGGCATCCATACGGCCCTTGACTAGGCGATCTCCGACTTTGAGCACAAATCGAAGCTCTGCCATGGGCTCACCTCCGGGCAGCCTGGCCAATCTGCGACGTGGATAGCCCATACGAACAAACGATGCCTTCAACGCGGAAAGCTTTGAGCTTTCGACATGAGGGCCGGGCTCGTCCAGCACATCTTCGTCGGCCACTCCGGTAAGTCCCAGCGCCTGCTCTTCGATCCAGCGGTGAACCTCACTGCCTAGCCGGGCAGCTGGCGATGGCCGTCTCGGCATGGGCCGGGTCAGCGACTCCCCCCCATCCAGAGGGTCGAGCAGGGTCACTACGTCGCTGACCGAGATCGATCGGATCGCCGGCTTGGGGCGCTTAGCTCGTGCGCGGCCATCCACCAGGGAAAGAGTTTCCTGAAGCTTGCGGTGACCGTCCAGTGCCTTGAGGCTTCGCTCCCGCTCTTCGGGGTGCAACCGCATGAGCACATCTTCAGATGTGATGGCGCCCTCCATCAGGCTCTGGAGCTCGGCCCTCGCTCCCCGCGGAAGCTCAGGATAATCAGCCATCCGGGAAGTCCGCGGTGGCCAGACTGCACGCGAGGCCAGCGCCGTGAGCAGAGGACTTTCCTTCGGTTGCTCGGCTACGCCCAGATCCTCGCCAAATGGAGACCGGGCCACCTCATCGAAAAAGGTAGACGGGCCCCTTGGCTTGGTCTGCCGCTCGTACCACCACGCCGCGGTTACGTAAAGGCGTTGCTTCGCCCTGGTCAGCGAAACGTAGAAGAGCCGCCGCTCGTCCTCGACTGCTCGGTTTTTAAGCTCATCCTTGAACTCTGACTTCTTCTTCAGTTTCCGCTCCCCCCGTTCGTCCACTCGGAACGGGTCCGGAAGATGCTGACGGTCTTCTCTGACCCCGTAGGGCAGGAGGCTTGCTGAGGTCATTGGGTTGGAAGAACGTTCGTCCGGGAACACGGAATCGACTTTTTCGCCCCTGTCGTTTGTCCGAGCGGCGACTCCCGGCACGAACACGACCTCGAACTCCAGGCCTTTCGCCCGGTGAACGGTGGTGAGTTTGACCGAGTCTTCGGCGGTGGAGCCCTCGAATTCCATGGTGTCGTCCGAATCCTCGGCGGCATCCAGGTAGTCCAGGAACTCGGGCAGTGACGCCTCGCCTGAGACCGGCGCAAAGTTGGCCACCATCCCCATGAACTGGGTGAGGTTGGCCGTGCCGGAGGTGACCCCAGTCCGGGCGCCGGCCTGAAGCTCCTCGACGATACCCGTGGTGTCGAGCACTGACTGAACGATCTCCAGCAGCGTGCCGACCCTCCTTTGGCGAAGCTCGCACAGATCCGAGTGCATGCGGGCTAAACGCTGTAGTGCAACCGGTCCCAGCTCATCGATCTCATCGAGGTGGTCGAGCGACTCGGTCAGGGAGAATGCCACCTCCTCGGGTTCGAACTCCGTCTCGTCAGGAACAACGGCCTCCGCCCGGTCGGGTATACCTTCTCGCTTTGCCTCTGCGAGCCTCTTGGTCCGATCTGCCGCCCACCGGGCCAGGACGGCCAGGTCGCGGTAGTGAACTCTGAACCGGGGCCCCATCAATATCCTTGCCACCCAGCGATTGCTCGAAGGACCGGGGTCGGCAATGAGCCGCAGCCAGGAAATTGTCTCAACCACCTCGGGAACCTGAAGCAGGCCGCCCAGACCTATCACCTCGACAGGTATGCCCTCCTCGGTCAGGACCGAGTAGATCGGTCCCATCATGGCCCTGCGGCGCACCAGGATGGCGCAGTCCCGCCAATCAACCGGTGGACGCCCGTCGGCGGTGGATGTACCGTGAAGGCGCTTGATCTCTTCGGCAATGAAAGCCGCCTCCTCGGTCTGGTCGGAAAACAGCCTGGTGCCAACAAACCCTTCGCCTCCTTCAGGCACCGCCCGAACGCCCAGACCAGGACGTCGCTCCTCAGGGATCTTCTCGATAACGGTGTTGGCCACGCCCAGAATTCTCCTGCCGCTCCTGAAGTTGTCGGGGAGTGAGAGAAACTGGTGCTCCTCGCCTCCGGTACGCAGGAAGTGCTTAGTCGGGAAGTCGATCAGGTTGAACAGGGTGGATCCCCGCCACTGGAAGATGTTTTGGCGGGCGTCCCCGACGGCAGTTACGTTGCTGCCCCAGGGCGCCAGAGCTTGCAACATCTTTCGCTGGGCGACGTTGGTGTCCTGGTACTCATCCAGCAAAATCGCCGGGAACCTCTCTCTAAGCGCCCCACGGACGTCCTCGAAGCCCTCCAGGATCTCAACCGCCTTCGTCACCTGGTCTCCGTAATCGATGCACCTGCGGGCTTTTTTCAGGTCCATATAGGCGCGCACGAGAACTGCCAGCTCTCTCCGCCGCTTTGAGTTGACAAGGACGTCTTCGTCATAGAAACCCTCTCCACGTTGCAGGATGCGTGCGTCCTCATCGGCGACCTCCTCCGGAGTGACGAGGTTGTTGTCGCATTGGTCCGCCAGCGCAAGGGCTTGTCTGCTGAGCGATGCGGTTGACCGCGAGTCGATTACATCGAAGGGAGCTACGAGATTCAGTGCCTCGGCCACCAACTGCCAGCTCTGGGCCCTGGACAACAGGGCTGCCTCGGGGTCGATGCCGATACGCACCCCGTTCTCTCTCACGATCCTGTCGGCAAAGGAGTTGTAGGTAGAGACGACTGGAAGCTCTTCGGGTTTAGGATCCATCTCGTGGAAGGCCAGGACGATTCGCTCCTCGAGCTCCCGGGCGGCCTTGTTCGTGAATGTAAGCCCGAGGATTTGCTCGGGAGCGACGATTTCCTCCTCTACCATCCAAACCATCCGGGCGGCCATGATTGCCGTCTTGCCACTGCCTGCCCCCGCGATCACCGCCAGAGGGACGGCTGGATGGGTAATCGCCTGGTATTGCTCCGGCGTGGGTTGATTGGAGCGTAACGCCGCCTTAACCGCCGTGCTGACTCTCACGTCCCCAGCTCCCTGCCTTCAGGCCACAAGGGACACAGGGGCTTCATCCTGCAGAAGTAACAGTCGGCCTCTGGCTTCGGGTTGAACTGCTCCCTCAGGACCGCCGAGATCGTGGCGGGAAGCTCCGAAAGGACGCTCTCCGCCTGTTCGGCATTCTGCTCGAGAACGATGTGGCGCCCATACCGATCGAAGGCTCCCGGATAGACGAGGCGAGCCTGTTCCGGCGTGCCCAGTTCCACCAGTTGGGGGTCCATCTTTGCCGCGAGGTGGTAGATGGCCAGCTGAAGCGACTTCTCGGCGTCCACACGGCTGGGAGCCCACTTGGCGGTCTTGTAATCGGTCAGCTTGAGGGCTCTGCCGACTCGATCGATCCGGTCGATCCGCCCCCTCAGCCTTGCCCCCGCAAACTCGATGGTGAACCCGTGCTCGGCCAGGACAGTTCGTTGGCTCACCTCTTCCCTCCAGAAGATCTCCAGCATCTTGATGCCGTCACGATGGAACTGTCTGGCTACGGTGGCATTGGGAAACAGGGAGGCGTCGAAGATGCGCTCGTACTCCTGGAGCAGCGAATGGGGATCGGCAATCTTGTTGTCATGTACCGCCTGGAACAGGGCATGTATCCAGGTCCCGAACTTCATCGAGTGCGTCGATGATGGATCGAGCCCCAGCACCGACTGCAGTGCATACTGGAGGCCGCAGTTCTCAAAGGCCCCGAGCCGCGAGTACGAGGTCCGAAGAACGCCATCCTCAACGAGGGGCACTCCGCCCTCGGACCAATCCCACCGCCCGTACCAGCGGCCGGGATCCGTGCCGGGCATTTCCGATAGGGCAATGAGGGCGGCGACTCTCTCGCCGGGCGACGACTCTTTGGAATCGAGCAGGCCGCGAAGCCCGGCCCTCAGCTCTCTAGCCGTGAGTGGCGAAGGCTCCGCCGCCTCCGCCTCGAGGGGCGGGCTTCCGGCCAGCTCCAGGAGGAAGCGGCTGGGGCGGGTCCTGGCACCGGTAGGCGGCGACACCGTGAAGACGACGTGGGATCGGGCCCTGGTAGCCGCGACATAAAAGGTTCGGCGATCATCCGCAATCGCCTCGAGCTGGCGGTCAACGACATCCGGAGTCTGGAGCGCATAGGGATCGAAAAGGCCTTGCGACCTCCGTCCTTTGGGTATCCAGGCGTCCAGGCAGCCGGCAACGATGACGGTGTCCCACTCCCGACCTTTGGAACCATGAAAAGAGACAAGCGCTACACCGGGCGCTGTGTCAGGCGGTGGCCGAAGCCACGGGTCCGCACCGAAGTCTGCCCTGGCGGCTTCGTTCAGGTACTGTCCTATCGACCCCGCACCCTGGCGTCTGGAAACAAAACGCTCGAGTGACTGGCTGAAGGTGACGATGGCATCAACTGCGGCGTTCGCTGGATCGGATGGATCCTTCCGGGCTCGCTCCGCAAGCTCCCGGTAATATCGAGAAGCTGACCAGACCTGCCAAAAACACTCATCCGCCCGGTCTGCAAACTCCACCACCAGGCGGCACAGTTTTTCGAGCTCATCGGTTTCGGCAGCTTCTGTCACCACCTCTCTCAAGGAACGGCGCGTCCTCCATGCCTCGCGCTCCAGGTGACGGCGAGTGGGTAGGTCAAGCCCTATCAGGGGCGTGGTCAGCAACTGCGGGAGCACTCGTGAGGTGTCCGTAATCTCGAGGGCAACCCTGACGAGATCGAGGAAGTATCTGATGGCCGGCTCGGTCGTGAGCGGTCGCTCCCCGCCCATGGGTTGATAGGGAACCTCGTAATGTTCCAGGGCCCGCTGGAGGGGGCCGAGCAGGTGCCGGGGTTGGGAAATCAGGACCGCCATCTCGGACCAGTCGAGACCGTCCACCACCCCCCGCTTTCTCAGCTCCCGGGCAATGGCCTCCACCTCTTCTGCAATGGAGGGGTACATCCGGCACTCAAAGGTGGTGGCTTGGCCATTGCCGCTGACTGGGCGATGCTCGGCCTCGTCGTTGTGGCGGATCAAGCTCATCACGGCGGTGGCAAGAGGCTCGCCGATCCGTTGATTGTCTCTCAGGACCACAGTTTGAGAGGGCCCAAACCACCGCTGGAACCCATAGACCCAGTCGGGCTGAGCTCCGCGGAAGGTTTCGATGCCGCTGTCCGGGTCGGCGGCTACAACGAGGTTGGTCTTCTCGAGCTGGCAAAGCAGGTTTAGATGTGCCTGGCTCATGTCTTGAGCGTCATCGACGAGCACATGGGGGAAGCGGCTCCTGAGGGATGACCTCACCGGGGGGTTTGTTTCAAGCAGGCGCCAGGCGGAGGCGATCAGCTCGGCGTAGTCCAGCCTGGCCCGCTCATTGATGAACGATCGGTAACGTCCATAGAACCGGATGACCTCTTCCCAGTCCGGCCTGACCAACTTGAACGCTTCCAGCTCTTCGGTGCTCATTAGCTGTTGCTGAAGCCGTAGGCAGAAGTCGGCAACCTCGTCAATAAAAGCTCGCTCTGCCAGGCGTTCACCCCAGACCGGCCAATCTTTCCGATCCTCGGCCTCCAGAAGCTCCCTTACAACCCCCCACTGCTCGGGCGCCGTCAGCAGCACGGGGAGCTCCCGGTAGCCGAGATGAGGGTAATAGCGGGTTACCAGGTGATAGGCGAGGCCATGCCACGTGTACACGGGCACCTCCACCGTGGCCTGGTGAGGAAGGCTTCGGACGAGCCTATCCCGAGCTCCTATTGAGTAAGACCGGCTGCTGCAGAGCAGCAGGATGCGGTGAGGTGCCACCCCGGCACGAGCGAGGTCGAGGTAACGGTCTTCGAGGAACCGGGTCTTGCCCGTTCCGGGACCGCCCAATACCAGCAGTGGATGGCCCATTTCGTGGACTCTTTGGACCTCCTCCGCAGCTTGTTGGATAACCATGTCGCCCATCAAATCAGCTACCAGTGACAGGATCACCGAGTCAGGGGGAAGATGCCGGGTGGCGATGCGTTCAACCCAGCCGGAGCCAATGAGCCTACTGCACATCGCCGTTCAGGCAAACATGCAGACGGTAAGTTGGCCGGTACTGCTGCTGTTAAGGAAGGATCAGCATTTGACCCGGGAAGACCTGGGCGGAGGACATGCGGTTCAGCCGCTGGATTTGATGAATGTAACTCCGCGGATCCTGCCCTTCGGCGTGGTCTTTTGCCAGCGTCCACAGTGATTCCCCGCTTGAAACGATGTGAGTCTTCGCCGATTGGCCGTCCCCATGAGCTGCGGCCAGAAACCCGTGGCCGCCTACCAAGGTCATCAGAGCTACGAGGATCACAATCCATGCTTTACCGGTCGAACGTATGTTCCCCATGGAAGAAAAGATACTCCGAACACTTGTTCGAGTCAAGGCCTACCGCTACAATCGAACAGGTGTTTGATCTTAGGAATAGTCCATTGCTAGTATCGGAGCGGATTTGATCCTGAAACTTATCGACGGGGAGCCGCACATGGACGGGTCGGACCTCACCCAAAAGCAAAGAGCGATTCTGAACTTCATCGTGGAGACGGTAGGAAAGAGAGGGTTTCCTCCCACCGTCCGAGAGATCGGTGAGTCGGTCGGGCTGAGCTCGCCGAGCACGGTCCATGCCCACCTGGGAACGCTCGAGGAGCGTGGTTACCTGCGAAGGGACCCCACCAAGCCCAGGGCTATAGAGGTGCGTTGGGAGCGTGAGGTGGGCGTAATCGAGGACCGCCCGGCCGTCCGACAGTTGCCGATTTATGGCTCTATCGCTGCAGGGCCCACCTCGTTCGCCGAGCAAAATTACGAGGGGATACTCCCATTTCCCAAGGAGTTCATCTCCGACACTCCCCACTTCGTCCTCAACATCAAGGGCGACAGCATGATTGGCGAAGGTATCCTTGACGGCGATTTCGTAGTAGTCCGTGCCCAGCCCGACGCCGCAAATGGCGATATCGTCGCGGCCCAGATCAGGGGGGAGACCGGGGAAGCTGAAGCGACCGTCAAAATGTTTCGAAGGCAGAACGGACGAGTCATGCTCGTCCCGGCCAACCCAAACATGCAACCGGTTCAGGCCTCCCCGGATACTCAGATACTGGGCAAGGTGGTCGCGGTCTTGCGGAGGCTGTAACCATCGCCTAAGGCCTCAGGCCTTTTTAGCGGCCGCCCTTGCCCTTCTGACGGCATGCTCCGCAAATCCTTCAACACGGGATCAGGGTCCCGAATCCAAGCCCCTTGTCCCGCAACTTCAGGAGGTTCTGGATAACCGGATAGCGCGCCTGCAAGCGGGGGACGTGGAAGGCTACCTCGCACCCTTGAGCCCGGAGGCTCAGGCAGTCGAGCGCCCGCTTGCCGCCGCCGTTAAGACGGTCCCGCTAACCGGCCTATCCATGAGAGTCGACGGAAGCTCTGTGCCGTCGACCCTGCCACGACTGGTGGGTGTAAGGGCAGATTTCCGTTACCGGTACGAGGGGCTTCCGGAGGACAACGTGTTCCGGATCCCGCTAGTTTACGACTTCGAGCTCATCTCGGGCGGATGGCGGATAAGAGCGGGCAGACTTGGGGAGAACGCCACCCTTCCCATTTGGGCCACGGGCCCTGTCCAAACCGAACGGAGCGAGCACTTCCTGGCCGTGCATCGTCCGGGGCTGCCAGACCCGAGCCGCATCCTTCGAAGAGCTGAGCAGGCCCGCGCCCAGCTAGACGGCAAGATCACATTCCCACTCGAAAGGCAGTACTTGTTGCTTATGGCGAAGGACCGCGCCGAGTACGAGAGCATGACGAGCGCCAAGCTCGGCCAGGTGTCGGCCATCGCCCAGGTGGAGACCTCTTACCAGGTCACTCCGGAGAACATTCAGGTCCAGGGCCGTCAGATCATCGTCAACGTAGAGCAGGTACGGGGAGACGATTCGGCCCTTGAGACCTTCAGGCACGAGCTCGGCCATCTTGCCGTCGCTCAGTACACGAGGCCGTTCACACCGGCATGGGTCAGCGAGTCGGCCGCCATGTACCTTGCGGGTACTCGCCCAGCCGACATCTGGCGCGCGGGCCTCAACCGCCGTGAGTTCGATCGCATCAACTTTGCCGACCTCACCAGGGCCTCAAACTTGGGCGAGCACGACTCCACCCGGGAAGCCATCTCTCTCAATTACGCGTATGCCGCTGCTGCGGCCTGGTTCCTGGTCGAGACTTACGGGGCCAGCAAGTACTGGGAGTTCTACCGCTCATTCGGGGCAGTGCCGGCAAACGCCCTGTATCAGAGCCTTCCGGAACGGGGGGACCCTAACGTGCGAGACCAGGCAATCGAGGTACTGGCGGTACAGACCACCCAACGTTCTTTGATGACCTTATTTGGCCTCGACCCATCCGAGCTCGACAATCGAGTCCGTCAGTGGATGGATGCCTCCTCGTGACCTGGGTCTAGCCCTTCTTCTTATCCTGACCCTTGTTCTTTTGAGCGTTCGATATCTTGGCTGCGCGCTCTTTGGACATCCCCTTGTCCCGGAGTGCTTCGTAAGTGTCCGGGTTCTTGACGCCAGGGCCGTGTTTTGACTTCGGCATGGCCAAACCTCCCTATATGACAGACAGTTACCCGTCTTATCGCCAG
>DATACZ010000175.1:0-5328 GCA_036258795.1 Actinomycetota bacterium
GTGGCTCTATCTCCCACCGCCTTCACATCGGTGGCATAGACGATGCCGGCGTCGGCCTCGCCAAGAGTCACCGGACCAACCACCCCCTTCACGTCGGGCGCCTCCGAGACGGGCCTAACGGTGACCCCGGCCTTGCCCAGAACCTCCAACGCGTACCTCCCGGCTGGGACTTGGGGGGCGGCCAGCACCACCTTGAGCTCTGGGTTCGCCAGGTGAGCAAGTCTGGCTATCCGTTTGGGATTACCCGGCTGGACGATGATCTGAAGCCGGTTACGAATGAAAATCTTGGGCTCTCCCTCTAACAAGCCCTTGTCGGCCACGCCTTTCATGGTCGGCTCATCGGCCGGGGCAAATACGTCGGCACCTCCCTGCTCGACGATCTGCTGAGCCAGCGTGCTGGACGCGGCAAAGTTGAAGGTTACGGAAGCGCCGGGATAGGCGCCCCTGAACGCTTCGCCGATCTTGTTGAAGGGCTCGGTTAGGGATGCGGCGGCGAAGACGGTGGCATCACCTTCCACAGGCGGCTCGGAGGGGGAGGGAGAGGCCTTGGTGGGCTCCGGCGCATCCTGAGCGCACCCGCCAGCTAGTGCGACGGCGATGGAAAGCAGAGTCAGCCGGGCCAGCAGGCGGACGCGCCTGAGTGGGCTCAAGGCTCTCTCGGAAGCTCGATGACCACGTTGGTGGACTTGACCGCCGCGACGGCGACCATTCCTTCCTCGAGCTTCAGCTCTTCGGCGGCTTCACGGGTCATCAGAGACACGAGCCGGTGCGGCCCAGCCTGCATCTCAACGTGGGCCGCCACCCCATCCTTCACCACCTTGGTAACGATGCCGGGGAAGTGATTACGGGCCGACTCGGCAGCGACGGGCCTGGGCTCTGAGGGAGCTGCCAGGCTCACTGCAAAGCGGGCCAGGTCCGAACCCTCCACCAGGCGATGGCCGCCCTCGGTCCTTCGGGTAGGAAGCCGGCCCGTGTCGGCCCACCGGCGAGCGGTGTCCACGCTGACTCCGAGCAGTTCTGCAGCTTGTCCCAGCCGGTATGCAGTCATGTCCAAATTCTAGACTAGAAAGCGGCATTTGCAAGCCTGAGGAAGTCAAGAAGGAGAGTTTGCGGTAGTTAATTTAGGAAAAATCTAATCGCCGAAAAGTGTCTCAGGTTGAACTTCTGTCCCTGGGCCTCGACTATCGATTCAATAGGTCTCGGAGAGGTGACCGCGTCTGCGTGGCGATGGGCGATCCGCCACGTGCCTTCTTCTAGTCGAAAGATCGTCGGACTCTAAGAGCGGCCGACGCTTCCTTTCGGTCGAGCAGGGCTTTGAACCTCTCAATTTCAACGATGTACGCCGTGATACTCATCCACAGCTTCTTTTATGGAGCTCACGGGGACTCTACCTAAGAGGAAGTTCGGCAAGCGTAGTAGTGGCAGTTCCCCCATGCTAGGGCTCGCCGGCTCCCACGATTGAGTTAGTGCCGCTAGAGCCAGCGTTGTCCCCGGCGTCCCCTTCAAATTCGTCCGCTTCCTCATCGGTACTCTCCGACGGGTCGTCGGTCGTCCCGTCGTCGTCTTCACCGTTGGAGTCTTGGTCCCCCTCATCACCCGATGGATCGTCGTCCGCCTCCTCGCCGTCGCCCTGCCCTCCGTTGTCTTCGACGTCGAAGTCCCCGGCATCTTCTTCGGCCGACTCAAAGTCCTCCTCAGATAGGACTGATTCATCCTCCTCTTCAACTACTCGAACAGTTTCAATGCCGGTCGCAAATCGCCGCGGCCGGGATCTGGCCGCAAAGACGCGCCGCCTCGCCGGTTTGGCGCTGCCGGTAGAACCAGAGGCGGTGGCCGGGGTGGGAGGAGGCGGGGATTCGGAAATCTCGGGTAATACCTCGGGAATGCCCGGCGGTGAGAACGACGGCTCCGGACTAGGGCTCGCGGCGCTTTGCGAATCGAATGGTTCCGACGCCTCCTGGTCCGAGGTTCCGACTAAGCCGGCCAGGCCCCAGAGGCCGAAGGCTGCGGCAGCCAGTATTACCGCCCATTTGAATAAGGGATGAGCAATGCGCACTTAGATCTCTGGGTTGGGATCGGTCGAAGGGAATCTAGATTGTGTCAAACATCGACACGGTCGACCAGCCCGGGAAAAGATTTTCGCCCGGAGGATACCCTTTGTTACCCTTATCGCTTGAACCTGTTCGAGTACCAGGGCAAGGAGCTTTTGGCCCGATCCGGAGTTGCAACTCCGGACGGGCGGCTGGCGGCTACACCGGATGAGGCAGCCGACATAGCCGAAGAGCTAGGACCTAAAGTTGTAGTAAAGGCTCAGGTCCGGACCGGCGGCAGAGGAAAGGCGGGAGGGATCATCGTTGCGGAGAGCCCTCGAGCGGCCCGAGAGGCGGCCTCGTCGATACTTTCCCTTGTCATAGGCGGCCAACCGGTTTCTAAGGTACTGGTGGAGGCGGCGGTAGCGATTCATAAGGAACACTACGCTTCGGTCGTGCTTGATCGGAGCTCGAGGAGCCACCTCTTCATGGTTTCTCCTCGTGGAGGGATGGACATCGAAGCAGTGGCCGGCCAAGAGCCGGCGGCCGTCCTCCGGCTACTCATCGATCCCCTTGTTGGCCTCAACCAGTTCCAGGTCAACCGGATGGTCAAGTTCTTGGGTATCGAGGGGCGGGCGGGGCGTCAGGCCGGGGTCCTCCTTCAGAGGATGTACCGGCTCTACGTCGACTATGACGCCACGTTGGTGGAGGTCAACCCGCTGGTAACTACGCCCTCGAACGAGGTTCTAGCACTTGACGCAAAGGTGGCGGTGGACGACTCGGCGTCGTTTCGGCATCCTGAGTTCGACCTCTTTGAGGAGGAGTCAGACGATATACAGGCGGAAGCGCGGCGGCAGGGACTTGCCACCTTCGTCAAGCTCGACGGGGATGTCGGAATCATTGGTAACGGTGCGGGCCTCGTGATGGCCACCCTGGACTTGGTGGACCAGGTAGGGGGAAGAGCCGCCAACTTTCTGGACGTGGGCGGCGGCGCGGACTCAAAAACCTTGTCCAGCGCCCTGGAGCTCATCCTGTCGGACGGCCGGGCCCGGTCGGTACTCATCAATATTTTTGGAGGGATCACCCGATGCGACCTTGTCGCGGAGGGGATAGTCGACGCCCTGAGCCGCATGAAGGTCAACGTGCCTGTAGTGGTGAGGTTGGCCGGAACCAACGTCGAAGAGGGAAGGCGCATTTTGATTGAGACGAATGACCCGAGGGTGGTTGCTTCAAAGACCATGCTCGAGGCGGCCCAGGAGGCCGTGGAGGCTGCGAGATGAGGTTATTCCTTGGAGGTTCGAACGGACTCGTGCTCTATGAGGACGAGGAACTGACCAAACTGCACAGCCGGCGGGTCCTGAGCGCCGTGCGTCTGGCGCCCGGACGTCTGGCCGCGGGGTGCGACGATGGTTCCGTTCTCGTTTGGGATGGCAACGGCGAGGCCCGGGTAGTGGCCAGGGACCTCGGCAGGACGGTTCAGGGCCTGGCAGCAGGCGGCGATGGCCGGCTGGTGGCGGGAGTTCTGCCGGCAGGTGTTTTGGTCAGCAAAGACACCGGCAAGACGTGGAAGCCGCTTGAAGGCTTTGCCGAGGCGCCAAACCATGAGGAGTGGACCGCGCCATGGGGCACCCCTCTCGTCTCCGCTATTGGAATCCATCCCAAGAATCCGAAGATCATGTACTGCGGCGTCGAGGTTGGTGGCGTCTACCGCACTCAGGACGGCGGCAAGTCCTGGCTGGATCTCAAGATTCCCGTGACCGACGTTCATTCGATCCAGATCTGTCCGGCAAGACAGGAGCGGGTGTACGTGACCACGGGCCAAGGATGTTTCTGTACCGATGATGAAGGAATGGCCTGGCGCCAGATGGGCCCATTGAACTCGCGCCAGTACACGATGGGCTTGGCGGCGCACCCCTCCGAGGCAGACCGGGTGATCATCTCCGCGGCGGCCGGTCCTCCCCCGACTTGGAACGGCTCGGGAGGCGCCAAGTGCGACATCTACCTATCGACTGACTCAGGACGCAGGTTTCGCACGGTGGTCAAGGGCCTGGCCGGGGGCGTTCACCGTAATGCCTTGGTGATAAACGTCAAGGTGCCCTCCGAGATCGTCTTCGGGACGTCAACCGGAGAGCTCTACTACTCCAACGATGGTGGTGAGACTTTCGACCTGGCAGCGGAGAATTTGGGGGACCTGAGGACCATCGTATTCGCCTGATGTCGATCTATGTCGACGCAGAGACGAGAGTACTGGTTCAGGGCTTGACCGGCCAGCAGGGGCGGTTTCACGGCCTCAGGAATCGAGAGTACGGCACCAAGGTGGTGGCTGGGGTGACTCCCGGCAAGAGCGGGGTGGAGGTAGACGGAATCCCCGTATTCGACAGCGTCGAAGAAGCGGTGGAGGCCACGGGCGCCAACACCTCCCTGATCTTCGTGCCGGCGCCCTTCGCCGCCGACGCCATACTCGAGGCGGCAAGCTCGCACGTTTCCCTGGTCGTGTGCATAACCGAGGGGGTCCCGGTTCACGACATGGCCAGGGTTAGCGCCTATCTGGCGTGCCGCGCCTCCCAGGTCACGCTTATCGGGCCAAACTGTCCCGGACTGATATCACCGGGAAAGTGCAATGTCGGCATCATCCCAAGGGAAGTGGCTGCGGAAGGACCGGTGGGGGTGGTTTCGCGCTCCGGAACGCTCACCTACCAGGTGATGGACGAGCTGACCCGCTCGGGTATCGGCCAGTCCACCACCGTAGGCATCGGAGGCGATCCCATCGTGGGGACCAGCTTCACCGACTGCCTGGCAAGGTTCGAGGAAGACCCTGACACCACGGTGGTGGTGTTGATCGGAGAGATCGGCGGCGATGAGGAGCAGAAGGCTGCGGCCTTCATCGAGGAGCATATGAAGACCCCGGTGGTGGCCTATGTTGCAGGCTACACAGCTCCTGTTGGCAAGCGCATGGGCCACGCCGGAGCAATAGTCGGCGGAGCGGGAGAGACCGCCGAGGCCAAGGCCGAAGCCCTTCGGGGAGCCGGCGCACGGGTGGCACGCAGCCCCACGGAGGTATCCGGGATCGTTTCGGGCCTGCTGTGACGGGGCCCTATCGGGCCGCTTTCTCCGAGAACGCTTAGTCGCCGCGATATTCTCTCGTCCATGAAGATCAAGAGGGCTTTGCTGTCGGTCAGCGACAAAACCGGTATCGAGGATCTGGCGCGGGGCCTCATCGAACAGCAAGTGACCTTGATTGCCTCCGGAGGGACCGGGCGTGGATGTAATGCCGGACTTGGTGAGCAGGCGCCCGGTC
>DATACZ010000176.1:0-20508 GCA_036258795.1 Actinomycetota bacterium
CAGGGCCTGGTTTCATCAACTTCTTCCTCTCGGAGCGATGGCTGCACGACACCATCGCTGAGATTGCCACCCGGAAGAGTGACTACGGCCGGTCGGAGGTCGGCAAGGGCACCAGGATTCAGATCGAGTTCGTCTCGGCTAACCCTACCGGCCCACTCCACGTCGGCTCCGGACGCAACGCCGCCTACGGGGACTCTCTGGCCAGGGTGCTCGACGCCGCCGGATACGACGTCTTCCGCGAGTACTACATCAACGACGCCGGCAAGCAGATGGAGCGCTTTGCCGAGTCACTGCATGCCCGCTATCTGCAAGCGCTGGGGAAGGATGCCGAGGTGCCTCAGGACGGCTACCAGGGGGATTACCTAAAGGACTTAGGACGCGACCTCGCCGAGGAGTACGGCGACTCACTGGTCGGCCAGATCGACGCCATCCGCCATCTCGGCACCGACCGCATGGTCGACAGCCACCGAGAAACGCTCCGCCGGTTCAGAGTCGACTTCGACAATTGGGTCTCGGAAACCGCCCTCCACGAGGCGGGGAAGATCGGGGATGGTATCGGCCGGCTGAAGGGTGCCGGCCATACCTACGAGAAGGACGGTGCACTGTGGTTCCGGTCCAGCGCTCTCGGCGCACCCCGGGACCAGGTGATCGTCAGGTCCGACGAAAACGCCTCCCCCACCTATCTCGGGTCCGACGTCGGATACCTGATCGACAAGGTCGAGAGAGGATTCGATGAGCTCATCTACGTATGGGGGGCGGACCACCATGGCAACGTCGCCGGGCTCGAGGCCGTCGCAAAGGCGCTGGAGGTTCCTCAGAAAGTCGAGATAAAGCTGCACCAGATGGTCAATTTCGTAGCAGCGGGCAGGGAAGCCGTGCGCATGTCCCGGCGGGCAGGGACCATAGTTACCCTGGACGAGCTACTGGACGAGGTCGGAGTAGACGCGGCCCGATTCACCCTGCTCAGCCGAACGGTGGATGCCACCATAGACTTTGACCTCGAGCTAATGAAGTCTGAGTCCGAGGAGAACCCCGTCTACTACGTGCAGTACCAACACGCCCGGGCCTGTTCGATTCTCAAAAACGCGGCGCAGGAGGGGACGGACCTGGTCCCTATCGCCAACGCCGACCTAACCCTGCTGGCCCATGATTCAGAGGCCGCCCTCATCCGTGGGCTCTCCGAGTACCCCGAGATCGTGGTGGAATCAGCGAAGCTCCGAGCGCCTCACCGCCTGACCCATTACTCCCAGTCAGTCGCGGCACTCTTCAGCGCCTTTTATCGAGACTGCCGGGTCTTGACTGCCGATGGAAAGCTAACGCAGGCTCGGCTGTGGCTTGTGCAGTGCACACGCCAGGTACTGGCCAATTCCTTGGACCTGCTCGGAGTGAGCGCTCCGGAGACCATGTGATGGACCGGACGCCCTGGGACGATCTGTCGAGGGAAGAGCACAAGGAGCCCCCTACGGAGATCCTGCGACTGGAGGATCTCGGCCTTCCAAAGCCGACCAAGGTCGAGACGCAGGACCAGCTAGCAGATCTCAAGGACGTTCTGCCGGTAACGGCTGAGCTCAACGGCCTCGGCCACTTAACCATCGGAGGCTGCGACACCGTTGACCTCGCCCGGGAGTTCGGAACACCGGTACTGGTCTTCTGCGAGCAGACCTTTAGAGCCAGGGTGAGAGCATTCAAGTCAGCGTTTCCCGAGGCCACCGTTTACTACGCGGCCAAGGCCTTCTTGAGCCGGGCGCTCTGCCGCCTGGTGGATCAGGAAGGGCTGTTCATGGACGTATCCACTGGAGGTGAGCTCCACGTCGCCCTCTCCGCCGACTTCCCGCCCGAGCGGCTGATCCTGCACGGAAACAACAAGCTGGACCGGGAGATCTCGAGGGCGGTGGAAGCTGGGGTCGGACGGATTGCCATCGACAACCTGGAGGAGGTCGGAAGGGTTGCCGCCGCGGCGACACACGCCGGGGTACTGCAGCCGGTGGTCCTGCGAGTCGCCCCTGGGGTACGTCCCGACACCCACCGCCACATCCAGACCGGCCACCAAGCCTCGAAGTTTGGGCTCGACATGCTGTCGGGGGCAGCACTCGAGGCCGCCCGCCGGGTGCAGGTCAGTGAATCCCTGATACTGGCCGGGATCCACGCCCACATAGGCTCGAACATCTTCTCGTTCGAGCCATTCACCAGAACGATCGAGGTTCTCTTCGACCTGGCCTCTGAGATCCGGTCGACTCTCGGGTTGGAGATCGGAGAGATCAACTTGGGAGGTGGGTTTGGGATTCCCTATGTCGCCGGTGACCAGCCGATCAAGCTCAACATGATGGCCGACCTCCTTACGGCATCGGTACGAGCCTCAGCCCATAACCACGCTATGGAAACGCCGAGGATGTGCTTCGAGCCCGGACGGTTCCTCATCGGAAACGCCATGGTTACCCTTTACACGGTAGGAGTGATCAAGCGCACCTCGCCGGTTCATGCCTACGTCTCGGTGGATGGGGGGATGAGCGACAACATCCGTCCTGCCCTTTACCAGGCAGAGTACGACGCACTCGTCGCCAACAAGGTGACGGAACCCAGGGCCAACTCCGTTACGCTGGCCGGGATGCACTGTGAATCCGGTGACCTGCTGGCCACCCACGTGACCGTCCCGGCGTCGGTTTCCCGCGGGGACATCATTGCCGTCCCGGCCACCGGCGCCTACACATACTCAATGGCATCCAACTACAACAAGAAGCCCCGGCCGGCGGTGGTGACCGTCTCGGGAGGGAGCGCCCGGGTAATGGTGCGTGCCGAAACGCTTGATGACCTGATCCGCCTAGACCAACCGCTCTAGCATCGGGTAGTGCCCAAGAAAACGCTGCTTCTGGCCTTGGCCATTGCGGCGATAACTCCACCGGTTAGATCCACGGGAAAGGCCCTGCTGCTTCTGTCGGAGGTGTTGCCATCCCCGGTGAAGCCTCTCCACGTCCTTCCCGCCCCCCGGTTCTCGACGATTCAACTTGCGGATGGCGCCGCCGAGCTCTACCTGGGCAGGGGAGGCAACAAGCCAGGGATAGTCCTCATCCACGGGGTGGCTCCAGGGGGCCCGGCCGACCCCCGAGTCAGGCAGATCGCCGGAGCCCTGAACCAGTTGGGCAGGACCGTGCTGGCTCCATCCCTCGCGCTGGGGGAGCAGAGGCTCGATATGACCGACACCGCGCGAATCAGACAGGCCGTGGACGACCTGAGCGAACGAACCGACGGCAAGGTACTGATCCTCTCGTTCTCATTCGGAGCCGCCTTCACCCTGGTGGCTCTTCAAGAGGAGCCGGCGATCCAGTCGAAGGTCTTATCGGTGGCGACGGTCGGGACGTACTTCGACCTGGTTCACCTTCTTCAGGGCGT
Organism: Actinomycetota bacterium; assembly: GCA_036258795.1. Taxonomy (GTDB): domain Bacteria; phylum Actinomycetota; class CADDZG01; order JAHWKV01; family JAHWKV01; genus DATACZ01. The sequence continues at coordinate 3,388 of DATACZ010000176.1, forward strand.
TACAACAGGAAAGGTTGAGACTGCGCATGGCGTCGCGGATGAGTGGAGCCCCGATCCGCGAGCCCCAAAGATCGTCCTGGAGTTCCTGGCAAGGTATCTCAACTCCGCCGAAGCCAGACCGTTGGTGGACGCATACCAAAACCGCGACCCCAGCGGTCTGCCCCCGGATGCCCGCTCCATCTACGATTTGATGACCAATACCGACCTTCGGCGCACCCGGGCCTTGGTGGCCGAGCTTCCGGGTGGTCTGGGGAAGATGATCGACGCCCTCTCCCCGGCCAGGCGCATGGGCCGGATCCAGGTTCCCATACTGGCTATGCACAGCCGGCAGGATCCTGCATCGCCGCCCAGCGAGTCGGAGCTCATGGTCCGTGCGGTCCGTCCACCGGCCGAGGCCAGCCTGACGTTGGTCGGATCCTTCCGCCACGTCACTCCCTCCACGGGGACGGCTTTGCTGAAGGACGCGGGGCCGCTGATCCTCTACGGCGCCCGGGTCATCGGCACCCAGGAAAGCTGGTGGTTTCGCTAGCCGGCCGGGACTTCTGATCGAAAAGTAAAGTAGGCATGGAAAAGGAGGACTTTGAAGCGGCCCGAAGCCGGCATCTCTAAGGCACTCGAGGCAGTTCGTCGCGGGGACTGGCCGGAGGCTTATGAGCTCTTCCAAGGCGTCGACGCTTCTGTTCTCAATCCTGAAGAGCTTGAAGCCAAGGCCGATTCCGCCTGGTGGACGTCTCGGTTGGACGAGTCGATGTCAGTCCGTCAAAAGGCGATCAAGGGGTTTACCGCAGCGGGAGCCAACCGGCGCGCCGCCTACGCCGAGTGGTTCCTGGCAATTGATCACATGCTCAAAGGTGACATCTCAGTGGCTTCCGGATGGCTCCAGCGGGCGAAGCGGCATCTGGAGAACGAGGCTTTGTGCATCGAACAGGGATACCTCGCACTGACGGAGGCAGATGAGGCCAAGCACGGCGGCGATTACGAGCGGGCCCGGAAGCTGGCCGAGAGGGTCATAGACATCGGTCACGCCTGCGGCTCCAGGGACGTGATCGCCATGGGGATCCAGACTCTCGGTCGAGTACGGATCGCCGAAGGATCCCTTGCCGAGGGTTTGCAGCTATTGGATGAGGCGATGTCCTCGGTGATCGCCGGGGAGCTGACCCCCCTGATCACTGGATGGATCTACTGCGATGTGCTTACCACCTGTCTCGAGGTAGCGGATCTCAGGCGGGCAGGCGAGTGGACCGACGCGGCAAACGCCTGGTGTGAGACGCTCCCGGAGGGAACTCCCTATCACGGGCTCTGCCGGGTGTACCGAGTGGAGGTCACTGCGCTTAGGGGGGCTTGGGATGAGGCGGAGGCGCAAGCTGATCGGGCCACGAGAGAGCTCCTGGCCTTCGAGCCTCAGTTCGCCGGTGAAGCCTTCTACGAGTTGGGGGAAATCCGCCGTAGAAGGGGTGCGCTGGCGGCAGCGGAGGAAGCCTACAGGCGGGGCCACGAGCTGGGACGGGATCCCCAGCCCGGGCTTGCACTGCTGCGACTCTCCGAGGGAAAGCCTGCAGCCGCCTCATCGGCACTTCGGGTATCCCTTTCGAGCGGTAGCGGGAGCTACCTCCAGCGGACCCGGCTCCTGGCCGCCCAGGTGGAGACGGCTCTGGCCTTGGGCGACGTGACCACGGCGAGCATAGCGACCGAAGAGCTGGAGGCCATTGCCTCGGAGTGGGACAGCCCTGTCCTGAAGGCCATCTCGGCCATGTCCCGTGCATCGCTCGAGCTGGCGGAAGGCGAGGTGGACGCCGCATTGGCATCCGGCCGGCGGGCCTGGTCTCTCTGGCAAGATCTCAAAGTGCCTTATGAAGCAGCTCGCGCCCGGCTGATGATCGGAAAGGCCAGCCGGTTCGCAGGGGATGAGGAGCGGGCACGCCTGGAGATAGAGGCTGCCCTCGCGTCGTTCGAAAAATTGGGCGCTCGATTGGATGCACGAGTCGCCGGCGAGTTGTTGAAACGTCCCGCCGAGCTGCCCAAGGGCCTGTCGCGGCGGGAGGTCGAGATCCTTCGCCTCGTGGCGGCGGGCAGGACGAACCGGGAAATTGCAGCTGAGATGTTCATCAGCGAGCACACGGTGTCCCGGCATCTTCAAAACATCTTTACCAAACTAGGCGTCTCCTCGCGCTCCGCCGCAACGGCGTTCGCCTTCGAAAACCAGCTGGTCTAGCCCCCGAAGACAATCTGGCATCGCAAGGTCGAAGCACGCCCAATGGTGGATTTACACCATAGGCACCCCACGCAAGTTGGTTCATTCAGGCGATGAAGGTTCCACTCGCCGCCCGTAACGTTCTCCATGGCCACTGGCCGTCAGCGACAGGACTGTTACGAGGAGGTTGAGATGCGAGCAAATTACGACGCCATCATCGTTGGGGCCCGCTGCGCCGGGTCCCCTACCGCGATGCTTCTGGCACGCAAGGGGTACAAGGTCCTACTCGTCGATCGGGCGGCCTTTCCCAGCGACACCATGTCTTCCCACTTCATTCACAGTCCAGGGATTGCGGCTCTCGAGCGCTGGGGGCTTGCTGACGAGCTCGCCGCCACCGGATGTCCTCCCGTAACTCAATACCGTGCGGATTTCGGGCCCGTAAAGCTTGAGGGTTCTCCACTTCCGGCAGACGGGAATTCGCGAGCATTCGCACCCCGCCGGCGGATCCTGGACAAACTTCTCGTCGACGCTGCGGTGCGTGCTGGAGCGGAGCTGAGGGAGAGGTTCATCGTCGAACAGCTGCTCATAGAAAACGGCGTCGTGAGCGGCATAACAGGCCATGATGAGAGTGGCAGGTCCGTCACCGAGACGGCTCGCATCGTCATAGGAGCCGACGGCGTTCGCTCTCTGGTGGCGGAGGCAGCGGGTGCCACACGGTACCGGGACAAAGGGTCGCTCTCGGCGGGCTATTACACCTACTGGAGTGGCGTCCCCACAGAAGGGCTCGAGATCTACGTCCGCGAGCGGCGGTCGTGGGGAGCCTTTCCCACCCACCACGGCTTGACCTGCATTGCCGTCGCCTGGCCGCGCTCTGAGTTCGAGGCGAACCGCCACGACGTGGAGGGAAGCTACTTGAGGACGCTGGAGCTTGCCCCGGAGTTTGCCGAGAGGGTTCGCTCGGGCAAGCGCGAGGAGCGTTTCGTCGGGACTGGCAACATGCCTAACTTCTTCCGGAAGCCCTATGGGCCGGGATGGGCGCTGGTTGGAGACGCCGGTTATCACAAAGACTTCTGCACCGCACAGGGAATAACCGACGCCTTCCACGACTCCGAGCGGTTGACGGAAGCCCTGGATGCTTCGTTCGACGGCCGCATGAGATTTGAGGAGGCGATGGCCGCTTACGAGCTGGAGCGAAACGAGCATGTCAGTCCGATGTTCGAATTCACCTGCCAGCTCGCGGCTCTGGAGCCACCCCCGCCGGAGATGCAGCAGTTGCTCGGAGCCATCTCCGGAAACCAGGCGGAGATGAACAACTTCCTGAGCGTCATAGCGGGAACGCTGCCTGTGCCGCAGTTCTTCTCTCCGGACAACGTGGGAAGGATCATGGCAGGTGCCCGGGAGCCGAGCCTGAACTGAGCCACCGGAGGAGGCTTGGTCCTTCGGATGAGGCCAGCTAAAGCTAGATGATGGCTGCCCCGTAACCGATCGGACCCTCATGCTGGACCACCTCGGTGGTGCCGTCGGCGGAGCGCTCCAGGACGATCAGGTCGTCCAATCGGGCCTGCATGCCGGCCACATGGGAGATCAGGCCGATGACTCGCCCCGGCGTCGCCAGCGCCTCGATTCCCTCCAGCGCCAGGTCCAGGCTGGCGGCGTCCAAAGAGCCGAAGCCTTCGTCGAGGAAGAAGCAGCCGAGCCTTCCGCCCTCCATGGCCACAGCTTCCGCCAGCGCCAGCGCCAGCGAGAGCGAGGCCAGGAAGGTCTCTCCCCCGGACAGGGTGTCCGGAGTCCGGGACAGACCAGTGCGCTGGTCGATGATGTCGAAGTTGCCTTCTTCGTCGAAGGTGTAATGGCCGGTCAGCTCCCGGAATTTCTCCGAGCCGATCCTGGAGAGAAGCCGGCGCTGCTCGTCGAGAAGGTAAGCGGTGAACTTTGCGTCGGTGAAGTCGTAGACCATGCGGTCGTAGAGGGCCTTTTGCTGCTGCAAATTGACCACGTGGGCTTCGATCTCCGCGCGCTTGGCCAGTGCCGCTCGGACCTCTTCAATCCTGGCTTCGAGAGCCGCAGCATCGGCCTTTAGCCGCGCCGCGACGTCGTGGATGCCTTCTTCACTACGGGCCCCAAAGCGCTCCCTAAATGATCGGATCGCTACCCGCGCCGAGGCGGCGCCTTCCTTAACGGATGCCAGCTTCTCGTCGAGGTCGCCGACCATACGATAGGCGGCCTCGGCTAGGCGCTTCGATGCTCCCCACAGGCCCTCCTCACTGAGCGAAATCATTTCGCCTATAACCCCGGCGATGTTGCTCAGCGTGTTCGAGTGCTCATGCAGCTTCCAGATCACCTCGTCGAGGGACCTTCGGGAGGCGCGCTCCTGCTGGTCAGCGACCGTTCGCGCGTCCCGAGCTTCCTTTACCGACGCTTCTGCTTCCTCCATGAGCCAGCGGCGCCGTTGAATCTCGGATGCTGGGTCTTCAGCTGCTGGACCAAGAAGGCCGGCGAGGCGCTGTGCCGCCTCAGCAAGCTCACCGCCGCAAGCCTCCAACCGCCCGGTCGTCATCCGCAGCCGTTCCTCGTGCAGAGCGAGATCCTTCTCTAGCGCCTCGAGGCGGGACCGACCCGCCCGCAGCTCCTGCTCGGCCAGAGCTACCTGCTCCTGCGCCGCCTCCAGCGCCGGGATCTGATCGGCAGCAGGCAGCTCGACGACTGGCTGCTCGCAGACCGGGCATTTGTCCCCCGGCTCGAGGCCCAGCCGGAGCACATGGGCGGAATGGGTCTTATGAAGCTGCTCCAGGGCAGCGCGAGCCTCATCGGCGGCCCGCTCCAGAAGCCCCAGTTCATTTCGTAAGGTCTCGGCGGCGCCTCTGGCCTGGCTTGCATCCGCCCGAAGACGGTCCAGCTCGGCCTGGAGCCGGCTGTCCTCCAAAGAGAGTCGCTTGCGCTCGGCCACCGCGGCCTCAACGGCCGTGAACCACTCCTGTCCACCGGTTTGTCTGGACACACTGGCAAGCTCCTGCTCGGCGGCGCTCAGAGCGGACGTCGCCCGGGCCAGCGCCGCCTCGCAGGTCTGGTGCACCTCCGCCGCAACCTCCTGCTGGTCGGTCAACTCCCTCAGCAAGTCCTCGGCGGGAAGACGTGCCAGCGCGGAGCGCACTTGATTGCTGCGGACCTCGAGCTCCGCGATCCTCTCCGCCGAGCGCTCGATTTCCTGCTCGGCTCGGGAGGCGAGCGGCAGAGCCGCGTCAATCTCCTCCAGGGACCGGCTTGCGGCCGCGTGCGTCTCCTCCAGAGTCTCCAGGGCCGCAAGGCCCTCGGGGAGAACCTCCAGCTCGGACCGCAGCACCAGCAGCTGGCCGTCAATTGTGCTCCGGCGGCTCTTGGCCATCTCTCTCATCAGATCCACCCGGTCGAGGCGAAAGATGCCCTTGAGGGTGGAAGAGCGGTCCGAAGGCTTGGCGTTGAGGAACCGGTCGAACTCCCCTTGTGGCAGGGACACCGAGGCGCAGAAAGCTTGAAAGTCCAGCCCCAATATCTCTACGACCTTGTCGTTGGTCGGGCGATCACCGCTGACGCCGGCTCCTGCAACCCCAGGCCTCTGCAACAGGGTCTGGGAGCTGCCCTTGCGACGTATCACCCTAATTACCTCCCAGAGCTGGCCTTCCGACTCGAATAGCAGCCGAACCCGGGCAAACTCGGATTGGGAGTTGATTAGCTTCTTGGTGTCGCGCTCCTGCCGGGGCGTCTTCCCGTAGAGCGCAAAGATGAGGCCCTCGAGAATGGTCGACTTGCCCGATCCGGTCGGACCCACGATGCCGAACAGCATGCGCCCCTCGAAGCTGAAGGTCTCTAGCTCCCGATAGGACTTGAAGCCTTCGAGGCTCAGCTCAAGGGGCAGCACCGAGCAGCTCCTCCTCCAGCTCCCGCACGGCCTCGAGCAGCTCCGGAGGAGCGGCAGCCTTGTGCGCCTGAACGTGGTAATCGGAGTACAGCTCGGCCATCCCACGCTCCAGCGACCTCGGCAGAGATCCGGCCGGTGAGCTGGCCAGGTCGTACTCGGCTTGCACCATCAACGCGTTGGGCAGGAACTTGCGCACCTGTTCCTGAAGCCCGAACACCGGCCCCGCTGTCTTCACCCTCACATCCAGGTAGGCGTCCCCGAACTCAGGAGCCCGTAGAGCCAGGTTTTCCAGCTCATCCGTTACGCGCAGCAGCCGGCGACCCGCCGCCAAGCGCACCGGTTTCACCTTGACCGCCCGTCCAGGCTTGCAGTCGACGACTACCACCTGTTTGTGGTGAGTCTGCTCGGAGAAGTCGAGCTGGAGGAGGCTCCCGGCGTAGTGCGCAACAGTGGCGGAGCCCTCGACTGCCTGGGGCCGGTGGACGTGCCCCAGAGCGACGTACGAGGCCCCGGGCGGTATGGATTGCGCCTTGGCCGCGTACTGCGGCCCCATATGGATCTGGCGCTCCCCTCCCCCTACCGTGGCCCCGTCGATGAAGCAGTGCGCCATCAGCACCCCGATGCCGGATGGATCGAACTCCCGGCACAGCGCCTGGCTGATCAGCCTGATCCGGTCTGAGTACTCCTTGTACCACTCCGCGCTATCGCTCATGAGGTCGATCACCTCAGCCTCATGCAGGAAAGGAAAGGCGGCCACTCGAGCCGTCTCGGTGCCGTCCCGGGAAGGGATGGTAAGGACACCACCCTCGGCCGGAGCGCAAATCCTGTGACGGAGGGCAACGCCGCGAGGCTCCAGGAGTCGGCCCAACAACTGAAACAGGGGCCCAGAGTCGTGGTTTCCGCGTATGGCCACCACGCGGCCCGTAACATCGGCAAGCCGAATGAGGGTGTCGACCACCAGCTCTACCGCGTCTAGGGGAGGAAATGCCCGATCCCAAAGATCACCCGCCACCAGGACTGCATCCACCTTCTCTTCTTTGGCGACCGAGACGAGCTCGTCGAACACGGCCTCGAATTCCGCCGTTCGGCTTACCCTTCCGAGCCGCTTGCCTGCATGCCAATCGGCGGTGTGGAGAAACCTCACAGGCCTAGCCGCCCCAGGCCATCGAACGGGTCTGGCTCCACCGCCTCCTCCGGGCGGGTGGCCCACGGCGGGTAAGGAAAGGTGAAGACTATAGGTGCCGGAATTCCCGGCTGGAAGATCACCATCGTGCCGGGCTTGAACAGCTGCGCCCGAGCCCTGGTGGAGGGAAGCATCCAGCCATACTCGGCCCTGGCCGCCTCGGCGGCGTCTAGCCGTCCTGTCACCCGGATGGATGCATTTTCCACCACTTCGGGAGCCACCCGTGAGGCGTTCTGCTGAGCCCCGATGAGGATGATGCCCAGCGACCGTCCCCGTTGCGCTATGTCGATGAGGGTTTCCTTGATGGGCGAGCTTCCCTCCCGCGGAGCGTACTTGTTGAGCTCATCGAGCACGACTACCTGCAGAGGCAGCCGCTGTCCGGTCTTCTCCTTCTCTGCGAAGACCTCGTCGAGCAAAGCGCCCACCACGAACCGCTGGGCAAAGTCGTGGAGCTTGTGCAGGTCCACCACGGTGACCGTTTCGGCGGACCGGTCGACGGAGACCCCGTCGGCCCTGATCAGCCGGCCAACGCGGTGCTCTGCCGCCCTAAGGCGGCGCATGAATGCTGAGGCGGTCCCGCCGGCCACCCGGCCAGTCCAGGCGACGTCCGGCTCGAATCCTTCCGGCTCCAGGTGCTCCTCAATCAGCTGAATGAGGTCTCCAAGGCTTTCCACCAGGACACCCTCGATGCGAACCACTCCCGGCCGGCCTTCTACCGGCTCGGCATGCCGGATCAGCTGATCCCTTACCCGCTCCTCTACGAAGGTCAGCTGATTGCGGAAGTCTCCCGATTCGGTAAAGAGGAACCTAAGCAGTCCTCGCTCGACAAACTCTCTGGGGGTCCATGAGAACACCGAGATGCCTGCGGTCCTGGAATCCGTGTCGGGCACCCTCTCCCCTCCCGGCCCCGGAGGCGCCCAGAACGACACCGAAGGGAAAGGCTCCGGCGGAATGCCGAGCCGGGACCAATCGGCCCTGGTACGGTCATCCAGGTCGGTGTTGGGCTTGTCCAGCCAGAGAAGGTCCTCTTGCTTGACGTTGAAAACCAGGACCCGGACGTTGCCCGCTGCGGTTCCCACGATCTGCGGATGGGCGGTCAGCGAACGCATGAACGACAGGGCGAAGGAAGTCTTGGTGGCGACACCGGACACCCCCGAGATGGAGATGTGACCACCCTTGCGGCCATCGAAGAAGTCGAGGTCTACCCACATGGGTTCCCCATCCCGGGCGAAGCCAATGGGTAGCCTTCGCTGCATCTCGTCGGCATACAGGGCCTTGTCCCGCGCCAGCCCTGCCACCCGGTAAACCGACTCCCCTGGGTCGGGAGCCACCCATATTTCGGGATCAACCCTGAGGGTCTGAACCGTGGCCGAACGGGCTAATTCGGCGGGCAGCGAACCCTCCTCGGCAATAAGAAACATGTCCGACTCGAACCGCGCCCCCTCGAATCGAGCGGCCACCTCGGTGACCAGGCCGTATAGGTGGACCTCTCCCGCCTTCGGGACGAGGGTGCGCACCTGGACGAGGTCGTCGAGCTGAAGGTAGTTGTCGGAGTCGATCACCACCCGAAACTCAGTGCTGGTGGCCGGATCCACACCGAGGACGCGCCCCACCCGCTCCTCATTCATCGCCCGCTCCCCTGACTCGCAGTGCCGAGCGGATCCTCCGGTAGATGAGCTGACGATCACCCAGAAGGCTCCACAGCTTTCGCTCCAAGGTGGCGATGGGCACGAGATTTTGAGGAGCTCTAGCGTCCCAGAAAGGCTTGGAAGCGAACCTTGGAAGGTGATGGGTAACCAGATCGGCCAGCGCCACCGCTCTCTCCAGTCCGAGGGTGGTGCTCACCTCACACCTCGACGTTGCTGCCCACGGGTGCTGGTTCTCAACGTCGGCCAGGCGGACGTACCACGAGTACCGAGGGCGGATGGCACCGAACATGAAGACGGGCGTGCGCTCACCTTTCCGAAGAGACGTGGCGACCGCCTGCAGGTCGGGGGTGAGGTAGGACTTGTGATGCCTCTTGATGAAGCCCACCAGGTCGAGCGGCTCCCGGACTCGAAGCGGCCCATCAACCAGCACCAGATATCCTGATCCGGCGAGGGTCCGCGACAGGTCCTCCTCCAGGCCGGTTCTGACCCTTTGCAACTCCCTGCGTAGCTCCTCCGGACGGGTACCCGGAGCACCGATGCCGAGATAGGAAACCGGCTCACTCATCGCCGGCAGGAGCGGGCGGATGCCGGATCCGAACACGGCGGCCCTTCTTACCGTACAAGCCTCGAACCTAGCAGTACCATCGACGACCACGGCGCCGGCGCCCACCGATCCGAAAAGGCCGGGCACGGGGGCCGGCCCATGATCCAGGGCGGCACGAGCCTCTACCCGATCTACCCCATCGATGAATGCTGTCCGGGGGAGAGCGCTGGGCTCAGGAGCCACCGGCCGCCAGCTGGCGGTCTCGACAAACGGGTCTACCTCCTCTTCTGTGGCCGCCCACCCGTCATCAAGCTCGGTGGAGGCTCCATATTCGGGGCTCCACTCCTCAACCCAGATGCGGCTGGTATGCATGGACCCATGCTAATGACAGGTAGTGACAATCTGGCTGCATACCGCACCACTTTTGAGGAGTTTGCTAGATTTCACCCCGGAGAGTGCAACCGGTTCCCGCCGAGCCGGTTGCGCCTCCTCTTTTTGTTACCTAACTGTGACCACCACGCGGTCAGCCACCAGCGGGTTGAAGGGCACATGCGCCTTGTCACCCAAGACCACCCAGATGGTGTGCTGTCCGGGAGCAAGACCGGTGACCCTATGACTCCTTTCGGCGGTGTGGATGTGCGTGGGATCGTTAGGGATCGGCTGTCCATCGGCGGCCGGTGGCGAAGGGGGGTCGATTATCAGGTGGAGATGGCCCGTGGTTCCGGGCGCCCCAGTGTCGGTTGCGGCCGGTGCCAGCTGCACTCCCTCTACCTCGGTTTCAACGTTGAATCCGGTTGCAGCGGGTGCTTCGGCGGGAGCAGTGGACCGGACCGAAGGTCCTGCCACATCGACCTCCACCTCCGCCAGCTCATCGGTGATGCGAGTGTGGGCGCCGTCGCCCAGTACCACGGTCAGCTTGTGACGGCCGACCGATAGCCCAGGCACCGGAATCCGGTCGGTAGCCGAATGAATAACTCCTCGCTCCATGGGAATCGGCTCCCCCACCGCCACCGCCGGCTTGTCCACGAATACGTGAAAGTGGCCAGTTCTGCCGGAGGTGTCCCCATCCGGGGCCTTTATGGTGATGCCCTGAGCTTCGAGATCAAGGCCCACCACATTGCCGTTCAATCGAGCTCCCTGCCGGGGGGAGGTGATCTCTACCGCGGCCACACCTGCCTTGGGACTGCCTTCGATAGTGGGATCGTCACGTATGCATGCTCCGGCGATGAGGAGCAGGGCGGTGGCAAGGACGGCCATCTTGGAACCGGACTTCATGGGTGGACCTCCTCTTTAGGTATGGAAGGGGTACCACCGAAGAGCAAGAAACATGCAGGTTGCGGAAGAAAGGGTGATTTGTCTTATGCTGAACGCATGGCAGACCTAGCCACCAGAAAGTGCGAGGCGTGCGAGCCGGGGACCCCACCCCTTGGACGAGAGCAGGCTGAAGAGCTTGGCAAGCAGCTCGACGCCGAATGGGAGATCGAGGACAAGCGTCTCGTTCGTGTTGCGAAGTTCAAGAACTTCAGGGATGCCTTTGGCTTGGCCACGCGGGTGGCGCTTCTGGCCGAGGAGCAGGGACATCATCCCGACTTGGAGGTTGGCTGGGGCAGGGTGTCGATAGCGCTGACGACCCACACCGCCGGAGGCCTCACCGACAATGACTTCATAATGGCGGCCAAGATCGACGAACTTCTAGGCTGAGCGAGCATAGCGAGCGAATCCTAGCCTTGCCTTTCTCCGGTCGACCGACCGAGCGAAGCGAGGGAGTGTCGCCGAGGCGGCCAAGATCGACGAACTTCTAGGCTGAGCCCTTAGTCGCTCTTGTCCTCGATCTCCCAGGCGTGATCGAGTGCGTGCCAGGCGATGCGCCGGGCGGCGTAACGAGGCGGCCACCCCTTATCTATGGGAGGCCTGCCGTCTGAGGGGCTGCCGATGACCTTCAGGAGATCCTTCCGCAGGGTGCTAATGGCATTGCCGTCGCCTTCCGGCGGCTGCTTGTGCCGTATTCCCAGCTTGCGAGCGTAGGCGAACTCGGCAGCGACCACATGCTCGAAAACCTCATCACGGTCTCGGCCCCCGCCCCGGGGTCCCTTCCGCAGCTCGGGCGGAGCGTCGGCCACCACCTGGTCAAGAGTGGTCCATGAGGCTTCGACCAGCTTGGCCAATCGCTTGGCCTCTTCGCCATCGAGTGGCTCGGCATCTCTGGTGAGGAACTCCCCGGGAGCCCCAAAGTCGGTGGTACCCGTGCCCCGAACCCGTTCGACGACATCGAACGACTCCGCCGCGGCCCCGGGGAAGGGGACTCCGGCCAGCTCGGCGACTTGCGAGTACCTCGAGCTCACCTGGTACAGGGCATCCATGGCTTCCTGCTCACTTTTGCCCGACCTGCACCATCCGGGCCAGTCGAGGGTGCAGGCAAACACCCGCTTTCTACCCACCTCCAGGTAGATAGGGGTTGGCTTAGTCTTGTCCACACTCCCTCCCCTCATTCGTCAAGTTCCCAGCCCGCTCTATTAAAGAAGGTCTGCCGGTAAAGAAGGTCTGCCGGCCCTCCTGGACCCTCAAACTGCGAAACGGAAGTGCGTAACGTCAGCCTCTTGGAATACGTATTCTCGCCCCTCGACCCGCATGAGGCCGCTCGCTTTGGCCTTGTCCCAAGAGCCTGACCTAACCACATCGTCGTAGCTCATGACCTCCGCCCGGATGAAGCCTCGCTGAATGTCCGAGTGTATGACTCCGGCCGCCTCAGGTGCGGTAGCCCCCTTTCTCACCTCCCAGGCCCTCGACTCGTCGTCGCCCGTCGTAAAGAAAGTGATGAGGTCGAGGGATCGATAAACCGCCTCGATTACCCTTCCCGTGACCGGCTCTTGCACTCCGAAGGCATTGAGTAGCTCACGAGCGTCGGCAGGGTCCATGCCTGCGACTTCCGCCTCCAACGTCGCCGAGACCCTTATGCCGGGCAAATCGGAGCCGGCAAGATCCCCTGCTGTGGCTTCGTCGATGTTATAGACGAGGATTACCGGCTTCAGTGTGATTGGGGCCAGCGAAGAGAAGACCTTGAGCTCCCCGGAGTCCCAACCTCGTGTTGAGAGAAATTCACCCTGGCTCAGATGTTCTGCCGCCGCCTCCAAAGCAGGCACCTCCGCCTTGGCAGCGGGGTCCTTTCTGGCTCGTTGCAGCCTGGTCTCGACGGGCCCCATGTCGGCCAGCACCAGATCGTCTCGGATGGCGTCTAACGCCGCCCTCGGATCCTGTCCGCCAAATGCCGGCAGGACCACCAAGACGGCATCCATCTCTCGGAGTCTTCCAATGGCCGCGGCAGCGGTCCGAGCGGTGGCATGCACGTCAACCACGCCGAGCTGAGCCCATACCATTTTTCGTGAGGCGTGGAGCTCGGCCAGAGTGTCAACGCGGGAATCGGGAACCTTAACCACTGCGACGTCTCCCGACGGGGCCAGTCCCGATATCGCCCGCCAGAGCGTAGTCTTTCCCGAAGCGGGGGGTCCCGTGATCCCCACGGTCTTCAAAGCTGCCGCCCGGTTCCAAATCGAAGGGCCCGGGCAGGAGATTCAGGTGCCGAGAATTGTCCATGGAGATTAGCGAAGAAGCCGCCGAGGTGCTCGCTCGCGCCTACGACGCCGCCGCACGTTTCAACCCAGAGGCGAAGGTACGGATCTTTAGAAGAAAGGGACAGATCCAGACCGGCTTCGCCGACGCCCCCGAAAAGGACGATGCTGTCATACAGCACGAGGGGATGACGCTTTACGTCGCACCCGACGTTGGAGAGGGCACCCTTACGACCAGCCTGGAGCATGACCATCTGGAGTTAAGAGGCCAGTGAGGATACCTTCAGGGCCGCCCTCAAAACCGTGGGGTACATGACCTCGGCCCAGAGCCTGTAGCCGCCGGCGCCAGGGTGAAACCAGTCCTCGCTGTAGTACTTGACCGGGTGGCGGCGAAACTCCCGGTGGGTTCCCGCGGAAAGGTCTATGTAATCGATCTCCCTGCGCCGCACCTGATCCTCAATCGCCCGCCTGACGGCACTTCCCCTCCAGCCGGATAGCGCTCTTAGGGGTTGGGGAAAGGCCGGGGAGGTGCCCATATGCGGGGGACCGGCCACGACGACGTGAATGCCGGCGGCCTTTAAGCGGTCGAGCGCACGGCCCATCTCCCGGCGCACGGTGCGAATGCTCGTGACGTGGGTCACGTCGTTGCCTCCGATCTCGATCAGCACCAGATCCGGCTTGCGCTTCAAAGCCTCCGGTACCTGACGTTGGTTTACGTCCTTGGTGGTTGCGCCACTTAACCCCAGGACCTCCAGGTCGACGTGGAGACGCTGACCCAACCACTCCGCCAAGAGCCATGAGAAGGAATGCTCCGGCGTCGTCCCCACGCCAACCGCGGTGCTGTCACCGAGCACTACGAACTTGGTTGGGGGAAGTGAAGGATTACCAAAGGTGCCTCGGATAACCTTCGGCGGGGAAGCTACCGGATAGTCACGGTTCAGGGCAAAGATGACCTCGGCGCCGATGAGAAGGGCAAATCCGGCCACCCCCATGCCGAGATACTTGAGTAGCCGGCGCCTCACTAAAAGGCACGTAGGCCGACTATCTCGACCGAGAACTTTCCCCCGGGGGCTTCGACGATCGCCTCCTCCCCGACCCTCTTTCCTAAGAGGGCCCTTCCCATTGGAGAAGACAGCGTGATGGTGCGGACTCCTGGCACTTTCTCTTCCATTGATTGAGCCACCAGGTACTCCTCGGTCTCGTCGCCGTCTTTGACGGTGACGATCACTCCGGTGCCGACAATGTCGGTATCGGCGGCGCCCTCCCGCACCACTGCATTCTTGATGGTGTACTGGAGCTGGCGGATGCGAGCCTCCATGAGTCCCTGGGCATCCTTAGCCGAGTGATATTCGGCATTCTCCTTGAGATCGCCGAGCTCGCGCGCCCTCAGCAGCCTTTCGCTCATCTCACTCCGGCCGCTTGTGGTGAGCTCTGCCAACTCCTGGTTCATTCGCTCCAGGGTTTGGGGGCTGACTACTATCTCGTCGGGTTGCTCCATATTTCCTAGCTTAGCCGGGCCCACCGATCCCGAACGGGCTCCAAGGGCTGTCAAATAGATCGGCCCCCTAAGGGGCCGGTGGAAAGGATGACTCTGCGGGGCTCTGCCCCGCCGCTGTGATGTTCTGACTAGACCCCTGCGGGCAGTGCTTCCCGCTCTTCTTCCCGGGCCTCGGCCAGCTTGGTCTCGAGCTCTCGTACCTTTGCCTCAAGGGTCTGGACTCGAGTCGCCAAGTCTTCAAGCAGCTGGTTGTCGGAGTTGTAGGCAAGGTCTGCCCACGGCTCACGGATATGAAGCTGCCTCATGAAGCTACCCCCCTCTTGGTGTCGGTGGAGGTCAGGTGAACGGTAGGCCGGACGACGTCAGTTAGTCCCATAGTAACGCCCCTGACTTATGCGGTCTACCTCTTACCTACCCGCTTAGGTGCCCGCACTACCCTCTTTATTGGCTATCTGTGCGGGCTCGGAAGGGGCGGCATCCCCCTCCGGAGTCGAGGGCACGGCGACCGCGGCAATCCCGTTCGTTTCTGTTTTGGCGTCGGAGGGGTCCCGCCAGCTGGGGACGCGCACCTTGACCACCCGCCGCTCCGGCCTCCCCATCCCGGTCAGCCCAAATCGGCGTGCGATCCACCACCCGCTTCCCCTCACAGCCAGGCGCTTTACCAGGGAACGGGAGACTGGGATCAGCAGGATCAAGCCCAAAACGTCCGTGATGAATCCGGGGGTCAGCAGCAGGGCCCCTCCCAGCAGAACCAGCATCCCGTCGAAGATCTCCTCGGATGGGATTCGTCCCTGGGAGATCGACCGGCGGAAACGCTTCCAGATCTCTATTCCCTGACGCTTCGCCAGCACTGCCCCTGCAACGCTCAATGTGATGAGAGCAATGAGAGTGGGCCCGAATCCGATGAGATCCCCCACCGCCATGAGCGCCGCAATCTCCGCTATGGGAAGGACGAAGAAGATCAGCGCGAGGAGAGCGGCCATACCTAAGATTAACTCCAATTCTCACTCATAGCACTAGAAATGTTGCTCAAAGTGGCAGAAGCCCGGCTGTCAAACGCTCCAGAGACCACGCCTTGTCGCTCCACCGAACACATGTTCTAATGTTGGCATGCGGTGGGAAAGCCTGATGGCAGATCATGTCGAGGTGGGCGGCACGCTTCCGCTCTTTCAAGACGAGACCGTGGTCCGGCGCTTCAACACCCCGGAATTCAAGGGCATCACCTTTTACGAGGTAAAGGCCAAGAGCATCATCAACCACGTCAAGGGAAACCGTCTCGGCTTCAACTGGACGATCAACCCTTATAGAGGATGCAGTCATGCTTGTGCCTACTGTTTTGCTCGACCCACCCACACTTACCTCGATTTCAACGCCGGCCACGACTTTGAGTCCAAGATCGTGGTCAAGATCAATGCGGTGGAGCTTCTGCGGAGGGAGCTGCAGCGACCCACCTGGCGCGGCGAGCACATCGCCATGGGAACGAACACGGACAACTATCAGAGGGCGGAGGGGCGCTACAGGCTAATGCCAGGGATTCTGGCGGAGCTGAACAAGGCTAGAAATCCCTACTCCATCCTGACCAAATCCACGCTCATCCAAAGGGACATCGATTTGCTGGCGGAGGGAGCATCGATCAGCTCGGTGTCCGCTTGTTTCTCGGTGGGAACCGTGGACGAGGAGGTGTGGAAGAGAACCGAGCCGGGAACCCCTCATCCGCTCAAGAGGCTGGAGGTCGTCCACAAGCTCAACGACTCGGGAGTTCCCTGCGGGGTGATGGTGGCGCCGATCCTGCCTGGTATCTCGGACTCGATGGAGCAGATGGAGGCCACGGTCCGCGCCGCGGTCGAGGCAGGCGCCACCAACATAGTTCCGATCGTCCTTCACTTGAGACCAGGGGTTAAAGAGGAGTTCATGGGGTGGCTAAAAGAAAGCCACCCGGAGCTAGTCACCACCTACGAGCAGATGTACAGAGGCGCATACGCACCGAAAGAGGTGTCGGAACCCATTACCAAGGCAGTTCGACACTTAAAGAAGCGTCATGGGGCCAAGGAACCAAGTGGCCCGGCGAGGCCCTTGGCGCGCGGCGGTTCCGGGAGCCGTCGAAAGCCCAAAGCTGAGCCGCCCGAAACGGAATCCCACGAGCAGATGACCCTTGACCTGGGAAAGCAGAGCAAGCGCGCGCCAAAGTGGGTCAAGGAAAGGTGACGGCCTGACCTACTTGGCCTTTAGCAAGCGGACCCTTACCTTGCAGTCCAGGAGGAACTCCTTGGCCACCTCGAGCCCATCCCCGTTGGAGTAGGGCGCGACAACTTCCCTCAGCCCTGAGTTGGAGATGAGCTTTGCGCACTCCAGGCACGGGGACTCGGTCACGTACAGGGTGGCGCCTTCCCGCTGAGGGGGATCGGCATAGAGGATGGCGTTGGCCTCGGCATGCAGACCCCAGCATTGCTTGCTCTTATCCCCTGTTCGTCCACGGGGGCAACCACCTTGATCGCAGTTGGGATATCCAGATGGAGTCCCGTTGTATCCGGTGGAACGGATATGCCGGCCTGCGACTATAACCGCCCCATGCTTGTGCTGCGTGCAGCTCGATCG
>DATACZ010000177.1:0-5472 GCA_036258795.1 Actinomycetota bacterium
ATCTCACCAATCCCTTACGTCAACCTCAACCAGCACCCTTTGGGATGACGAGGCAACGATGTCGTTCAATGGGTCCAGCATAGCCTCTAGCTCGTTCACCTTTAGCAGGAGTTGCCAGCCCAGGCTTCCGCCGGGCGATGGGCCAAGCACCGCCGCTCCGGGCAAGTGCTCCATTCTTTCGATCAGCTCCTCGGAAGGCCTGCCGTTCACCTGAACGCGGACCAGAGACTTGAACGGCGGCACTCCGGCTTCCTGGCGAGCCTGTAGCTCCCGGGATGCAAAGTACCGGTGGTCGCCCCTGACTACCGCCTGGATGACGTGGTGGTCAGGGTTGCTTGTCTCGATGATGAGTCTTCCCTTCGGGTTCTGCCCCGCGGCCAGCACGGCCAGCGCCCAAAGGGCCTGAACCGTCTCCTCAGCCGCCCTCCCCCGAGGACGCTGAAGGAGCGAGTCCACCCCGAGGGCAATCGCTGTGCCGATCTGAGGCCGTTCAACTTCAGCCAGCGCGGCCTCGGTCGCTATAACCACGTCACCGGTGAGAGCCTCCTCTAGGGCTCCGGGCTGGGGTCCGAGACCCGGGCGATCGGCCCGGCTGATTCGGGAACCAGGAACGATCTTGCCCAACAGCCCTTCCAGCTCCGCCGGTCCGGGCCCCGAGGGCGTCAAACTGACCCGCGGCACGAGGACGATTACCCGCTTCCCTCTAGCGCGGGCCTGGACGATGGCGGCAATGACACGCTGAGGAATCCGCCGCCGGGCCGGGTGGACCAGCTCGACCACCGGCCAGGCTCGTCGTTCCTCTGCCCGAAGCGGCTCTTCCACCGACCACTTTTCCGGGCTTGCGGGTGACCCAGGCAGGCTGAGTGAAGGAGTTCGGCTGGAGAACAACAGCGAGCTGCCGGTTGCCTCGGCCCGAAGCTGGGCGACGACCCGGGCGTCGTAGTAAGGAGAGCGCTGCTCCTTTAGTGAGGGATCGTGCTCCTCGTGAACCACGATGAGGCCGACAGGAGTTGGTGGCGCAAAGAGGGCGGCCCTCCCGCCCAGGGCGACCCGCCGCGTGCCTTCGGCCAGACTCCACAGCGCTTTGGCTCGCTCGGAGGGCTCCAGGCCGCTGTGGACCACGGCTGCATCAGCCGGAAAGCGTTCCGCCAGCCGGGCCAGGACCGAAGATCCCTCCCTCACCTCCGGCACTACAACGATTGCTCCCAGCCCCTTACCCAACCGCTCATCAATCTCGTCTCCGTACCGTTTCACCGGATCGTCGTTAGGCCCAGGCCGCAGCAGGGTCCGGCTCACCGCCTGTGCCGGAAAGGCGCTTGAGTCGTCGCTCCGAAACGAGGTACGGGCCAGCCACCGGCCACTTGGACGACCCAGGCGAGGCGGAGTAAATAGAGTTAGGAAGCTGCTGAGCGGATGAACGTATCGCCTGGCCAGCTTCATGGCCACACCCAAAAGGAGATCATCGAATACCGGTCCCCGCCCGCTCAAAGCCGCCAGAGGCACCAGCTCGGCTAAGTCGGAGTCATCCTGCGCCTGCGGTTCGAGGCCAACAACCCAGCCTCTCACGCGGCGATTTCTGAGAGGTACCCGCACCACCGACCCGACGCTGATCTGAGGCTCGAGCTTTTCGGGAACGGCGTAGGTAAGCTCCCTGTTCAGTCCCCAGACAGCCAGGTCGACTATGACCTTGGCGAGCAAACCCGGCCGGTGTCTCTAGAGGTCTGCCGCTGCCTTCGCCAGCTCCTCTGCCCGGTCGGTTCGCTCCCAGCTGAAGTGGTCCTTGTCGGTCCGCCCGAAGTGTCCGTAGGCGCTGGTGGCCTTGTAGATCGGCCGGCGAAGGTCCAGGTCGCGGATTATGGCGGCGGGTCGGAAGTCGAAGAACTCTGGCACTAGCTCTTCGAGCTTTTGGGGATCGACCCTGGCGGTGCCACGGTCGTCCAGGTTCACCGAAACCGGGTGAGCCACGCCGATCGCGTAGGCGATGCGAATCTCACACTGATCCATGACCTCGGAAGCCACCAGATTCTTGGCGACGTAGCGGGCCATGTACGCGCCGGAGCGGTCCACCTTGGAAGGGTCCTTCCCGGAGAAGCAGCCGCCGCCGTGGCTGCACATCCCACCGTACGAGTCGACGATGATCTTGCGTCCCGTTAGGCCCGTATCTGCCATCGGCCCTCCGATCTCGAAGCGGCCGGTTGGGTTCACCAAGAATCGAATGTCGTCGGACCAAAGAGGCTCCGGGACGATTGGCCGGACCACGTGCTCCATCAAGTCGGGAGCAAGAAGAGTGTCGATGTCTACCTCGGGCTGATGCTGGGCCGATATGAGAATGGTGTCGATGCCTACGGGGCGACCGTCCTCATAGCGGATGGTGACCTGGCTCTTCCCGTCCGGCCGGAGATAGGGCATTCGGCCGCTCTTACGCTCCTCGGAGAGCCTGTGAGCCAGACCATGAGCCAGCCAGATGGGTGTCGGCATGAGCTCGGTGTCCAGGTCGGGACGCTCGCGTGAGGCGTAGCCGAACATCATTCCCTGGTCCCCCGCACCCAGTGAGTCCAACTCGTCACCGCTCTCGCCGCCTCGTGCCTCATAGGCTTGATCCACTCCCAGGGCTATGTCAGGAGACTGGTCCTGAATCGCGACCAAAACGCCGCAGGTCTCACCGTCCAAGCCGAACTTGGCGTCCGTGTAGCCCACCTCCTTGATGGTCTCCCGGACTACGTTACGGACCTCGACGTAGCAGTCGGTCGTGATCTCGCCGGCCACTATGGCCTGCCCGGTAGTGACCAAGGTCTCGCAGGCCACCCGACCTGCGGGATCCTCCGACATGATCGCGTCCAGGATGGCGTCGGAGATCCGGTCCGCCAACTTGTCCGGATGCCCCTCGGTGACCGACTCGGACGTGAAGAGATAACGACGTGCCATCAAACGGCTCCTTTAGCCTTGAGATCGACCGATTATAGGGCGTTGCGCCTGGCTCACGGTCCCAGGACGTGAACCGCTCCGCTGAACAGGCCATGGGCCATGCATGCCGGCCAGCAATCTCCCGGCGATCCTTTCCATGGCCAGATATGCCACTTGTCTCTTCGGTATCAGCCCAAAGTGCTCGACGTTACCCTCACGGTCGAGCATCAAAGCATCGGATGTGACCGCTCCGGGACCAGAATGCCCGGTTGCAACCAGGTTGGCGACTACGAGGTCCAGATGCTTCGCCTCAAGCTTGGCCGCCGCAGCCCCCTGCAGGTTGTCCGTCTCGGCGGCAAAGCCCACGAGCACCCGGAGATCGGGCAGGTCCCCGCGGCTTCTCCTCTCCCCCACCTCGGCGAGGATGTCGGCCGTCGGCTCGAGCTCGATTTGAGGACACCCCTCCGACTTGCTGAGCTTGCGGCGAGAGGGAGAAACCGGGCGCCAGTCGGCTACCGCCGCCGCCATGATGAGCACGGCTGCCTCATTCAGGGATTCCATCACGGCCGTTCTCATCTCGGAGGCCGTCGTTACCCGCATGACGTGCGCATCACTTGGGGGAACCAGGTCCGTGGGGCCCGAGATCAAGGTAACCGAAGCACCGCGGCGGAGGGCCTCGTAGGCAAGCTCATACCCCATCAGCCCCGAAGAGGCGTTGGCGATGTAGCGCACCGCGTCAATCGCCTCTCTGGTCCCTCCGGCGGTCACCACGACCTTTGTGCCGGCCAGCTGCCCTCTCAGCTGAAGCTCTTCTGCAGCGGCTCTTACGATCGACGAGATCTCAGCCAACCGCCCTATGCCCGAGTCGGGACCGGCCAGTGGTCCCTCTTCCGGTCCCACAAAGCGGATTCCCCGAGAGGTGAGCTTGGCCACGTTTTCCTGCGTGGCCTCGTTCAGCCACATCTCGGAGTGCATCGCCGGAGCCATGAGAACCGGACAGCCGGCCGAGAGCAACATCGCCGACATGAGATCGTCGGAGATTCCTTGGGCGCTCTTGGCAATGATCTTGGCCGTGGCCGGGGCAACGATCACCAGGTCGGAGGTCCTCCCGAGGTCGGTGTGCACGATCTCGGAGGGAGCCGTCTCGGGGAAGAGGGAGGTGCGCACGGGATTCCCGGTGAGCGTCGAGAAGGTTATAGGGCCCACGAACTTCGTGGCAGAGTTCGTCATCACTACCCGCACGTCGGCGCCGGCCTGGGTCAGCTCCCTTGCCAACGCGGCAGCCTTGTATGCTGCAATGCCGCCGCAGACCCCGAGTGCAATCCTCTTTCCGGCCAGTGCCTCGAAATCCATGGATCAGCCCTGGAAGGGCGCTACTTGATGCGGGACTCGACCTCCGGCGGGCGCTCCCAGCCGAACTTGCCCTCGGCAATCTCCTCAAGAGCCACCGAGAGGGCCTTGGCATCCTCCCCCATGCTCGACACCTGAGGCGGGACGAAGTCCCGGATTCCCTCGCCGAGCTGGTAGTAATAAGAGTTGATTTGTCGAGCCCGCTTCGCGGCCAGGATGACCAGCGTGTAGCGGCTGTCTACCTTTTCAGAGAGATTTTCAATCTTGGGATGGATCAAGAGCCGTCCTTTGAATCGTGGGTGATTTCACCACCGGTTCGAATGTATTCCAAGATACCCCATCGTCGCCCCTACCAGTGGACAGCCTGGTGCACTTGTTCGCTAGCACCGGTCCATCAGGGCCAGGACCTCGGACACGGCCTGCTCCACCTCGAGGTTTACGACCACCCCGTCGAACGAACCCTTCCGGCGAAGCTCGTCGTATGCATCGGATAGCCGGCGGTTCATGGCATCCTCCTGCTCGGTGCTCCTCTTGCGAAGGCGCTGCTTCAGCACCTGCATCGAGGGAGGCTCGATGAAGATGAGACAGGACTCCGGCATTGCCGCCTTGACCTCCGCCGCACCCTGGACGTCGATCTCGAGCAGCACATCCTCGCCATGGCTGAGGTGGTTCTCCACCGGCTTGCGGGGCGTGCCGTACAGGTTCCCGTGTACGTCTGCCCACTCCAGGAACTCACCCCGGTCGCGCATCGCCAGGAAATCCCTCTCGGCGATGAAGTAGTAATGAACTCCTTCCACCTCCATCGGCCTGGCCGGCCGGGTGGTGCAGGATACAGAGAGCTTTATCCCGGGCCGCTCCTCCAGGATCCTTTGAACGATGGTTCCCTTTCCGGCTCCCGAAGGGCCGGAGATAATGAACAGGCGCGCACGGGTCACCAGCCAAGCTCCTTCAGGATGCCATCGGCCGCCGCTCCCGGATCCGCGGCCTGGGCGATCGGACGGCCCACCACGACGTAATCGGCCCCTGCTTGGGCGGCTTGCTCTGGAGTGGCCGTGCGCTCCTGATCAGCCGGTTCCTCACTAGCACGTCGAATTCCAGGCACAATCAACAGAGTTCGCTCGCCAAACCGGGCGCGGAGCTTGGCCGCCTCGCGGGCAGAGCAGACCAGGGCTTGCGCCCCGGAGCTCACAGCGGTCTCGGCAAGATCCTCGACCAACC
>DATACZ010000178.1:0-4065 GCA_036258795.1 Actinomycetota bacterium
GGGCAACATGCCTGGAGCGGTCCCGCATACTTCGACGTACGCCCTGACCAATGCCACCTTGCCCTACGTCGTCGCGCTCGCAAACCGGGGCCTGGTGGAGGCTCTTCGTACTGATCCCGCCCTCAGAATGGGTCTGAACACCTACGAGGGAACGCTCGTGAACGAGGCAGTAGCGGAAGCTCATGGGCTGCCCTACCGGCCCATCGCCGAGCTGGTCGGCTAACCATCCAAGCGCTGCATGCGCTGGTGGGCCGCAAGGCATATGCTTTTTCTAAACTTACTAAAGAAATAAACGCGCTGGCCGGTTCGGCGGCGCGGGGCCATGTTGGCGAGCCCGCATTCCTTCGGTCACGGCTTGCCAGCCCGGCAAAAGGTCTAGGAGGCGTGAGTGGCCGTAAGCAAAGACTTCTTGGAGTCAGCCCTCAAGCGGCTGACCGAGGAGGACCGTGCGGTGAAGGAAGAGCTTGCCGATCTCGGTTTTGGGTCCGACGGCCACGTGGACGTCACCTTCGACGAGGGCTTTGCCGATGCTGCTCAGACCACCTCGGAGAGGGCCAAGATTCTGTCCCTCGCCGAGGGCTTGCGGCAGCGCCTTGACGAGCTTCACGCCGCCCTCCACCGGGTGGAGCGGGGAACCTACGGGATTTGCGAGTCCTGCGGCAAGCCGATCGCCCCAGAGCGACTGGAGGCTATCCCGACCGCCCGGCTCTGCATATCTTGCAAGCAGAAGATTCAGAACTAGGCACCCGAACTCGCGAAAAGTAGATTCGGTCGTTGCGCTTTACAAGCGCGCTCCTTAGTATTTGGCGTCCCTCAGGTCGATTTGTAGACAAAGGATCTTGTGGACGGTCAGGCGCCATGCATCCAAATAGGTTCCTGAAACAGGACGTTCTATCCGAGCTTTTTCCTCCGGACGAGCCCGGCTCACGTGGTGAGGTCTCTGCCGGGGCCCCGAAGCTGGAGGACCAAGCCGGCAAGCCAGTGAAGGTATACACGCCGGGCCCTCCCGTCCAGGCAGTTGAGGCTGCTCAAGGGCCTGAGCCAATGGAGCCGGTCCCAGTAGCGGCGGTCGCTGCCGAGGAGGCGTTGGACGCGGTGCTTGGCGCCGAGAGGGAGGTCTCCACCGCCATGGCGCTTGGAAGGGTCGTGGCGATCGTCAACCAAAAGGGGGGAGTGGGCAAGACCACCAGCGCCATCAATCTCGGGGCGGCCCTGTCGGAGGAAGGTGCCCGGGTTCTCCTAGTCGACTTCGACCCTCAGGGGGCGCTGTCCGTAGGGCTTGGCCTGAACCCAAGCTCTCTTGACCTAACCGTGTACAACCTGCTTCTGGATAGGGACGTCTCGTTTGATGAGGTGGTTACTCCGACCAAGGTGGAAGGCCTCGATCTCATCCCATCCAACATCGACCTGTCCGCTGCTGAGGTGGTGCTGGTATCGGAGGTGGCCCGGGAACAGATGCTAAAGCGCTGTCTGGCGCCCGCCCAATCCTTTTACAACTACATTCTGATCGACTGCCCGCCTTCACTCGGTCTGCTGACCGTCAACGCCCTGACGGCCGCTCACGCGGTGGTCATTCCTCTTGAGTGCGAATACTTTGCGCTGAGGGGGATGGCCTTGCTGATGGACACGATCGGCAAGGTCCAGGAAAGGCTGAACCCCGGCCTGGAGGTGCTGGGCATCCTGGCAACCATGCTCGAGAGCAGGACGATTCATGGCCGGGAGGTTCTGGGCCGGGTTACCGACGCCTTTGGGGACAAGCTGTTCAAGACCGTCATCCACAAGACGATCAAGTTCGCCGAGTCACCGGTAGCGGGCGAGCCCATCCTGAGCTACGCCCCCTCCTCGAATGGCGCCATTGAGTATCGTGAGCTGGCGAGGGAGGTACTGGCGCGTGACGCGTAGGGTGAGCCTTCCCGGAGCCGACGAGCTCTTTCGAAGCACGGTGGACACGAATCCGGTCCGGACACCCCAGGACCGGACGCCTGTGCCCGACCGTGAGGTTTCTGGGACTAGCACTGGAGCCGGCCAGAGCCCTCAGCATGCTGCCCAGTCGCAGCGCTCTGGTGTGCCCCCAGTTCAGGAGGAGCCCCGGCGAGTCGGAAAACGCCCAGCCCCCAAGCACGATCAAAAGGTCACCTTCTACTGTACTGACGAGGAGCTAACCCGCCTCGAGAGGGCACGCCTAAGCCTCAGGGCAGACCACCGCCTGGCGTGCGATCGAGGCCGCCTCGTGAGGGCGGCGCTGGCAGAGGTCCTTGCAGAATTCGAGTCGAATGGAAGGGACTCCCGGCTCGTCCGGCGCCTGAGAGGCGCCACGGATCGCTGATCCACTCATACACAACTCCATTTGTAGATAAATCGACGTATCTCCCTACCTACTAATCTCTTTCTCGACGAGGCTACAGCTGGCCCACAGTAAAGCTGCACAATAGCTTTAAGGTTTGCTAAACATTAACGATCTACTAAACCGTTAGGGTGGCTCTGGGGTGGGGGTATGTGTGCCTAAGCGACTTGACCATTTGTCTATTTATGGATCTAGAGACTAGTCGGGTAGTCGATGAGTCGCTGTTAAGCGCCGACTACCCGGAGAATGACGTCGGTAACGAAGTCGATGAGTGGAGAGACCAGAGGACGAAACAGGAAGAAGACGACAATCAGCAGGATGACGAACCCCCATCGGTCGAGGAAGTAAATGATGTGGTGCTTGCTGGGAGGGAGTAAGGCGCTCAGGATCCGGGACCCGTCCAGGGGCGGAATCGGCAAGAGGTTGAATATGGCAAGCACTACGTTGATCTGAAGCCCGAGCACGAGGAAACGGCCAAAGGTTCCGAGGGCGCCTCTGCCCATCGCCACCAGGGCCCACGCGGAGATGAAGGCAAGGAGGAAGTTCATCGCCGGCCCGGCCACTCCTACGAGGGCCGGTCCAAACCTCAGGCTGCGAAGCTTCGACGCCGTAAAGGGCACCGGCTTGCCCCAACCGAATCCGGCAAGGATGATGAAAAAGGTTCCAACCGGGTCCAGGTGGGCAAGTGGGTTGACTGTCAGCCTCCCGGCCAGCTTGGCGGTGGGGTCTCCCTGCATGGTCGCGACGGCGGCATGTCCAAACTCGTGAAGGGTTAAGGCAACCAAGAAAGCCAGCGTGGCCAGGAGAAGCCCGCGGAGGTCTGGAGGGTTGGACAGGAGATAATTGAGCACTTGGGTCCAGCATAAGTGCAAGCCTCCTCTAACCGGCCTTTCCGGCCTGACCGGAGGATCGACGAAGGATGGAGCAGTTCATGCCCAGAGTTTTCTCGGGGGTTCAGCCCACTGCAGATGTTCCGCACCTCGGCAACTACATAGGCGCCTTCCGGCAGTGGGTTCGGCTTCAAGACGACCACGAATGTTTCTTCTGTGTGGTCGACCTGCACAGCCTCACCGTGCCCTGGGATCCGAAGGTGCTCGCCCGCCGTTCCCGGCAGACCGCGGCCAGCCTGATCGCCGCGGGCATCAATCCGGAACGGGCGGTCCTGTTCATGCAGTCGGAGACCCCCGAGCACACCGAGCTCGCCTGGTACCTGACCTGTCTTAGCCGTATGGGCGAGCTGGGGCGCATGACCCAGTTCAAGGAAAAGAGCCGGGGACAGGAATCCGGATCGATCGGCACGGGTCTGTTTGTCTACCCGGCTCTGATGGCGGCGGACGTTTTGGCATACCGGGCGCATCTGGTTCCGGTCGGAGATGACCAACGGCAGCACCTGGAGCTCATGCGCAACATTGCCGAGCGCTTCAACCGGCAGCTCGGCGACACGTTTCCCGTACCCGAGCCTCTGATTCCCGAACAAGGAGCTCGGATCATGGCCCTGGACGATCCCTCTCGAAAGATGGACAAGAGCTCGGGGCGGGGAAATAACCTGGTGTGGATGAACGATGCTCCCGAGGTCGTTCGGAGCAAGATCTCGAAGGCGGTCACCGACTCGGGACGGGATATCCGGTACGGACCGGATAAACCGGCCATCTCGAACCTCCTGGTCATCTTTTCGGCAGTGACGAGCAGGGGAGTGGACGAGCTGCAGGAGGAGTTTGCCT
>DATACZ010000179.1:0-3579 GCA_036258795.1 Actinomycetota bacterium
CACATAGCCAACAGAACCAGGAGCATCTTTCTCATGTCAGAGCCTTTCTAGCTAGGACAGCCCACCTCGCGGCGGCATTCTACCAACTGCACCCGAGGCATCTCTGCCCCTCCCCCTCTAGCTGGAGGGTGCAGTGGACCAACCTGTACTTGCTCCGTAGAAGCTCCTGCGCTTGCTGCATGACCGCCGGGGCATCGGCCTCCCTATATACCTGTATGTGCGCTGAGGCCACCTCCATTCCCGAGGCCAGGGTCCACAGGTGCAGGTCGTGGACCCCGCACACCCCTTCGAGCGCGCAGAGCTCACTCTGTAGCTGCCCCGCGTCGATCTCCGGCGGCGCGGCCTGGACCAGGATACGGAAAGCCTTCGAGACGAGGCGGTAGGTGCGGGGAAGGATCCAAAGGCCTATTCCTATGCCGACAATCGGATCGATGTATCGCCAGCCGGTGGTTTCCAGCACCAGAGCCGCCATGATTACGCCCAAGGAACCGATTGCATCGGCAAGGACCTCGAGGTGGGCACCTTTGATGCTCAGATTTTCCTTGGCAGAGGAGTGAAGCAAGAAGTAAGAGAACAGGTTTACGGCCAACCCGGCCAGGGCCACCACCAGCATGGGTCCACTTGCCACGGCAGGCGGATCCATCAACCTGCGGGAGGCCTCTATCAGGATATAGATCCCCACCCCGAAAAGGAGCAGGCCGTTGCCCAGGGCGGCCAGAATCTCAACCCTGTACAGGCCGAAGGTTTGCTGCGGGCTGGAAGGAACCCTGACGGCCAGATGGATGGCTGCCAGGGCCATCAGCAGCCCGAGAACGTCGGTCAACATGTGTCCGGCATCCGACAGGAGGGCCAGGGACCCGGTTATTAGCCCGGCAACGAGCTCGACCACGAAATAGCCGCCTACCAGCACCAGCGAGATCACCAGCCTGGATCGGTGCTGCTCGTTACGACTTTGGGCGCCCAGGTGGGAGCTCAGCTCATGCGCCACTAGGAGCCTCCGCCATCGAGTGCTCCAGATGCTCTCGACAAAGGTCGAGCAGGTTCGACACATGAGCGTCGTCAAGGCTGTAGAAGGCCATCCGGCTGGCCCTTCGCCTTCTCACAATCCGGGCAGTTCGCAGTATGCGCAGGGCGTGCGACACCGCGGTCTCGGACATTCCCACCAAGAGGGAAATATCGCGGACGCAGAGCTCCTTTCCCTCCTTGAGGGCGTAGAGAATGCCGACTCGGGTGGGATCCCCGATCAGTCGGAAGAGCTCGGCGATCCGGACCGTTTCTGCCAGGTCTACGGGTACTTGCTTGGACATAGAGTCTATACCTGCATATATGAACAACTAGACCATTGTCCCATGAGCTCGAGACCTATCACGTCGAGCCGGTTCAGCGGCGGATTACTCGCCCCACAGCCCTCAAAGGCCCGTGGGCGCATCCGGCACCGGGTCGAGAACCGCGAAAGACGTGGTGGCTAGCTCGTCGCCTTCATTCAACAGCCGCACCTTCATGACGGTGGGAGCGCGGGCAACGGTCGTGAAGGGAATGGCGAAGGGCACTCTGGAAGGCACACCGGGGGTAGCGGCAGGGCGCATCCCGTTGACGATTGTCGATGCCTTGAATTCCTCAACATGGCCATTCTTGTCGCCGATCTCGACCAGAACGGCAGGCGTAGTTCCCAACTCATCTCGATCCAGCGTGAAAATGCCGGCCACATATCCCCTGACAGTCGTGGGGAGGATTTGCGGCTTGCAGTGCTCCCAGCCCCCACCTTCAACCCGGAGAAGCCACTTGTCGGTGGTGGCGTAGTTGGCTATGACTAGTGACTCAACTTTCACACAAGAATCCTTCCATGCCGGAAAGGTAAAGGACTCCGGCCTATCTGGCCATGGCCACGGATGTAAGCTCTTCTAAGAAAGAGGGCTCCGGCCCCGAGGCTGGAGCCCTCTCCGCGACTGCTTGGTCCGGACCTCCTTCTGGATGACCTTTAAGACCTCGGTCGCATCATCCGTGACCGTGAATAATTCGAGCTCCTCACCAGAGATCTTTCCCTCGGCCATCACCGTGTCGCGAAGCCAGCCAACCAAGCCTTCCCAGTATCGGGAGCCGAAGAGCACCACGGGAAAGTGGTAAGCCTTGCCGGTCTGGATGAGCGTCAAGGCCTCGAATAGCTCATCGAGCGTGCCGTATCCGCCGGGAAACAGGATGAATCCCTCCGCGTACTTAACGAACATCGTCTTGCGGGCGAAGAAGTAGTTGAAGTCGATGCCTAGATCGACGTAGGCATTCATTCGCTGCTCGAAGGGAAGCTCGATGTTGCAACCAATCGACAGCCCTCCGCCTTCCTGACATCCGCGATTGGCCGCCTCCATGATCCCGGGGCCGCCTCCCGTGATGACTGCGATCCCAGCTTGAGCCAGTAGGTTGCCGACCTCCCGGGCCGCCTGGTACATCGGATCGCCCTCTCGCACCCGCGCGGAGCCGAAGACAGTGACGGCCAGGGGCACCTCCGCCAGGGCGCCGAATCCTTCGACAAACTCCGACATGATGCGCAAGACTCTCCAGGGGTCGGTATCCACAAAGGAGATCTCCGGCCTCTCCAGAAACCTGCGGTCCTCTGTGTCGCCGGCACCCCTGCCCTTCAACGTCACTCGGCCTCTTCTAGATTTCGGCGTGGCCATTAGCGGGTTCCTTCCTCAGCTTCCTGGGCAGAACTGATCCGTGATATCTCCCCGCATCCGGCTCGAAACTACCGCGGCTGAGCTGATCGGCGGCTTTCAGCGCATCAGGGAGGAGATGCAGCTCCCAGGCGGCTTTCCCCCTGACGTGGAGAGCGAGGCGCTGCGGGTAAGCGAGAGGCTTCCATCCGAGGGCGGGCCACGCCGGACCCCGAGGTTGGACATCGACTTCCTAACCATCGATCCACCAGGGAGCAAGGACCTCGATCAAGCCTTCCACGGTTCGATAGCGCCCGGCGGCTACCGGATAAGTTATGCGATCGCAGACCTGGGTCACTTCGTCGACCCCGGGGGCGCCCTCGACCATGAGTCCGGAGTCAGAGGAAAGACCTTTTACTGCCCGGACCTCAGCGTCCCCTTGTATCCGCCCACGATTAGCGAGAGTGCCGGGAGCCTCCTTCCGGGCCAGCTCAAACCGGCCGTCCTATGGTCCTTCGACCTGGACCGGGAAGGGATCGTACGGCGCACCTCGGTTGAACGAGCGGTGGTCCGCAGCAGTCGTCAGCTCACCTATCAACAGGGACAGGAGGAGGTTGACTCAGGCCAGCCGGCCGCGGCGCTCCGGGTACTGAAGGAGGTTGGCATCTTGCGGCTGAAGCTAGAGGAGCAGCGCGGTGGGATCGACCTAAAGCTGCCGGACCAAGAGGTCCGCCGGACCGCTGGGGGGTTTGAGCTTAGCTACCGGGAGGAGCTTCCAATTGAGGCATGGAATGCGCAGATATCCTTGATGACCGGAATGGCCGCCGCCGCGGTAATGCTCGAAGGCGGAGTGGGGCTTCTCAGAACCCTTCCCGAGCCCGATCAGGAAACGGTCCAGATGCTTCGCTTGAGCGCCGAGGCGCTGGAGCTG
>DATACZ010000180.1:0-5068 GCA_036258795.1 Actinomycetota bacterium
GTCGTTGACTGCAACTACTTCCACGCCGGAATTGGGCTTGCCAAGCACAGCCCTCATGAAATTGCGGCCGATGCGACCAAAGCCGTTGATGCCTACCTTGACACTCATGCTCAAACCTCCGCGCTCGAAAGGGTTAGCCGAATATTAACGCGGTTGGCGTTATGCGATTTGGGCGCACCGCCCCGGTAACGCGGACCGGGCGCCTCAGCTGAGGCGCCCGGTCTGGTTTGGTTCTGCTAGCCGCTAGATCTCACTGGCGGCTTTTCTTCGTAGCCGGTAGGTAGCCAGCAGGAGCAAGCCACCACCCGTCAGGACTGCGATGCCAAGCCCTGGACCCCAACCACCGGTCCTGGCCAGGTCACGCTCGTCGTCGTCCTGCCGTGAGAAGCACCCCGGATCGGCCGGGAAGTCGATCTTGCCGTCACCGTCGTTGTCGATGCCGTCTTCGCACTGGAACTTGCGAACCGGCTCACAGGTCTGCCCAGGGCCCGGACCGTTGACCTCGGCGTGTCCGAGGATAACGTCCACTCCCAGGAGCGGAATCTCGACGTGCAAGGCGTTCACTGCGAGGCCATTGCCACCATTGAGCGGTATCTGCTCGTTCACAACGGCCCTGCCGCCAAGTGCCTGCAGCACCGAATGCGTGACGTTGATGACCTGGTTAACCGTGCCGTCCAGGAGCCCGGTGAGGTCGCTGCCGAGCAGGTTCGCACCTACCAGCTGTGCCCCGCCGACGATAGTCGGGACACCCTCAACACAGGAGATCAACGCTTCCGCGTGGACGAGGTCGGCCGATAGCAGTGAGGTTATCCCTCCGATAGCCTCAACCACAGGAGGAAGCTCTCCAACTCTGGCAACGTCTTGAAGAAGGAGGTTAGCCCCAGCCACTTTCCCGTACCCCTGAGCGTTGAATGTGCCCGGAACGGTGGTAACGCCCGCTGGAGAGGTAACGCGCAGGTAACCGGCAGGAAGCTCCGGCCTGATGACCGAGTCCAGCGTAGTCTGCGCCTTAGCCGAAGCCGCGCCCGCCGCTAGCACCGGTGTCAGCGGAACTGCGAGCAGGTTGTTGCTTCCGGTGTTTGGCTGAGGTCCCGCCCTAACGTTCGCTGGAGTCTCGGGAAGAACCTGGAGACCCAGCGCGGTCAACTTGGCGCCGTAGGCACTGGCAGTTGCGTTCCTTAGGGGACTGGCGAATGCCGGCCCGGGGCCCAGCACGGCCATCAACATGACCATAGGCACTATCAGTGCCGCCCTAGCTAGTTTTCTTGACACTCTTCACTCTCCTCTTGGTTAGGCCGTTCCCGGATGGACTATATGCGCGGGGATTCTAATTGGTCCAGATCTTTGTTCGGCTGATTATCTGCCACGTGGAAGCTCAGGTCCCCCCTCCTGTACGCCGCCAGTAGCCAATGCCTAGCTCGTTTGAGCGAACTCTAACGGATCACCTGGGGTGGAGGAAAGTCATCCAAGGCGCTCAAAGTGCCGGAAGGTGACGACTCGACCAGTTTGAGACGCGCAATAAGGCGCTGACGTGCGCTTCCCTTGGGGTGGCAGGTGGTCAGTGTCAGCATTGCTTCTGAGGTTGGAGACAACACATCCACATCCTCTGGCTGGGTCACCCAGGGGTTCGGGTGATTGTCGAAGGGTGGGACCATCTCGTAAGTGTGCTGACCGATCGGGGTGAGCACCGAGATGCGATCCCCCGGCCTCAACTTGTCCAGCTCGGCAAATGGCTTGCCGAATGTGTTGCGGTGTCCGGCGATGGCGACGTTGCCGGGCTCTCCGGGCAAGGGCGTCGTCGGATAATGCCCCGCGCCCGTATCGAGAGCTTTCTGAGACACTCCCTCCACCACGATGGTGTCCACCCGCAACCTAGGGATCACTAGCCGAGTAAGAGGGCTGGCTGAAGGTACACTACCCCGCTCATAAGCGGTCCTAAGAGCGCTGCTTTGAAAGTCCCTGGCTAATTCCGCTTGCTGCTCTCTTGCTTTTCGGTCGGTATAAAACGGGTAGGAGATCAGCGCTATGCCGGCCAACGTCGTGATAACCGCGGCCAGGGTCACGATCCTGACCACCAGTCGCCTGCCCTTTTTTGTGAGCCTCAATGACACTTCAACTACTCTCCTGCATCAATCGCCCTTCACCGTTTTCGAGGTTCAGATATCCAAATGCTAGGATCTGGCCCTCCCTCGTCAAGAACAACAATCGATGACTAGACCGCGCTTCAAGCTTTTCTTGGGTTTTGCCTTGCTGCTCATCGGCGTGCCGGCCTCGGCGCCGGCCAGTCCATTCAACCATGGCGACGACCGATGGGCCTTGGTTATTGGCATCGACCACTTCCAGGGGAGGACTCGTCCTAACGTCGGGGCGGTTGGGGATGCCCTGGCTTTCTCAGATCTTCTTCGTCAGAAGGGCTGGCGCGACGACCGCGTCCGGGTGCTCACCGACGGCGCCGCCACCGCCGACGCCATGCGGGCCGGCATGCAGTGGATGGTCGACAACTGCGGGCCCTCCTCATACTGCGTGGTTCACTACTCCGGCCACACCAAGCAGATGAAAGCGGGCGGCGACGGCGAGGTTCTTCACGAGTTCCTCTGGCCTCACGACAATCGGTTCATCTCGGACTCGGAGTTCGCCAGTTACATGCGCCAGCTCCGCGGATTCGCCTGGGTCGATGTCTCTGCGTGCGAGCCGGCCGGGTTCGACCACGGGATCTCAAGCCCTCGCCGCCTGTTCACTGCGGCGGCCCAGGAGTCTGAGAAGGGCTTCGAGGATCCAGGATGGAGGAGGTCGGTGTGGACCGGCCTGCTGGTTGATCAGGCACTCCTCGGGCGCCAGGGCGACACCAACGGAGATGCTCACGTAACCCTTAGAGAGGCAATTGACTATGCGCTCCCCCGAGCGCCTGAAGTGACCTCGAGGCACAAGCCGGGACCGCAGCATCCCTATGTTGCGGGTGGAGAGGAGGGGCAGTGGTTTGGCCCTGCGCCCCCGCCAGCGCCGGCACGCCGCTGTTTCCTCATTTTCTGTTCCTAGGGGCCTATTCCTTATCCAGGTCCCGGTGGACCACTGTGGAGTGAAATCCCTTTTCTCTCAAGTACCGGGCGATCTCGTCGCTGATTACCACCGACCTATGCCTGCCCCCGGTGCACCCCACCGCGATCGTCAGATAGTGCCGGCCCTCCTTGATAAAGCCCGGCAGCATCAGGGCCAGCAGCTGCCGTACCCGGCTCAGGAACGGCTCGGTATCCGCTGAGTTCAGCACGTATCCCCGCACCTTGCGGTGGGTGCCGTTGAGTGGTCTCAGCTCGTCCACCCAGTGAGGGTTCGGGAGAAAGCGGCAGTCGAGAACAAGGTCCGAGTCGAGCGGAAGGCCATGCTTGTAACCAAACGAGATGACGTTCACCGCGATGCCCGAAGGATGGTACGGCTCGGCAAATAGGGAGCTGATCTTGTGCCTGAGCTCATGGACGTTCAGCCCCGTGGTATCGATTATCACGTCGGACTGATCCCTGAGCGGTCCCATGACTTCCCGCTCCTCGAGGATTCCGTCGATGACCCGGTCTGTTTCAGCCAGCGGATGCCGCCGGCGGGTCTGCTCGAATCGCCGTACCAGGGCCTCGTCTGAGGCCTCCAGGAAGAGGATCCGGTACTCGATCCCCCGCTCCCGCAGCTCCTTCAAAGACCTTTCGAGTTCGGAGAAAAACTCTCCGCCCCTCGCGTCCACGACGAGGGCCACCTGCTTTACCTTGCTCCCGGGGAGCAGGATGAGCTCCGCCATCTTCTCGATCAGGGCCGGCGGAAGATTGTCGATCACGAAGTAGCCGAGGTCCTCGAAACACTTGGCCGCCTCGGAGCGCCCAGCGCCAGAGAGTCCAGTTATGACGGTGAACCGGGGGTTGGACGACCCCTGCTCCGGCATGGCGCTTATGAGAGGCACCATCAGACTGCCGACCGCAGTTGCTCGTGGATTCTCGTGGCGAGGTCCCGGCCTATGCCCGGGACGGCGGCGATCTGCTCCGGAGAGGCCTGCCTGATCAGGTTGGTGGACCCAAAATGCTTCAACAGAGCCTTTCGGCGGGCCGGCCCGACGCCGGCCAGCTTGTCGAGCGTGCTCTCGGTCATCCTCTTGCCCCGGCGGCTCCTTTGGTAGCCGACCGCAAAGCGGTGGGCCTCGTCGCGAATCCGCTGAAGAAGGTACAGGGATTCCGACCCTCTTGGAAGGACTCGCGGGTGAGGCTGGCCAGGGAGGTAGATCTCTTCCAGGCGCTTTGCCAGAGCGATCACCGGGATGTCGGTAATTCCCAAGCCGTGCATGCGCTCGACCGCCCGGTTGAGCCGGCCCTTACCCCCATCGATGACCACCAGCCCGGGAGCGTAAGCAAATCTCTGCTCTCGGGACGCGGGACGGCCTTTCTCGCTCAGCAGACGGGAGAAACGCCTTTCTATGACCTCGCCCATGGCCCCCACGTCGTCCTGTCCCTCCACTCCGGTGACTCTGAACTTTCGATAGTCGGACTTCTTGGGAACGCCGTCTTCGAAAACGACCATGGAGCCGACCACGTCGGTAGGGCCAAGGTTGGAAATGTCGAAGCATTCGATGCGAAGGGGTGCATCCGGCAGGCCGAGGTGCTCCTGTAGCTCATTCAGCGCCCTGGAACGGGAAGCGAAGTCGCTCGACCGCTTCAATCTGCTCACCGCAAAAGCTTCCTTTGCGTTTTGCTCGACGGTTTGGAGCAAGCGCTTCTTGGAGCCACGCTCGGGGACCCGGATGCTGACGGGCGCGCCCCGCCGGCCCGAGAGCCAGCGCTCCAGCAGCTCAGCCGTCGCCGGAGTCACGGTCACGAGCACCGTCCTTGGGATCTCCTGCTGATCGGAGTAGAGATTCTCGATGAAGGAGTCGGTCAATTCCGCGTCGGTCAGAGCCTCGACCTTATCGACGATAAAGCCCTTTCTGCCCACCACCCGGCCGGCCCGCACGAAGAAGACCTGGAAGGACGCCTCCAGCTCATCGCCCCAAAAAGCAATGGCATCGAAGTCTTCCTTGCGGGATCCCACCATCTCTTGC
>DATACZ010000181.1:0-8186 GCA_036258795.1 Actinomycetota bacterium
CCCCCCGTGCCTCCTAACGCCGGGCTTCCGGCCCCAGAGGGACCTGCAGACTCAATGGTGCAGGATGTGATCCAAGGGCTGGCGGGAGGTATCGTCGCGGCACAGAACTCGGGTGAGATCACTGAGAAAGCGGCCAGGGACGTAGCGCGTGAGCTGGATAAGGCCTACGAGCAGTATTCCGAGGGCGATCTGGACGATGCCAGGGATGCCACTGCGGAGGCAAGAGAAGAGCTGAGCAAGTATTACGAGCGGGGCGAGGTGTCTTCGGCCCGGGTCAACTCCTTGAGTGAGGCGTTGAGTCGCCTGGAGGTGGCCTTAAGAGAGTGAAGATGATCCGGCGACTACCGGCTACTCGAGTCATCGCCGTGGCCGCCGCAGTGATCGTCCTCGCGGTCGCAGCCGTCCTGCTGAGCAGGAGTAGAGAAGTTAAGGAGAGGCCGGAAGCGAAATCCGGCACCCTCGATGATCAAGAGCTTTCCGCCGCCTTCTCAGCGCTTTGCACCTCCCGTACCCTCGTGGACGACGACCTCGATGCCGCACGTGATGTCTTCTTCACCCGCGCACACGCAACGCTGCACGTCATGGCCTCAGAGCTTTCCAACACCGACCGGCCTCTGGCCGCAGAGCTACTCGAAGCAAAAAACCGCGTGGAGCAGGAGTTGACGGGGGTTGGACCGCAGACTGCCGCAGAGGCAATTGATCGCCTCCTGTCCATATCAAAACAGGCACTAATATCTCTTGGTATGAACTCCCCATCCTGCCCGAACCAGGCCGCCTGACTTTGAATCTCCATCCTGCCTGGTCCGGCCGGATCTCGGCATGGCTTCTGCTCGCGCTGGTTGCAGTCTCCTGCACCTCACGAGATGCGGCTCCAGAAGCCCAAAGCCCCACCCCCTCCCGGCAGGAGCTCGTAGCTCAAGTCGCCAGCTACGACCTGGCGGTGGGCAAACAACGGTTCATGGTGGGCTTACTCACGCCTCAGCAGGAATTGGTCGGCGGTGGATCCGTATCGATGAAGTTCGTCTATCTCGGCACTAGGGAGCGGCCTCAGAGCTCAGGGCCCGTGGTATCGGAAGCCACAGGTAACTTCCTGGCCATACCCAGGGAGGGCGGCAGCCCCCCGCCTTTGCCCGTGGCCGGTCCTCGGGTGGTGTCGTCCTCCGAGGGTTCGGGAGTCTACGCGGCCGACGCTACCTTTGACCGGGCCGGCTTCTGGGGCGTCCTGGTGGAGGCCTCGGTGGAGGAACGGGGGCCCCTGCCGGCGAGGGCCACCTTCGAGGTGCTGCCGGAACATGAGTTTCCTTGGATCGGTGAGGATGCTCCGCGAAGCGAGAACCTGACCGTCGACTCAACAGATGCACCCAAGAGTGCCATCGACTCTAGAGCCCAGGGCGCAACCGAGGTGCCCGATCCCGAGCTTCACTCCACCACAGTCGCCAAGAGCTTGGCCGACAAGCGCCCCGTCCTTCTGGTCGTGGCGACTCCGGTCTACTGCGTCAGCAGATTCTGCGGTCCCATCACCGACATGGTGTCGGAGCTGTCCAAGAGCTATGGCAACCGGGCCAACTTCGTTCATATCGAGGTTTGGCGGGACTTCGAGAAGAAGGAGTTGAACCGGGCTGCAGCCGATTGGATTCTTACGGAAAAGCCGTCAGAGCCATGGATATTTCTGATTGGCTCTGACGGCAAGATCAGTGCAAGGTGGGACAACGTCGCGACCCGTCAGGAGGTGGAGCCCGCACTTCAGGCACTCCCCGCTCAATGAGCGACCCGCTGGCACCCAGCTTTACACTCCTAAAGGTTCGGAACATAAGGATCGGGGCTCACTGGTCCTGGCTCATCGTCTTTGCGCTTTGGGCGTGGCAACTCGCCTCCGAGCTGTTCCCCAGCTCCTACCCCGGCCTTTCCGGGCGCTCTTACCTGGTCATGGGGCTCGTCTCCGCCGTGATCTTCTTCGCCTCGATTCTTCTGCATGAGTTGGGTCATTCTCTTCAAGCCCTGAAGGAAGGCATGCAGATCCGCGACATCACGCTGTGGCTGTTCGGAGGGGTGGCTCGGTTCGAGGGTATGTTTCCCTCTGCCGGGGCCGAGTTCCGAATCGCCATCGCAGGGCCCGTGGTCTCGGTCGCCCTGGCGATCCTTTTCTGGGTACTGGCCGCTGGGATGGCATTTCTAAACATCCCGGAAGAGGCAGTCGGTATCTGCGACTACCTGAGCCGCATCAATCTCATCCTTGTGGCTTTCAATATGGTTCCGGCTCTGCCGCTCGACGGGGGCCGCGTCCTCCGGTCATGGCTCTGGCAGAGGCAGGATAATTTCACGTCGGCGACGATCTCAGCCGCCAGAGCCGGGAAAGGCTTTGGCTACCTGCTCATAGGCGCCGGGGTGGCACAATTCTTCACAGTTGGCCTGAGTGGCGGGATCTGGTTTGTGGTCCTCGGCTGGTTCCTGTACCAGGCGGCGGAGGCGGAGCAGGACTTCGCGCTCTTGAGCCGGGCGTTCCGGTCCCTGCCCGTCAGGGACTTGATGACCGCAGATCCTGTGGTGGTACCCGGCACCAGGAGCGTGGCCGAATTTCTCGACGATAAGCGGGTGAGGGATCACTCCACCTACCCCGTAACCGAGGACGGGAAGTTGCTGGGTTTGGTGTCTCTGCGCCTGGCCTCGGCGGTCCCGCCGGCGAGGAGAGCCGACACCACCGTGGCGGATGTGATGCTCCCGGCAAACCAGACCCCAGTTGTCCGGCCCGATGTCCCCATCTTTGATGCGCTGGATCCCTTGAGAACCGCTCCCGGCAGAGCGGTGGTAATGGACGGGGGGCGTATCGTCGGCATTGTCTCAGGCTCCGACGTGGCCAAGGCGGTAGAGGTCGAGCGGACCCGGGGGCTTCCGGATAGACCGGCCCGGTCGGCCAGGCCGGTTTGGGCCTTGGTCGCCACGATCTTCGTGATCGCCGCGGCCCTGATATACCGTCCGCCCTTGGTGGTGGTCTCCCCCGGACCGGCAATAGACGTGGGCCGGGATGTCAACGTCCGCGGAATACCAGCAACAAGGCTCAACGGACGCTATCTCCTGCTCACCGTCCATATCAGTGAGCCTACCGCCCTGGGGGCC
Source organism: Actinomycetota bacterium (assembly GCA_036258795.1). Taxonomy (GTDB): domain Bacteria; phylum Actinomycetota; class CADDZG01; order JAHWKV01; family JAHWKV01; genus DATACZ01. Next base: position 3,115 of record DATACZ010000181.1, read on the forward strand.
GCTTACGCTCTCTTAAACCCAGAACTGGACCTGATCACCCGTTCCGCGCTGCTCGGCGGCGAAGGGATATCCGAGGAAGAATTCCTTCGGGGCCAGCGCCGCCTGTTTGAAGAGAGCAGGAAGGCGGCTGCCGCGGCGGCCGCATCGGCGGCCGGCATGGAGGTCAAGCTTTCAGGCGCGGGAGCGCAGGTGGTTGACGTAGTGGAGAGTGCCCCGGCGGGGGGCAGGATCAGGCTTGGCGATGTGATCACCGCCATTGACGGCAGGCCGGTCATGCTGGCCTCGGATCTAAGAAGCGTGACCACGGCGCGTCCCGCCGGCACCACCTTCCGGCTGGAGGTCCAGCGGAGGTCTCGCACTATCACCGTCCGCGTAAAAAGCGCCCGTATCCCAAGCCTTGACCAACCAATAACCGGCATCGGGATTGTTGCTGTTACCCGGGATCTGGACGTTCAGCTGCCGTTTGAGGTGGATTTCCGGGACAGGAATATCGGGGGTCCATCGGCCGGTTTGGCTTATGCCCTGGCCATAGCGGACATCATCGATGCCAGGGACGTGGCGAGGGGCCGCTCCCTGGCGGCGTCGGGTACGATCCAGCTCACCGGCGAGGTCGGGGTCGTCGGCGGGCTGGAGCAGAAGGCTCAGGCCGCCAGGGAGGCGAATGCAGAAGTTGTGCTGGTCCCCAAGGAGGAGCTAGATCAGGTCGAGGGGAGGGACGTCCACGGCGTTGAGAGCCTTGGCGAGGCGCTGCAGCTGCTAAACAGCGCGGCCTGACTCACGCATCGAACGATCGAAGGGGACGCCCCGCTTCTGCCGACCGGACGGTCTTAGCCCGACGACTTAACCTGAATCTTATGTGGCTTCGCCTGCTCTACCTTGGGAACATCGATCACGAGGAGCCCATCGTTCATCGACGCCTCTATCCTGGCGGCGTCGGATTTTGAGGGCAACGTGATCCGGCGGCCAAAGGGACCGAAGCTGCGCTCAATCCTGCGAAGCGTCTCTTCACCGGTGCCCTGATATGGCCGTCGTTCACCCGTTAGGACGAGAACGTTGTCCTCAACGGTGATGTCCACGTCGCTGGTGCTCAGCCCAGGGAGCTCCACTATGATCTGGAACTTTTCGGCGCTCTCGAGTATGTCTACGACCGGGGACCACGAACCCGTAAAGGTGGACTCGGCCGTCCTATAGACGTTTCCAAGCATGCGGCTGACCTCGCTCTGGGACCAGAGGTCCCGAAAGGGATCCAAACGTGAGAACGAAACTTCCATGGCCCTCCTTCCTCGCTTTGAAAGAAGGATAAAGCTTGAAAAGTCACTTTACATGCGGTCTGACCGGAGCCGAAGAATGCACAGCGACCTCATTAAAAGGAAGGGCATGGTTGGCTAAATTTAGGCCGGTACACTGACCCTGTGTCCCAAGAAGAGGCGGTAGAACGAGCGACGAGGACAGGCCCCTTACTGCCGGACAGGATCGAAGCGCGTGCTCTCCAGGTCCTGAAGGCGACTTGCTTGCTCGGCTTTCCCTTGATTCTTGTCCTAATCGACGTTACCGGGGTCCATCCTTCGCTTATCGGCCGTACCGGCGCGGAACAGATTGAGAAGCTGGCCACGTCTGCCACAAGGTGGGCTCAGGTTCATGCCGCCTTCGCCGTAGCTGGCTTTCTTGCCTTGGGCACCATGTTGACTCTGCGGGGTCTGATTGCCGGGGGGTCGAGTCACTTGCCGGCGGACGTCGCAGCCACCTTCGGAGCGATCGGTGCGGTTCTGTTCACCGGCACCGTGATCATGGAGGTGTTGGTTATTCCACAGCTGTCCGCTGCCTGCGTAGCAGCGGATCCGTGCCTCGATCCGGCGAACCTGGTCTTTACCGAGGAGCTGGCCGATCAAGGGTGGAGGGTCCTTCCCGGCCTTGTCTGGGGCGGCCAAGGGATTGCCTTGGGATTGCTGCTTCTGGCGGCACTGGGAGGAAGATCCGGAGCCCTACGGTTGTGGGAAGCGCTCCTCATTGGAGCGGGAGGGTTTTACGAGCTGGTGGCTCCTACCGGTTTGCATCGGTGGGGAACCTTCAGTGCCGCGGTGGGCTTCCCCGGCATCACCGGATTGTTGGTGCTGGCCGGTAACGCGGGAGTTGCCCTAAGACTATTCCGGCGCGAAGGAGCGGGGCCTTCAGGGAGCCAGCTTCATTCCCAGCACCTGGTGGACGCCGAAGTTGGCTCTCTCGAAGTCGATGATCGCCCCAGCCAGGAATAGCCTCCAGACTCGAGTCCTCGCCGGCCCCACGAGGGCGACGGCCTCATCCCAATGCCCCTCCAGGTTGGCCAGCCATCGGTGCAGGGTTCTCGGGTAATGCTCCCGCAGGGCCTCGACGTGGCGGATTTCGAAGCCGCACGCTTGCATAGCGCCTATCACATCGGCAACGTCTTGAAGTTCTCCATCCGGGAATACGTATCGGCCAATAAACGAACGCCTCGAAACAGGACTTCCCCCCGCCGCCGAGATGGCATGGTTGAGCAAGAGTCCTCCAGGTCGAAGGACCCTGGCTAGGGACTCGAAGTAATCGTGAGACTGCGCTCGCCCCACATGCTCAAACATGCCGATGCTCGAGATGGCGTCATAGGTCTCCCCGGTAAGTTCCCTGTAGTCCTGGAGGCGGATCTCTACCCGGTCTTGAAGGCCGGCCTCAGCGACGCGCTGAATGGCCAGATCGTGCTGGGGAACCGAAACCGTGATCCCGACGGCCTGCACCCCGTAGTGCTCTGCCGCCCAGGACACCATGCCGCCCCATCCGCAGCCAACGTCGAGTAGCCGGGAGCCAGGCGACAACCGGAGCTTGCGGCAAATGAGGTCGTACTTAGCCCTTTGAGCGTCCTCCAGGGTCTCATCAGGACGAGTAAAGAAGGCACATGAGTAGGTCATGCTGGGGCCCAGCATCATCCGGTAGAAGTCGTTGCTGAGGTCGTAATGGTGAGCGATCGCGGCGGCGTCCCGGTCCTGGCTGTGCCGCCTGCCCTTGAGCCGCATCTCCTCGGGTGGTGGGGGAGGAGGCCGCCCAAGAGCTCCAACCCGGGCGGCAGAGACGATGGCTTCGCCCCATACCTTGATACCTAGACGCTTGGGGAAGGTCTGTGTCAGGGACTGGAGGGCATGCAGAAGATCGCCTTCCAGGTCAATGTCTCCGGCGACGTAGGCCCGGGCCACCCCCAAGGTTCCGCCGCCGTAGATGATCCGACTGATGGCCATGGGAGAGCGGACCAGAATGGTGGCCTTGGGATCTGCGCCTCCCACCGAGCTGCCGTCCCAGAACTCAACTCGAAGGGTTGGATCATCACCCACGAGGACCCGTGTGAGAGGTTCAAAAAGAATCGACGCGTCGCTCAAGCGAGGGCTACGGCAACTTGACCTTTTCGTAAATTCTCCGCTCCAGCTCCCGGGGGGGAAGTCCCAGGTTCTGGGCAGCTCTCGTGACCACCTCTACCACGTCGTCATCAGGTAGCGAGCGACCTATGGAGGAGGCGACAAAGTCGGAAAGGTGAGGCGCGGGCTTGAGCGCTCCCAAACCCTGTCTTACCAGTATCGCTTCATAAACCTGAAGGCTCAGCCCCCTGACCTGTCCCATGAAGTCTCGCCAAGTCGAATTCTTTGCCCACCTCACCAGCTCCTGCTGGTTGACCACGCCCTTGGACCTGAAGTACTTAACGATGCCTCTCAACTCCCGCAGCCTGCGTTCAGCTCGAAAGCCCCACAGCTGGGCCCCGGCCTCCAAATTTCCCAACGGCGTATCCGGATAACGGGCCAGGAACCCCTCGAGATCCTCCATCGTGCGGATGTGATCCCACAGCCTCCGCTTGTAATGATCGAGAGCCTTGTAAACGCCCTCGGGAGTAGAGCGGTAGTCCAGGACAATCAAGAACAGGTTGGTTATGAAGTCGGTCTGGCGATACTTTCCCCGGGCCGGCTTGAGGACGCTGCAACTTCTCAAAAGGGCTTGAAACTCTCCAGCTGAGACGCCCACCAACTCATCACCACCCACTATCGGTCGCTACGCCGCTCGGACCTGGAACGGGGATCAGATCTTAAAGCTGGGCGCGCTATGAGTCTCGTTCTGATCCACCAACAGCCAAACTGGCGCCTTTAGGAAGTATAGGCACGCGGGAACTGCAGCCAGCCGGATTTGGTCGACGTGTCACTGAGAATGCTGGCTCTAGAACAATGCTGCGCATTGCTTCCGCAGCGCTTCGCGCCGCTCCCTCCAGAACAATGCTGCGCACTGCTTCCGCAGCGCTTCGCGCTGCTCCCCAGTGGTAAGAGTGGTCGTCGTCCGGGAAGACGCCGGCGCCAACGTCGTCTTGAAAGTTGTGTACGGCAGTGGTGATGACCTCGGTCAGGTTGGCATACGGCTTGACGAATTTGGGTGGGTTTTTACCGATTCCGAGAAGATCGGTTAACACCAGCCCCTGGGCGTCACAGAACTGGCCAGCGCCAACCCCTATCGTCGGTATGGCCAGCGACTCAGTTATCTGCTTTGCCAACGCCGCAGGAATAGCTTCCAACACAATGCTGAACGCTCCTGCCTCCTCCAGCGCCAATGCGTCGCCAAGGAGCTTGTCGGCAGCCGACTGAGTCTTGCCCTGCACCCTGTATCCGCTGAAGGCGTGCACGGACTGGGGCGTAAGCCCGAGGTGTCCCATGACCGGAATTCCGGAGTCAACAAGTCGCTTGGTCAGCTCTGTGTCCGGTCCTTCGAACTTGACTGCATGCGCACCACCCTCCTTGAGGAGTCGCACCGCGGCGTCAATAGCTGCGTGCAAGGAGCTTTGGAAGCTTCCAAACGGCATGTCGGCGACGACGAGGGCATTTTGAGCGCCCCGACACACTGCCTTGGTGTGGTGAACCATTTCGTCCATGGTCACCGGCAGTGTGGTGTCATACCCCAGAGTTACTTGACCTAGTGAGTCTCCCACCAAGATCACGGGAACTCCTGCATCGTCGAGGATGCGGGCGGAGGGATAGTCGTATGCGGTCAGGAGAACGAATCGCTTGCCCTCGGCCTTGAATCTGGCAAGGTCGCGG
>DATACZ010000182.1:0-2987 GCA_036258795.1 Actinomycetota bacterium
GGTGACCTCGGCCAGTAGTCGAGACTTTCCCGCCCCCGAGGGTCCCTTCAAAATGACCACCCCGGGGGTGGTAGACGAAGCGACCGATAGCAGCACGTCGAGTTCCGCCTTCCTCCCTACGAACGGGATCTCGGTGGAGGCGGGGGGAAGAGCAGCTCCTGTTTCCGCCCTTCCGCCAAACCGTGATGAGGGTGAGGAAGCAGGTGAGAGCCTGCCTTGCAGGATCTCGACGTGGAGCTCGTCCGCGGCTGGACTGGGATCGATGCCAAGCTCTTCTTCAAGCTGACGCCGGAATTTGTCGAACGCCATAAGGGCGCCGGCCTGGTCCCCCGACACCGCCAGGGCCTGAATGAGCAGGAGATGCGACGCCTCTCTCAGCGGCTCCCTCGCAACCGCTCGCTCCGCATACGCCACCGCTTCGTCGGGATGACCTGCCGCCAAGGCGGCAGTTGCCGCCCCTTCAAGTGCCGCTAGATACGTTCGCTGCACCTGCTGGCGAAAGTCCGACGCCCAGTCCGAGTAGGCGTCTTCCGGCAACGGTTCGCCGCCCCACCGAAGAAGTGCTTCTCGGCAGGCGTCCAGTGCCGAAACCGCTTGACCGGACTCCAGGAAGTTCCTCCCGGCCTCAGCCCAGGCGGTGAACTCCTCCGCGTCGACCAGGCAGCGATCATCAGGGGCGAAGGCGTACCCCCTCGGGCCGGTGAGTATGAGACTCGCCTCACCGATCGCGCGCCTTGCTCTGGAAACCAGGATCTCGAGATTGCCATCTGGGTCGGCTGGAGGACGCTCCGGCCATAGAGCGTCAGCTAGGAAGTCCTTTGACGCAAAAGTGCCCCGTCTCGTGACCAGGATGCGAAGCAGTGTTCTGGTTAGGCGCCCGCCAAAAGCCGCCTGGGGAATCTCCTCCCCTCCACGGCGCACCGAAAAGCGGCCCAGAAGCTTGAGGTCGAGCCGGGAATGCTCCACCTCGCCGGGATACCGCTCCTGCAGGGAAATTGCAAGCTTGCCGATGCAGGATGCACCAAAAGGTGCTCTAGTTCGGACAGCGAGGAAATTGATGGAATCACTTTTAGGTACCAGGAGCAGTGGTAGGGCACGGCCTAGTCCGGCCGGAACGAGCCTGAGGATGACGGGGCTCGAAGGGCACTCGGTGGACGTCCCAGCAAGGGCGGTCGAGGACTTTTCAGCAAGGATTGCAGGACCGACACTTCAGCCGGGCGATGCCGGCTTTGAAGAGGCCGTGACGATTTGGAACGGCATGATTTCAAAAAGACCCAGCCTTGTCGTTCAGCCCATCTCCATGAACGATGTTCGGGAAGCGATCGGCTTTGCTCGCTCCCACGGCCTCTTGCTCTCGATAAAGGGAGGCGGTCACAACATCGCCGGAACCTCCCTTGCCGACGGAGGCCTCACCCTGGATATGGGCAGGATGAGGAGAGTGGAGGTCGATCCGGAACGCCGGATCGCCAGAGTAGGGCCTGGATGCATCCTGGGAGACGTTGATCCCGCTACCCAGCAGTACGGGCTGGCTACGGTTCTTGGACAGGTTACTCAGACCGGCGTTGCCGGGTTGACGCTGGGAGGGGGATTCGGCTACCTCACCAGGCGCTTCGGCTCGACCGTGGACAACCTCCAGGAGGTCGAGATCGTAACCGCCGATGGGAACATCCGCCGCGCCGCCGAGGACGAGCACGAGGACCTGTTCTGGGCGCTGAGAGGTGGCGGCGGCAACTTCGGAGTAGCCACAAGGTTCACCTATCGGCTCCACCGAGTGGGTCCTGAGGTCACCGGAGGCCGCATCTTTTGGGACGCGGAGTCGTCCGATGAGGTTGTACGTCTTTTCCAAGATCTTGCTGAAGTGACACCGAAGGAGCTCACCCTTTCGCTCGCCATGCACTTAGCACCCCCGGCGCCTTTCATCCCGGAGACGCTCCACGGTAGGCCGGTCGTATCGATCACTGGTTGCCATACCGGTGAACTCTCCAAGGCGGCCAAGGATCTGGCCCCGATACGCAGTGTCGGCAGACCGATCGCCGATCTCATGACGCAGAGGAGTTACGTCGAGCAGCAATCGCTCCTGGACCCGATCTACCCAAAGGGCTTGCACTACTACTGGAAGTCGGAGTTCTTCCCAGGACTCTCCGAAGACCTGCTACGAACATGTGTTGAGCACGCAGATCGGCTCACCTCGCCGATGTCCCACATAATCCTCCTTCAGCTCGGTGGTGCGCTCGCTGAGCTCGACACCAGCACACCCTTCGGTAATCGCGACGCGGCCTTTGTGTTCTTCGGGGTGGGCGCATGGTCGCCCGACAGCCCCGAGCCCGAGAGACACCGAGGCTGGGTGCGGTCTGCTTGGGAGTCAGTCCGCCCGTACTCCACAGGCGGCAACTACGTGAATGCCCAGACCGCGGATGAGGACGAGAGCCGGATGAAAGAGGCCTATCGCGACAACCTAGATCGGTTGCGGTCGGTCAAGGCCACCTACGATCCGGACAACCTGTTCCGGGTGAACCGCAACATCTCGCCCATCAGGTAGCGAAAGTTCCGCACGCAGCAAGCGCGGTGAAGCCTGCGTCGACGAATCAGGCCAGCCGCTGCTCGAGGAAGCTACTAAGCGAGTCGACGAACGCCTTAGGGCACTCGACGTGCGGCATGTGCCCACAGGTTGGCAACACGTGCAGGCGGGCATCGGGCAGCGCGGCCACCGCCACATAGGCTTGCCAGAGCGGCAGCACTAAGTCTTCGGCTCCCCAGACCACCAGCGTGGGCACTTGGATATGGGGCAAATCTTCGAGGATCAATTCCTTCTGGCCCCACATATCGACGGTCGAGCGGTTGATTGCAAGGTTCGCCTCTGGGAACCCCATCAGGCTGGACAGACGCTGCTGCTCGGCGAGCCACGCTGGTTGGACTCTCCACCACCGGGCGTAGAGAAGTGCGGCGCGGAGAAGGGCGCGGTGTAGGCGCCCTAGGGGGCTGCGGCT
>DATACZ010000183.1:0-17525 GCA_036258795.1 Actinomycetota bacterium
CCCCCCCCCCCCCCCCCCCCCCCACTCGACTAGGGTTTGAGCCCCTGAGGACCGGGCCACCGCTGCCCGCGTTAGGGTTTGGACGCTACCGAGCCCTCGTGGGCACCCTCTATCCGGGCCACCTCAGCCTTGGGGGCGAGACGCCAGAAGTGGCGGGCCTGCTCGTCCCACTGTTCGAGGATCTCAAACGCCCGAGGGGAGCCGGTCAGCTCGGCGTGGTCGGCGATCAACTCCAGGAGGTCTGCCTGATAGATCTCCGCCGGTCTGTGCAGGTCCACCAAGTCGGGGTTGACCCTGGCCGGGAGGCGAACCTCGGGGTCCCAGACGTAGGCTTGCCCACCGGTCATCCCGGCGCCCATGTTCCAGCCGGTAGGTCCGAGGACGACCACAGTCCCGCCCGTCATGTACTCGCAGGCGTGATCGCCTACCCCTTCGGTCACGGTAACCGCGCCGGAGTTGCGGATGGCGAAGCGCTCACCGGCTCGCCCGGCAACGAACAGCTGGCCGCCCGTGGCGCCGTAAAGCACCGTGTTCCCAACTAGATGCGGGTCACCCGCATCGTTATCGGGCGCTTTTATGACGATGCGGCCGCCTCCCATACCCTTGCCGACGTAGTCGTTGGCCTCACCGGTCAAGATGAAGGTGATGCCCTCGGTGAGAAATGCACCGAAGCTCTGTCCCGCCTCGCCATCGAATGTCACGACCGCCTTTCCTGGGGGAGCCTCCGCCCCGAACTCGTGTCCGATGGCTCCTCCCAGCCGGGCTCCCACCGTTCGGTCGGAGTTGTGGATGGGGTACTGAAGCTTCACGGTTTTCCCGGACATGACCGCCTCGATGGTGTCATCGTAGACACGGTCGCCCAGCTCCGAACGCGGCCGCTGGATGGGATGAGGCTCGACGAAGTGCCGGGGCCCATCCTCCTGACGGATCAACGGCGACATGTCTAGCAGCTGAGCTCTCTCGTCGGGAAGGTTGACCTTGAGCAGATCCGTCCTTCCCACGGCCTCCTCTACGGACCTAAGGCCCAGCGAGGCGAGGATCCTTCGGGTCTCATCAGCAACGAAGAGCATGTACTGGGCAACCTGCTCGGGTGTCCCTGCGAACTTGGCCCGCAGGTCCTTCCTTTGCGTGGCGATTCCCACCGGACAGGTGTTTCGGTGACAGGCCCTAACCATGATGCAGCCTTCGGCCAGCAGCAACGAGGTGCCGAAGGAGTACTCGTCGGCGCCCAGCAGGGCGGCCATGACCACGTCCTTGCCGCTCTTCATGCCACCGTCGACCCGCACCCGCACCCGGGACCTGAGCCCGTTCTCCATGAGAGTCTGCTGGGTTTCTGCAATCCCAATCTCCCAGGGCAGGCCGGCATTTTTTATGCTCGACAGGGCGCTGGCCCCGGTTCCGCCGTCCCAACCCGAGATCTGCACCACGTCCGCCAAGGCCTTGGCCACTCCGGCGGCGATGGTGCCGACGCCGGCCTCCGCCACCAGCTTCACCGATACCGCAGCCTGTGGGTTGACCTGTTTGAGGTCGAAGATCAGCTGAGCCAGGTCCTCGATCGAGTAGATGTCGTGGTGGGGTGGGGGAGAGATGAGTGCAACGCCCGGCTGCGTGTGGCGAAGCTTGGCAATCTCATCGGTCACCTTGTGTCCGGGGATCTGACCGCCCTCGCCAGGCTTGGAGCCTTGGGCGATCTTGATTTGTAGCTCCTCCGCAAATGCTGCGTACTCGGGCGTGACCCCGAACCGGCCCGAAGCCACCTGCTTGATCTTGCACCGCCGCTCGTCCCTATAACGGGCAGGGTCCTCGCCGCCCTCACCGCTATTGGCGGAGCCGCCGATGCTGTTCAGGGCAATCGACAGGGTCTCATGTGCCTCTGCTCCTATGGCTCCATGGCTCATCGCCCCGGTGGAGAAGCGTCGGACAATGGCTTCCACCGGCTCCACCTCGTCGAGCGGGATCGGCTTCTCGGCAAGCCTGAGCTCGAAGAGATCTCTGGGTTCAGTGGCCGGACGGTCCGCCACCAGGGAGGCAAATTCGGAATACTTGGCCCAATCTCCACCCCTGACCGCCTCGTGAAGGGCATCCACCACGTCCGGGTTCGTGGCGTGGTACTCGCCCTTGGCGTGGTGCTTGAAGTATCCGGGGTTGTCCAGCTTGACGGAGGACTCGAAGGCTGCGGCGTGGCGGGCGGCCACGTCCTCGGCGATCTCCTCCAGGCCGATGCCCTTCAGGGGGGAGGGGGTGTCCGTAAAGCACATATCGATCAGCTCTGGGCCGATCCCTACCGCATCGAAGATCTGGGCTCCGCGGTAGGAGTCCGTTGTTGAGATGCCCATCTTCGACATGATCTTGAGGACGCCCTCCTCAACCGCAGACCGGAAGCGCATGAGAGCCTCCGCCACGGGGATGTCCTCTCCAAGCCGTGCGGTATCGACCAGGTTGGCCAAGGACTCGAGGGCCAGGCGGGGACATATAGCCTCGGCGCCATAACCCAGCAAGCACGCGAAGTGGTGGGTCTCCCTGGCCTCGTCGGTTTCGACCACCAGGCTGGTCCGGGTCCGGTGCCCGGACTTCATGAGCCGTTGATGCACGGCTCCGACCGCCAGAAGCATCGGTATAGGTGCCTTCTCCAGGGTGATGTCCCGGTCGGAGATCACGAGGATGCCGCTGCCAATCCTTGCAGCCTGCTCCGCCTCATCGCACATCGCTTCGAGCGTCCGCCGCAACCCCTCGGCGCCATCGTCGACGGGGTAGGTAGCATCGAGCCGGTAGCCACCAATCGCCTTGAAAAGGAAGAAGGACTGCAGTTCCAGCAATGAGGCGCCCTCGGGACGTTCCCAGAGGATGGGGTCGTGCGGCCCTATCAACGTTCGGATGCTCATCACCGACCGCTCCCGGATATGGTCGATAGCAGGGTTGGTGACCTGGGCAAACCGTTGCTTGAAGTAGTTGTAGAGGGATCTGTGCCGGTCAGCCAGCACCGCTGGGGCCGTGTCGTCTCCCATTGAGGAGGTCGGTTCGTGAGCGGTCGAGGCCATGGGCCGGATCACCGTTGTGAACTCCTCCTTGGTGTAGCCGAAGGCGACCTGCCTCCTCATAAGGTCCTTGGGAACCACCGGGTCCGGCGGCACCATGGGAGAGGGGGTCAGGTGCTTCGCAACCCACTCACCGTAGGGCTTGGCCTTGGCCAGCCGGTTCGCCACGGGATCGAATTGAAAGCCCCCTTCCTTCGGATCTACGCAGATCATCTGACCCGGCCCCAGCTTGGCCCGCTTCACCTTCCCGTGGTCCCGGGTGTAGATCGAGCCCGCCTCGGATGCGCAGGTGATGAAGCCGTCCTCACACACTGAGTAACGGATTGGGCGGAGCCCATTGCGATCAAGGGCGGCTCCGACCTTGAAGCCATCGGTGAATATGACCGCAGCTGGACCGTCCCAGGCCTCCATTAGGCAGCTGTGATACCGATAGAAGTCCCGGACCTCATCGTCGAGCTCTTCCAAGGTCTCCCACGCAGCCGGAATGAGCATCGAGACGGCGTGAGTTATGTCCCTGCCTTCCCGGTTGAGTAGCTCGATGACGTTGTCGAACATCGCTGAGTCCGACCCGTTCTCATCGATCACCGGGCGCAGGAGCTCTTCGTCGAGCAAGTTCCTTCTTCCCAGCCGTCCTTCACGAGCGCGCATCCAGTTGACGTTGCCTTGAATGGTGTTGATTTCGCCGTTGTGGCAGCTCTGCCTGAAGGGCTGGGCTCGCTCCCAGCTAGGCGCGGTGTTGGTGGAGAACCTCTGATGGAATATGGCAAATGGGGCTATCACGCTGTCCTGGCCGAGATCCAGGTAGAACCCCGCCAGCTGATCTGCCACACAGAGGGCCTTATAGGTGACGGTCAGAAATGAAAACGACGGGAAGTAAATCCGGACCCCCGCCTCCTGGCAGCCCTTCTCGGCTCGCTTTCTGGCTCTGAGGCATCGCCGCTCCGCTTCCATCGTGTCGACACCAACGGGCTTCAACAGGATGGCCTGCTCGATCTCCGGACGGCACTCGAGGGCCTGGTCACCTAGCGCGTCGAGATCAACCGGGACCTTGCGCCAGGCGAGGATATCTATGCCTTCGGCTCGGCAGCCGCTCTCCACGAAGTCTCTGTGGCGCTTCTCACCGGGTGGCCAGACAAACGCCATCGCCACGCCTACGAAGGATGGATCAACTCCATCTCCCGCAAGGTCGGCAAAGAAATCCCTTGGGAGCGGTAGGAGGAGTCCTGCCCCATCGCCGGTTTTTGAGTCGGAGGCTACCGCGCCCCTATGGCGGACTCTGCAGAGTGAATAAAGCGCAGACTCAACAATGGACCTGCTGGCACGGCCCTCGACATCGGCAACGAAGCCGATCCCGCAAGCGTCCCGTTCTTTCGGTGTATGAAGCCCACCTGAGTTGCGCAGTGTCGTCTCCTTTCCAGATGCAAAAAAAGGCGCCCCATGGGAGCGCCATTGCTCAAAAGTTTCGACCGCGGGGCAAATTCCCCCTGATTGAGTGTGAACATCAATTTTCCTGCGGCCGATTACCGGTGTCAAACCGCGCGCGGTCATCGGACAAAGACCCAAAGGCCACCTTGACGTAGCCGCCACTTTAGGAAACCCTAACGACCAACGTTAGGTTAGCCAAAGCTGAGCAAAGGAGGCCCCAACTGCTTGCCTTTTCGCGGTTCGTCGATCAGCACAAGGGTGGAGATCTGCAGAGAATGAAACCTCGGCGGCATTGGCGTCCGATTCACGCGATCGCCGCCATGACGGCCGTGCTCCTCCTTGCGGTTGCCTGCGGGGAGGACCAGGGGGCCAGAGTCCGCAAGATCGGAGAAGAGTCTCCTGGAGGCACCGGTACGGGCGCCGGGACTGGAACCGGAACTGCCACGGGCACAGGTGCAACGGGCACGGAGGCGGCGACCGGGACGCAGGCTGCAAGGTGCGAGCCGGTCGGGGACAGCGCCACCGCGGCTAGCTCCGTGGAGGTCACCTTGGAGGAGTGGAAGGTAATACCTCGGATGAGCGAGACCGCGGCCGGAAACGTCGCTTTCAAGCTGCGCAACGCCGGCCAGGAGTCCCATGAAATGATGGTGGTTCGTGCCGATTCGGTTGAAAGCCTGCCCGTCGATCGGGATGGCGCCTTTGACGAGGAGGCGGCGGCTCCCGGTTCGGTGATCGGCGAGGTGGAGTCGTTCCCGGCGGGTGAGAGTTGCGAGGGCACCTTCAACCTCACCCCAGCAACCTACATCCTTCTCTGAAACCGTCTCGAGCAGCATGACGGCAGGACAGTGAGCCACTTCAAGGAAGGGATGAGCGCCAAGTTCACCGTGCGCTAGTTGTCGCCACGGGCCCGTTACGCTGCCGGAGGGTCGCCATCCAGCCCGCCCCAGCAGCCGTCAGGAGGCCTGCCGCGGCGACCCAGAGGACATGGCGGACCCAGGTAGAACCGGAAATTGCCGTGTAATCGGGTAACAGTGTGCTCCACAGCCGGTAGACAGGGTTGGCCGTCTCGGCGAAGTCGACCGCAAAGGTAATCTTCGTCCTCCACCCCTCTGCCAGAATCCACACGTAGGTTATCGATCCCATAATTCCTAGTACGGCGGTCAGCCGCGTGGCCCATCTGCTGGTTCCCGCCCAACGAGCGATGATGAGGACGGCCGCCGGAAGGACCACCACCAACTGGCGCCCCGGCCACCACCAACCATGCATGGTCAGTGCAATGAAGGCCGCGGTGAGCCACCCGGCCAACAGGGTCCAAAAAAGGACCTCCCACCCGACGGGACGCCTGCGCAGGATGAAAGCCAAAGCCGGAATCACCAGCAGCCAGGCGGGCTGCCAAGCCGCCAGTCCAAAGCTGCGATCGACGAGAAGGCCGATCAGCCGCAGACTCCGGCCCCACAACAAGCCCGGATTTTCTCCTATGACGCTGAGGTCGCCGCCGGGGGCATTGACTGCCCCCACGGCGTAAGGGGTAAAGCCCCCATACCAGGCGCGATGAGCGCCGAGGTACCCGATGCCGGCCAATGCAAGGACTGCGGTCAGCGCCAAGCTTTGGCGCAACATGCCTGCTTTAACCAGCCTGATGAGGCCGATGGCTGCCAACACGGCAGCTACCGGGATGAACTTGGTTCCCAGCCAGGCGAGAAGGACGACCGAAGAGGCTAGACCAGCAAGCCCCCAGTTCCCTAGAGGTCCCGTCAGAACGATAAGGCCGGCCGTTAGTGCAAGAGCCGCCGGCATTTCCGGATAGATCTGGCTTCCGTAGACCGCTATCGGAGCCGAGCCGGCGAATACCGCCACTGCCACCACCGCCGGCCCAAGCGGAACGTCAAATCGCCGGACCGCGGTCCACAACAGGAGCCCGGCAAGCGCCCCGGCAAGAACTGCCAGGGCGACTCGAGCTCCCACCCATCCGCCGACCGCGACTGGAACCGCCAGCAGGGCCGGCAGCATGGGCTCGTGTGGGCTAAGCAGTCGCCCGTCTTCCAGTGCCTTACCTTGAGGCTTCAGGTTCCTTTCATGAAAGGGCAAATAGCGCCGGGCAGCATGTTCATCCGAGATGTCGAGGGATCGATCCTCCGCGATGCTCATGGCAGTAAGGAGGTAGTGAGGCTCGTCGCCGGTGGCTCGGGCGAGGCGGGAGCTTCTAACCGGTAAGGCAGCGGCCGCGGCAAAGGTGCCCACTAGAGTGACCACGACCATGGCCCAGCGAAATGCCTTCATGGAGGAGCCGCCGGCAGCGCTACTCAAGGCGGTGTATGGGACTTCCGGACCACCAAAGCCCAGGTGAGAAACCCGGACATCACTACCAGCAGCAGGGCTGCAGCGCTGGCGTCGGCGATGAACGCGTCCTCGGCCGCAGTCCATATCTTGGTAGCGAGGGTCTGGAACCCGGTGGGCGCCAGCAACAGCGTGGCCGGGAGCTCCTTCATGGTGGATAGCAAAACGAGCCCTGCTCCCGCGCCAAGTCCGGGAAGCATGAGGGGAAGCTCGATCCTGAGGAATCGCTTCCACCGCCCAGCTTGCAGGACCCGGGCCGCCTCATCCAGATGGTCCGGGACACTTGCCACCGCCACCTGGGCGGCGCGGAGCCCGTGAGCTCCGAAGTGAACAAGGTAACCGAGGATCAGCAGCGGGAGCGTCTGGTAGAGGTTCCCAATGAATCCCGGGCTTCTTAGAGTCCAGAACACGAGCGCCAGGGCGATCGCGAGTCCCGGAAGAGCAAATCCGGCAACCACCACTCCGTTGGCGATTGAACTCACTGATCCTCGGTGCCTTACCGAGAGGTAGGCCACCGGAAGCACCAGGATCATCGTGAGGATCGCTGCGGCCACGCTTACGCCGGCCGTATTGATCGCCGGATGGACCAGCTGGCCAAGGCCGTTTGCCAGGGCTGCCGCCCGCCCCGGGCTACCGGCCAGTCCACGGACTGCCCAGAATGCGAGCACCGCAAGTGGAGTTGCAAGCGCCAGGGAGACGAGGCCACCTACTGCCCCCAGGCAGGGAATCTTCCACCGCCCTAGAGAAAGCTGCATGCCCTTGACTCCTCTGCCCCTTGCCACTGCCAGCCCCCGGCTGAACCTGCGCTCGAGCACCACCACCATTACGGCCACGACTCCAAGCTCCAGGCTTTGAGCCAATGAGGTGGCCTGATCGAACAGGCGCCTGGCGTATATCGATCGCGTGAGAGTGTCATAGCGCAGGAGCTGAACCGCCCCGAACTCACTGACGACATACAAAAACACCAGCAACCCGCCGGCGAGCAATGCCCCCTTGGTCTCAGGCAGGGTGATTCGAAGTGCTACCGATAGGGGCCGATGGCCAAGGGTTCGTCCCGCCTCCTCAATCGACGGCGGGATCTGTTCGAGCCGGGCGGCTACCAGTAGGTAGACATATGGGTAGGTCAGCAAGGTCAAAAGGATGAAGGCAGGCACCAAGCCGCGCACCTGGGGCAACTCCACTCCAAGCGGCGCGAGAGCCGCAGCCACCAGACCTCCCGGACCCAGCGCCGCAATCAACGCCACCGCGGCAATGAACGATGGAATGACAAGGGGAAGGGGTAGGAGGATTCGCCATAAGTGCAGACCGGGCAGGTCGGTCCGAGCCGTAAGCCATGCCATTCCCGAACCCACGATGGATGCAGCCACGGACACCATCAGGGCCAAAGACAAGGTACGGTACAGCGGTCCGATGGAGCGTCGGTCGGTGATGGCCGACCAGAACTCCCCGGGCGAGGCGAGGTTGCGGATCACCAAATAAACGAACGGTGCCGCAAACAACAAAGCCACAACTGCCGTGGCCAGGGACAGATACGGCTGCCGCGCTCCCTCGAGGGAGAGCGGATGATCCTGTTTGCCCCCGTTGTCTTGCCCTTCGACCTCGGCAAGCTTGGAGGGTTGGGTCAGCGTTCTAGCCCGCTTTCGGCAATCAAGTCGGTGGTTCTCTCCAGATCCCCGGCGCGCTCATCCAGTTGGTAGACCGGAAGATGCAGCGAATCCAGCGGGGGCAGATCGTGAAACGGCTTTACCCCAGCCGCGAGCGGGTATTCGAATGTCTCCTTGCTGAAGTACTCCTGAGCCTGCTCGGATAGTAAGAACTCAATAAATCGCCGAGCTCGGCTCTCATCCTCAGACGATCTCAGCATGGCGACCGGCGAGACCAGAAGGACCGACCCCAGATCTGCATTCGGAAAAATGTAGTTGCGGCTGGGAAGGTCGGGGTCGTCGGCCAGGAACCTGAAGTTGTAGTAGTGGTTCACGAGGCCGAGGGGGATCTCGCCCCGTCCGACGGCTTCTACGATGGCGTTGTTGTTCGCGTAAGTCGGTGAGTGGTTAGTGACGAGGCCCTTCAACCAAGACAGCGTCCTCTCGTCGCCCACCGCATGTCTCATTGCAGTAACCGCGTCCTGAAAGGAGGCGTTCGTCGGAGCTACCCCGACCTTGCCATCGTACTTTGGGTCCGTCGTCTCGAAGATCGACTTCGGTAACTCGGACTCGCTGACCATTTCGCGGTTGTACACCAGTACCCGCACCCTGCCGGTCGTTCCCACCCATCGGCCTCGCTGATCCTTGGATCCCTCACTTACCCGCTTGAGAACGTCTTCATCGAGCTCAGAAAGAAGACCCTTCGACGCCAGGAAGCCCGCGGGCCCGGGGCTCTGCGACAGGAATACGTCTGCCTCGCTGCGTTCTCCCTCTTCGGAAAGAAGAAGAGCAAGCTCCGCGGAGTCCCCGTAGCGCACATCGATGGGAATGCCTGTGTCCTCGGCAAACCGTTCCAGCAGTGGGCCTACCAGGTTCTCGGTCCGCCCCGAGTAAATGATGAGCGGCTCTGCGGCGCGGTTGCACCCGGCAACCTGAAGTGTCACGACCAGCGCCAAACCCGCTGCTACAACAGCTCGACATGAAAAGGACCTAGCAGTGCGCAACTTTATCCCCCCGGGTGTCACCTGATATAAGCAATCCTATGTGATGAAGTTAGGACAGCCAATGGTGAGGAATTAGGTGAACCTAAGAACTAGTCCTGCTGAGCCTCTTAATAAGGGGACCCATGTCTGACGCCACCGGGCCAGTGGTCCTTTTCCTGCCTGCCAGGAACGAAGGGGCTACGGTCGGAGAAGTCATTCGCCGAGCGCCCTCCACCGCCGGTGGACACCCCGTCTTATGCCTGGTGATCGATGATGGCTCTTCCGACGCCACCGCGGACGTGGCCAGCCAGGCAGGAGCGGAGGTCATAAGCCTGGAAGCCCCGCTCGGCCTTGGGGCGGCAGTACGCCGGGGCCTATCCGAGGCCGTGGCGAGAGATGCCGTAGCCGTGGCGTTCTGCGATGCCGACCGCGAGTACGACCCGGCCGAGCTCGAAACACTGGTCACCGAGATCCTCGCCGGTCGGGCCGACTATGTGGTCGGCTCACGGTTCTCCGGCGGTCCGCGACGGATGCGGGTCCATCGTATGCTCGGCAACTGGGTGCTGTCTCGCCTGCTCTCACTGGTCGCCGGAGTTCACATTTCGGACGGCCAGAGCGGCTACCGGGCCCTGTCCCGGCAGGCCGCCGCGGCGGCGGAGGTGATCCACGACTTCAACTATGCGCAGGTGCTGACCCTAGACCTTTTGGCCAAGGGCTTCGCCTACAGGGAAGTACCGATTTCCTACAGTTACCGAGCGTCCGGACGCTCGTTCGTACGCCCGATCCCGTACCTTCTTCGGGTCATTCCGGCGGTCATCCGAGAGCTAAACGGCCCTCCGGCGCCCAGCGGCGGCCAGGACTTGGCCTCCCTCAGTCCTCTACCACATGCGACCCGAAGACGGCCCTAGAGGCCGTCCAGGACGCTTGGTCGAAGGACCCGTCCGGCCGCAAAGCGTCCGTCGCGGCCCATGCCATCGACAGGGCGTGATGGGAGTTGTCATGAGCATGCAAACCTTGGCGCCCGAAGGTTAGAAGTCCCGGGCACGAGGCCGCCCACTCGTCCAGCACTTTGAACGACTCCTCATAACCACGCCGGTAAAGCGGGTAGGCGGCCGGAATCCTTCTAACCTCAAACGCTGCTGGCACGGCCGGTGGAAGGTCGACATCTCTCAGAGTCTTCACCACAAGTTCGGCTAGAGCACTATCTTGGGCACGCCAAGTGGCATCGCCGGCAAAGCAGGGTATCTCGGCGCAGATTACTGTCCGGTCGGCAGGGTCCTCACCATCACGGTAGTTCGCTGGTTCCGATATTCGAGTAACCGGTGTTCCCGAGTTCGGCAGGTAATGGGCGTCGAAGGGAGTGTATGGGCGTTGAGGAAGGACCAGGTACACCAGGACCATCGACCGGGATGACAGCGCTCCAGCCGCGGCCACAACTTCCTCCACGGGAGTCGGATGCCACAGCCGGACCAGGGCCGGCAACGGAATGGTCGACCAGAGCCGGGCCGCATGCACAACCTCTCCCGCCGAACCAAGAACCTGAAAGCCGTTCTCGAGAATGCAAACCTCTTTGACAGGGTTTCCCAAACGCAGGTCGGCCCCGTTGGCCACCGTTGCATCCGCAAGCCGCTCCCACACCTGGCCGAACCCCCGGCGCGGGTAGTAGAACCATCGGCCGGTACCTGTCTCACGGCTGCTCAGGCGCTTGAGCAGCTTACCCACCGAAAGTCCGCTTATCCGCCGGCGGGCTTGCTCACCCGAGATGTCCCTGGGGTCCAGGCCCCAGATCTTCCGGGCGTATGGGAAGTAGAAGCTCTCGCACATCGTGGGCCCCAGGGAGGCCCGGATGACTTCCGCGAAGCTGTCCTCCCTGGCACTTCGGGTCCACGAAAGGGCCGCATCGCGGGCAGCGCCCAGCGCAAACCTTGCAGGGAGGTTCCGAATCAGATTGCCGGGGCGCAGGGGGAAATCGATCCAGCGATCGTCAATACGGATCCTGCCCTGGCGTTTTCGCAGCTGGAGGTCATCTCCGAGCAATCTTCGAAGCTCGTCGAAGATGCGTGGCTCGATGGAGGGGTGGAGGCGGTGGCTTCCATGGTCGACCCTGACACCGCCGACGCAAAAGCTGGCTGCCAAACCTCCAACATGGTCCTCCCTCTCCAGGACCACCACCTTGAAGCCGGCCTTGGTGGCTCGATAGGCGGCGCCTAGCCCGGCGGGTCCAGCGCCCAGAATGGCCAGATCCGCATGAGTCAAAGTAGGGAGTTAGCTCGGTCCCAAAAGTGAACCGTTAGGCTCCTCTGCTTCGGACCCACCGACGGATCAAGCCTGGGAGGATTCCCCAAAACAGGAATTGGATGACGACAGCTAGAGCCAGATCGATGACTGTAGCAACAGGGTTAGATCCGTCGTAATCGCGCAGTGCGTCGAAAACTCCTGCCAGGACAGCGACAGCGGTTAGCCAGGTTAGCCAGTCTTTCCAAAGGGGTTCATCGTAAAGACCACGAACCTTCGCAAGCATCTCTGCGAGCATACGCTCATGGGTACGTCAAGTGACACATCCCGGGAATCTTAGACCGCCCTTACCTAAATTCTTTGGGCCAACTATGATTGCCTTTATGACCCCCGAAACTGTGCCGGCGCTCCGCCTTCGCGGCGTCAAGAAGTCCTTCGGGGACGTGCGGGCCGTGGACGGGGTCGACTTGGAGATCGGATCTGGTGAGATCGTCGGCCTGGTAGGTCCCAGCGGGTCCGGAAAGAGCACGGTCCTACGCACGGTGGCCGGACTATCCGATCCAGATGCAGGAACCGTTGAGATCAACGGGCGAGATTGCTCTCGCATGGCGCCTGAGTACCGCGGTGTCGGCTTCGTATTTCAGGACTGTGCGCTGTTTCCTCACCTCGATGTAGCGCGCAATATCGGCTTTGGACTGGTCAAAATGCGGCGTGCCGAGCGGGTCCGCAGAGTGAATGAGGTGCTGGAGCTGGTCGGCCTTCAGGGCATGGCCAACCGTCTTCCGCATCAGCTCTCGGGCGGTCAGTCCCAGCGAGTAGCGCTTGCCCGGGCCCTGGCGCCCAGTCCCTCTCTGCTGCTGCTCGATGAGCCATTCAGCAACCTGGACCCGCAGCTACGCCGCCAGGTGAGGCATGAGGTGCTGGGAGTGCTCAGGTCCTGTGGGGCCGCGGCTCTCTGGGTGACACACGACCACGATGAGGGCCTGATCGTCTCGGACCGAGTGGCGGTCATGGACAAGGGGGTCATTCGGCAGGTGGGGACACCTGCGGAGATTTGGCGCCGTCCGGCGGATGCCTGGGTGGCAGGCTTCATCGGACATGGAGACCTCATGCCCGGCCAGGTGGAGGGTGGCATGGTGCACACCGAGCTAGGCCGAGTACCGGCCACCGGCCTCGATGAGGGAGCGGCCGCCCTGGTCCTGGTGCGGGCTCACGACGTTGAGTTAGACGAGGCCGGCACGCCGGGGACCGTGGTTCGGCGTCATTTCAGCGGCAACGACAACGTGTACTGCGTTCAGCTTCAGGGTGGACGGCTGGTTCACATGCATCAGCCGGCCGATGTTGAGTTTGTCCGTGGGCAACAGATCGCCGTGCGGATCGCCTCGGAGCGCTTGCCGGTATTTGCTGAAGAGGTCCTGTTAGGCCGACCGCAGCCTAGCTGATCGCCCTAGTTCCTCGTCACCCACAGGTTGTCGGCAAGGGTTGACCCCAGCGAGGCCGTCTTGCCATCAACATCGAGGGTCCGGGTCCCGTCGGGGCCAACCACCCTCACGCCTACGCTTGCACCGGGCATGAGGCCGTGATCCTGAAAGTACTTGAGGACCCCCGTTACCAGCTCCACGTCCTCGGTGAGAAGGCTCAGGGTCCCGCGCTCTCCCTCGCCAAGCTCCGTCAAGGGAATGAGCTCCGATCGCTCGTAAGGCGGCTTCATCCCCGGAATCGGGTTGCCATGGGGACAGGTTCTGGCGCCGGTCTTCTCCAGAATTTTCTGCTCCACCTCTGGGGAGATGACGTGTTCCCAGGCGTGAGCCTCCTCATGCGCCCGGTACCAGGGAATCTCCAGGATGTCGGTGAGAAGTCGCTCCGCCAGCCGATGGCGACGAACGAGGGGGGTGGCGACTTTCCTGCCCTCCTCGGTCAGACGGATCTTCCGGCCATCCAGCTGGATCAAGCCGTCCTTGGCTAGCCTGCCGACGGCTTGGGATACGGTGGCGGCGGTCACACCGAGGCGCTCGGCGATTCGAGCCTGAAGGATGGTCGCTCCCTCTTCCTCCATCTCGAAGATGGCCTCCAGGTAGTCCTGGGCTCCCTGAGGGATCTGTGTCGTCATCTCCTGAGTACTATAGTCGCTGGGTTGTGAGTGTCTCGGCCCGGGGAAAGGTCAAGGTCCTACTTCTCGACGGCCACTCCTTAGCGTACCGGGCTTTCTATGCTTTGCCCCCCGATCTGCGGACCACCGCCGGGCAGCCCACCAACGCCGTGTACGGGTTTACGGGGATGCTGATAAAGGCTCTCCAGGACCACAAGACCCGGCATGTTGCCGCCGCCTTCGACCGCGGCCTGCCGATCCAACGGACTCTTATTCGCCCGGAGTACAAGGCTCAACGGACCTCCGCTCCGGATGAGTTCCGGCAGCAGCTGGGCCTCATACACGAGGTACTGAGCGTCTTGAACGTACCCATGTACGAGTTTCCGAACGTGGAAGCCGACGACATCATCGCCATCCTGGCGCGTCGCTTAGCCGCACAGGGCGTTGAGGTGATCGTCCTCACCGCCGACCGGGACTTCTTTCAGATCGTCGGCCCGGGGATCACGGTGGTGATGAACAAGAGGGGCATGTCCGAGACGGTGGTTTACGACGAGGCCGCGATACGCGACAGGTACGGCTTCGGACCCGAGAGCTATCTAGAGTATGCCGCTCTGAGGGGGGACCCCTCCGACAACATCGCCGGCGTCCCAGGAATCGGAGAGAAGACCGCCGCCAAGCTCATTCAGACCTACGGAACCCTCGATAACGTCCTGGACCACCTCGACGAGCTGACTCCAAAGATCCGCGGCGGCCTTGCCGAGGCTGGCCCCCGGCTTATCGAAAATCGGGAGTTCTTCCGGTTTCGCACGGCGGAGGAGCTGGAAAGCCAGGGGGTCCCCATCGATTCCTTCGACGTTTCCATCGATGCCCTGCAGATGGGGGAGTGGGATTTTCGCAGGATAAGGCAGTTGTTCGACGCCCTGGAGTTTCGAGTTTTGTACGATCGCCTGGCGGCCGACCGTCCGGAGGAGGCCGCCGCCGCAACTGCGGGCTTCGAGGGTGCGACCACCCAAGTCGCATCCCTTGACGACCTGAGGGCCTTGGCGAAGCGGATTTCCTCGCAGCCAGTAGTAACCGTTCGTTTGCTGGGTGACCGCGACCAGCCGAGGGCGGCCCCCAATGTGGTCTCGATTGCAACGCCCGAGGGGGCAAGCGTGGTCAACGTCGGCAATGGCCTGGCAGCCTCCGAGGTTTGGGCAACCCTTGGTCCGGTCATCGAACGCTCGGCAATCGCCACCCATGCATCGAAGGAAGCGATTCAACGACTGGCGGCGGCAGGCATAAGCCCCGGGTCCATCGTGATGGACACGGAGATCGCCGCTTACCTGGTCGATCCGGCCCGAGGCTCATACGGCCTGGATGAGCTGTCCAGGCAGTGGCTCGACCGGCAGCTGAAGCTCGAGGAAGCCTCCGCCCAGACCGGGCAACAGGCATTGGCGCTCGAGGACCAAGAGGAGGCGGAAGACCGGATCTCGGGACCGGGTCTCGAGGCAATTGCCACCGAGGCGCTGGGAACCATCCTTACCAAAGAGCTCACCGAGCGAGGAGCCTGGAGGCTCTTCTCTGATCTGGAGCTTCCCTTGGCCCGGGTCCTCGCCGGCCTGGAGCTGACCGGTATAAAGCTGGACCGGCACTACCTCAGCGAACTTTCGCTAAACCTCACCAAGCAGGCGGAGGCAACCCAAGATCTCATCTTTCGCCACGCCGGAGGACCGTTCAACATCAACTCCCCGCCTCAGCTGAGACAGATCCTGTACGACCGGCTGGGGCTCAAGCCCTCAAAGAAGACCAAGACCGGCTACTCCACTGACGCCGGAGTCCTTGAGTCCTTGAGCGAGGAGCATCCCATCGTGGCCGCCATCCTTCGGTACCGGGAGATCACCAAGCTGAAATCCACCTACATCGACGCTCTGCCCAAGCTGATCGATCCCGTCACCGGAAGGGTTCACACCCGGTTCAACCAGACCGTCGCCACCACGGGGAGGCTGAGCTCGGACTCACCCAACCTGCAAAACATCCCCATCCGCACCGAGGAGGGGAGACAGATACGCCGAGCCTTCGTGCCTGAGGAGGGGCATCTCCTTGTCGTGGCGGACTACTCCCAGATCGAGCTGAGGTTGCTGGCCCACCTGTCGGGCGACGAGGAGCTCCGGGGAGCCTTCGCCCGGGGTGACGACATTCACCGCCTGTCGATCGGCAAAGCGCTCGGCATTCCCTATGAAGAGGTCACCTTTGCGCAAAGGAGCATCGGCAAGATGGTCTCCTATGGGGTGACCTACGGCATGGGACCGTTCGGCCTTTCCCAGCGACTACGCATCCCGGTAGATCAGGCCAGGCACTACATCGAAGGCTTCTTCGCCTCGTACCCCATGGTGCGACCCTACCTGGACGCCGTGGTCCAGCAGGCGACGGAGGACGGGTTCACCACTACCATGCTCGGCCGTCGACGCTACCTGCCGGAGCTGAAATCAAGGAATCCTCGGGTCAGGAGCCTGGGGGAGAGGCAGGCGCTGAACGCCCCCCTTCAGGGCTCGGCGGCGGACATCATCAAGCTAGCCATGGTGAAGGTCGATCGCGCCCTCGCAGGCTCCGCGACCCGCATGGTGATGACCGTCCACGATGAACTGGTCTTCGAGGTTCCGGAAGGAGAGGTGGAGGAGACCTCGGAGCTGATCAGGCAGACGATGGAAAACGCCATCGAGCTAGCGGTCCCGCTCACGGTCGACGTCGCCTGGGGCCCCAACTGGGCGGATGCCAAAGCCTAGCGGAGCTCCAGGAACTCTCGGAACGGAGCGGAAGCACCTACGACGGATCGACCCCGACCTCGATAGTTGTGCTCGCGATGGGTCTACGCGATGCTGGCTCAATGGGCGGCAGCGTTGAAGCAGAGCAGCTGACCCGCTCATTCGGTGCCCGTGAGGTAGTGCGCCGGCTAGATCTAGAGGTTGGCAAAGGGGAGGTCTTCGGCCTTCTGGGGCCTAACGGCGCAGGCAAGACCACGACGATCCGGATGCTCACCACCCTTCTGGCGCCCACTTCGGGGACAGCCCGCATATGCGGATACGACATCTCCAAACACCCCGCTCAGGTCCGGCGGCGCATCGGCTACGCCAGCCAGAATGTGCCTTGGCAGGTGAACAGCCAGCTAACCGGCAGGGAGAAGCTGGAGATCGAGGCTGCCCTCTATCACGTTCCCCGCAGACAGTGCCGTACCCGGGCAGCCGAGGTCCTGGAGCTGGTGGAGCTTACTCCCCACGCCGACCGGCGGATTTCTCACTACTCGGGCGGCATGCAGAAACGCCTGGACCTGGCCTGCGGCCTGCTTCACCAGCCCGACGTCCTCATTCTGGATGAGCCCAGCCTGGGACTTGACGTGCAGTCACGCCACCGGATTTGGGACCACCTGGACAGCCTCCGAGGAGAAGGAGTCACGATCCTGGTTGCGACGAACTACCTCGATGAGGCCGATCGCCTCTGTGACCGCATCACGATCATCGACGACGGCAGGGCCGTGGTCACCGGCTCACCTGCGGAGCTGAAGAAAAAGGTCGGGGCGGACGTGATTCAGGTAGTCACCCAGGATGCCGGCAGACTTCAGGAGGCCGTTGCCGGACTGCCATGGGTAAAGAGGCTGCTCAGCACTGAGGCCGGCGATGTGCATATCTACGTGGAGGATGCCGCCGAGGCCCTTCCCGCACTGATGCGCCTGTCCATTGACCACGGTGTCGACCTCGAGAGGGTCACCTATAAAGAGCCGACCCTCGATGACGTCTTCCTG
>DATACZ010000184.1:0-3438 GCA_036258795.1 Actinomycetota bacterium
AAGCTGGGATCTAGCCCCAGCGACGCGATTGCGCTAACGAACCCGGTCACTCGGGACGACTCACTGCTGAGAACATCGCTGCTGCCGGGCCTTTTGAAAAGCCTCGCGTTGAACCTTGCTCGCCGGGCAGGGGATGTCCGCCTCTTCGAGATCGGAAGGGTGTTTCTCAAGTCGCAGGACGATCTGCCAGAAGAACCGAGCCGGTTGGCCTTCGTCCTGGGAGGTACCGTCCCCCAGGAGTGGCACTCGAGCCCTAGAGACGTGGACTTCTTCGATCTCAAAGGAGCGGTTGAGCTTGTCCTCGATGCCCTGAACGTTCCAGCCAGATCCTTCGTGGAGCACGGCAAGCCGCCCTACCACCCCACCAGGAGCGCTGAGGTCCGAAGTGGAGACCTGAGCCTCGGAGTGCTGGGTGAGGCCGGCCCGGCCCTCGCAGCCCAGCTCGACCTCCCCACGCGTGTCTACAACGGTGAGCTGGATCTGGAAGCTCTGCTTGCGGTTTCCTCGGCACCGCCGCCCGCCGGCGAGCAGACCAGATACCCTGCCGTTCTATTGGATATCGCCATGTCGGTGCCGGAGGCGGTGAGGGCAGCCGACGTAATGAACACCGCCCGCTCCGCAGGGGGAGACCACCTGGAAAGCGTGCGCCTGATCGATGTCTATCGTGGCGGGCAGGTAGGGGAGGGCAACAAGAGCTTCGCCCTGACGCTGTCCTTCCGCAGCCCATCCAGGACGCTGACCGAGGCGGAGGCGCTCCTCGCCCGGGATGCCATCATCGCTGCCATAGCCGAGCGCCACCAGGGCCGCATCCGGGCCTGAACAAACCTCAGCGCCTCCGACGGCCAGGGCGACAAGCTAGGCCGGTTCATCCTCCCGGGCGACGTCAAAACGGTCTGGGTCCTCGTTTCCGCACACGACACAGACCGCTCCGACTAGCTGGCCGTCGATCCAGTCAAAGTTGAAACAGTGAGTGTTGCAGTCAAGGCACATCAAGTACTGCGGTTCGCTGAGGTTGGACTCCTGCTCCATCACCATGGCACTCGATATAAGCCTACTGGAAGAGTCCTTACTGGATATGTATGCATGTTAATGTATAGCAATAGACAAGTTATCCCTGACTAGAGAGATTTGCTGATGGGTTTCCGCGCGGTCGTGCTCGGCGCTTCAGGCTACGCAGGCTCCGAGCTCATACGGATCCTGGACCGGCATCCGTCTTTGGATGTAGTGGCCGCCGCGGCGCATTCTCAGGTGGGCCGCGAAATCTCAGTCCGGTCGGCAAACGACTCCAACGCCACACGAAGCTTTGTGTCCATCGACGAGGCCCTCGACGTTGCATGCGATGTCCTGTTTGCCTCCTTGCCGCACACCAAGAGCATGAATCTCCTCGCCGGCTACCGGGGGCCCAGAGTTGTGGATCTGGGTGGTGATTTCCGGATCGGCAGGGCCGACCTGTACGAGCGGTGGTACGGGACGCCACACTCACGGCCCTCGCTTCTGGACCGTTGGACTTACGGGCTGACCGAGCTGAACAGGCACCGCATCGCCGCAGGGGACCGGGTCGCGAATCCGGGCTGTTATGCCACCGCGGCGCTGATCGGCTTGGCGCCCCTTCTTGCCTCCGGTGTAATTCAGGCCTCCGGCATTCACATCGACGCCAAGTCCGGAGTCTCCGGGGCCGGGCGAGCCGGTGGAGAGGGGTTTGACTTCTGCTCTGCCAACGAAAACGTCCGGCCCTACGGCGTGACCGGTCACAAGCACATTGCCGAGATCGAGCAGGAGCTGGGGAAGGTCGCCGGTGCGGAGGTCACGGTGAGCTTCGTCCCACACCTGATCCCGATGTCTCGGGGCCTGGTGGCGAGCTTCGTCGCGGCGCCATCCGGGTCCTTTGGCGACAAGGACCTCACCGCTGTGCTGTCCGACGCTTACCGGGGAGAGCCGTTTGTCAGAGTCCTGGAGCCCCCGAACCTTCCCGAGACCAAGCGGCTGACCGGCACGAATCTGGCAGAGGTGGCCGTGCGTAAGGATGAGCGGACCGGCCGGGTCCTGGGCTTTTGTGCCATTGATAATTTGGGAAAGGGCGCGGCGGGCCAAGCGGTTCAGAATGCAAACCTCATGCTTGGGCTTCCGGAGCTGGCTGGACTGGACGCTACCAGTTGGGTTCCGTGAACCTGGAGCGCCGGAGCGGCAGCATCTGCGCCTCCAAGGGATTCCTTGCCTCAGGCGTGGCTGCGGGGATCAAGCGCTCCGGAGCCTATGATCTGGCCCTCATCTTCTCCGAACGTCCGGCCGTGGCGGCTGGGATCTTCACGACAAACAAGGTGGTGGCCGCGCCGGTTGTTATCTCCAGAGGCCGGATCGCAGGCGGATCGGCCCGGGGAGTAGTGGTGAACTCCGGGAATGCCAATGCCTGTACAGGCGGGCGAGGATACCGGGATGCCCTCGAGATGGCAGAGCAGGCGGGTAATGAGCTCAACGTCGACCCCAAACAGATGCTGGTGTGTTCGACGGGGCTGATCGGCTCGTACCTGCCCATGGACCGTGTCCGCCAGGGCATCCGGCGGGCCGCCGCCGAGATGGGACCCGGAGATCAAGCCGCGGCGGCGGCAATCATGACCACTGACACAAAGCCGAAGATGGCGGCTGTGGAGAGTCCATCCGGATGGAGACTGGGGGGCATAGCCAAGGGTGCCGGGATGATCTCCCCGCACATGGCGACGATGCTGGCATTCATAACCACCGATGCGGAGGTTGAAGCCGGCCAGCTGCAAGAGGCCCTGAATGAGGCGGCCGGGACAACCTTCAACTCCATAAGCGTCGATGGTGACCGAAGCACCAACGATACGGTGCTCGCCTTTGCCAACGGAGCGTCGGGTGTAATTCCGAATCTTGCCGATTTCGCCTCGGCGCTACACGCCGTCTGCCGGGACCTCGCCGAGCAGATAGTCGCCGATGGTGAGGGAGCTACCAAGCTGATTCGGATAACGGTCGGTGGTGCTGCAACCGAGGAGGATGCCAGAAAGGCGGCGCATGCGGTTGCTAGATCAACGCTCGTCAAAACCGCGGTCTATGGTCAGGACGCCAACTGGGGCCGGATAGCAGCGGCAGTGGGCAGCTCCGGAGCTCTCGCGGACTTCGACCGGTTGAGCATCTCCATGGCTGGGGTAAGCCTGTTGCAGGCGGGGGAGCCACCCGCTCCCGAGGCAATCACCCAGGCGAGGAGGGCTATGGACGATTCCGAGATAACCATCGAATGCCACCTTGCCAACGGATCGGCGTCGGCGGAGGTGCTCACCTGCGACCTCACACCCGAGTACGTCCGGCTGAACGCGGAGTACGAGAAGTGAGGACCGCCGCCCAAACGAAGGCCGACGTCCTTGTCGAGGCCATCCCATACATCCGGCGATGGTATGGGCAGACGGTTGTCATCAAGGTGGGAGG
>DATACZ010000185.1:0-2508 GCA_036258795.1 Actinomycetota bacterium
ACCAGCGCGCTCTCAGCCGTCGCCATGTCCAGGATAAAAAGGGCGAGCAGGCCCCCTGAGCCCGATCCAATCAAGTTGGCGCCGTAGAGGTGGCCGGCACTACCGGGCCAGGCGGCTAGTGGAAGACCAAGCACCAGCCCAATCAGCAGGAACGGGATGGCTAAGGAGGCGAGGTAGGCGGCCAGGAGCGGCATCTGGCCCGGAGCCCAGCCGACCCGATAGGGATCGAACGGGATGTTGTTGGCGACGAGATACCCGGCGATGAAGGAACAAGCAGCCAGGAGGGACAGCGACGCCAGGCCGGCGCCGGTAACCCGTTCGATCCACCGAGGCCGCAGGGCAATGAGCGTGCCACTTACACCAAATCCCAGCAGTCCGAGGCTTATGGCCAGAAATGCGAAGTGGTAGCCGTAGGCGATGGAAAAGATGCGCGTAAGGGCTACCTCGTACAGGATCATGGCGGCCGCCAAGAGCCCCGTGCCCGCATAGAGGGGCAAGCTAGCCCTGAGGGCGAGTCTGGTTGGATCAATCAATAAGCTGTTCCTAAAGTATGGCGCCCCGAGGGCGGGCCCTGAATCCGGTAGGAGCCCCAGAAGGCACGCATCTCCTGAACCACTGCGATTTGTTTGCTGCGACTATCCCGGGGTACCGAAAGGGGAGCGCAATTACATTCGAGGCGGACGTTCGCGTCCTGGGAGGGTGAGAAATGGCCGAAGAGACTTTTACCTGCGATGACTGCGGCAGGCAATTTCCAGCAAGCCAGATGAAGGAGTTCTTTGACGACTCGGGGAAAAAGCTGGAGCTCTGTGCCGAAGACCTCGACAAGAGGATGAAGTCAGAAGACGTGATGGGGGGTCCGGGCGAGGAGAAAGCAGCCGCCGCCTATGCCGAGGACGCTCCGCAGAAGGGGCCTTACGGCGAACGGCCTGCAGGCTAGTGCTCAGAACCGATCGGCGGCGGATCGGTCTTTAGGGGACGGCCCCGTTCATCCACTGAGTCCCCGGTCGCAACCTCGGTATCGATAGCCTCCGCAGCCTCATCGGTGAGGTCCTCATCATGATCTGATGGCGTTCCGGTGTGGTCGCGAGGAGGAACCTGGACCCCAGCCGGAATCTCCTTCCCACCCTCGCTAGCCTGGTCCTCGTCGGAATTGCTCTCTGCATTCAATGGCACTTCCTTCTCACTCATGGGCCATACTGAAAGACCCTGGCTGAAAGCTACTACATCGAGGCGCGGAGGCTCTGACGCCCGAGAATTCGATCGAGAAGGCCAAGCGCTCGGTCCGGGAGCGAATCTGGGCAGAGCTCGAGCGCTCCGAGGCCTCTCGTTTTCCCGGAGCACAGGGTCGAATCCCTAACTTTGTGGGAGCAGAGGCGGCTGCGGACAAGCTGGCCTCTACGAAAGAGTGGAAGGCTGCCAGAGTCATAAAGGCGAACCCCGACTCACCACAGTTACCGGTAAGGGTCCGAGCTCTAGCCGAAGGCAAGCTGTTGTACATGGCGGTTCCCAAACTAGCGAAGCAGGAGCCGTTTCTTGAGCTCAACCCAGACCGGCTGAAGACCGAACCTCGTCGCGTAGCATCGATCAAGGGAGCGGGACGGCACGGCAAGCCGGTTAAGGCTGAGGACATGGACAGGATCGATCTGGTCGTCTGTGGAACGGTGGCCACCAACCGAAAGGGGGTCCGGGTTGGGAAGGGCGGGGGCTATTCAGACCTCGAGTTTGCGCTCTTGACCGAGGTGGGGCTGATCACCGAGGACACCACTCTGGCGACGACCGTGCATGATCTTCAGGTTCTCGATGAGGACCTCCCGGAGACCGATCATGACTTCCGGGTTCACCGAATAGCCACTCCTGCGGAAATCCTGCGCACCGGCCGGTATGCCAGAAAACCCCGAGGGATCTTGTGGGAGGAGCTCGCCGAGGCAAAGATTTCCTCCATCCCCGTCCTGGCGCGCCTGGCGGAGCAGCGCTAAAGCCTGATTGGCACGTGAGGTCTAGCCGTGGCCTGCCCGGGTCCGCGATACCATCCGGCGTATGCGGCTGCTCATCTGTGGGGTGAGGGGTTCAACTCCCGCATCCGGTCCCAATTTCACAAAATACGGAGGTCATACGCCGTGCATTGCCCTGTCCAGGGATGGCCAGGCCCCCACCCTGGTCCTCGACGGCGGAACGGGACTCCAGCGACTGAGTGAGATCTTGGGTGATCAGGCCTTCCAAGGCACCATACTCCTCGGGCACCTCCACTGGGACCACACCCATGGCCTTCCTTTCTTTCCCGCCGCCACTCATCCGGATGCCAACACCACAGTGGTCATGCCTGCCCAAGGCGATCCGTACGAGATTCTTGGACGGGCATTCTCGCCGCCTCACTTTCCCGTCAAGGTGATGGATCTCTCCGGCACATGGGACCTGCGTAACCTCGACGCAGGGCAGCACTCAATTGAGAGCTACTCCGTTCAAGCTCTCGATGTTCCCCATCCAGGTGGAAGGACATTTGGGTACCGC
>DATACZ010000186.1:0-10790 GCA_036258795.1 Actinomycetota bacterium
CCAAGGTCGTGGCACTAGAAAGAAACGCCCAGCTTGCCGGCATGTTGCAGAGCAGCCTGGCGGCCCGATCGGGCGGAATCTACAACCACCCACGTGTTCAGCTGCTGGCCGGCAATCCTCGAAGCTATCTTGAAAGTCAAAGGGAGAAATTCGACGTCATCTCACTGTCGCTCTCCGAGGGGCGGCGCACGGTGACTGCTGGGGCCTTCTCGCTCTCGGAAAACTACCTTTTAACGGCCGAAGCCCTCGACCAGTACTTCGACCACCTCGAGCCCGATGGGATTCTGGTGGTCCACCGGTGGCTGCAGCTACCCCCTACGGAGGAGCTGAGGGCCGCCGCATTGGTGATAGAGGCCCTTCGAGGAGCGGGAGCGGGAGCGGCACCTGACCGCAACATCATCGCCATCAGGTCCTTCTCCACCATGTTGATTCTCGCCAAGCTCGAGCCGTTCACTTCCCAGGAGATCGCCACGGCGAAGGACTTCGTCGCCGGCCGGCAATTCGACTTCGTCCACTATCCCGGCATTCAGCCGTCGGATACGAACCTGTCCAACGTCTTACGAAACGATCGCTACTTCAGCTCCTTCGGTACCATGCTGTCTGATCGGCAGCGGTTTTACCGGGATTACGAGTACGAGGTCAGGCCCCCCACCGACGATCACCCCTTCTTCTTCCACTTCTTCAAATGGGGTCAGACGCCCACGGTTCTGAGGCTGCTGGGCAAGACCTGGCAGCCCTTCGGAGGCAGCGGGTACCTCATTGTCCTGGCGTTGCTGGTGGTGACCGCAGTGCTGTCCTTGGCCCTGATTCTGCTGCCGGCCTGGACCATCCGCCGCAGGGAGCGTGGCCTGGGCAAGAAACAGGGATGGGTACGTCCGGTGACGTACTTTGGCGCTCTGGGCCTCGGCTTCCTGCTCGTGGAGGTCGCTCTCGTGGGCAGGCTCATCCTTTTCCTCGATCACTCCGCGCTCGGTTTCACGGTCGTGCTGTTCGGGTTGCTGGTCTCCTCCGGCCTGGGAAGCGCCTGGTCGGCACGTATCCCATGGCGTACTGCCCTGGCGGTCCTTTCCGGAGTGATCCTGCTCTATGCGGCTTTTCTGCCTCCGGTTTCCAGCATGTTCCTGGGCCGGAGTCTGGGAATCCGCGTGGTAATTACCTTGCTCCTCCTCACCCCGCTGGGATTTTTGATGGGCATCGCCTTTCCCAACGGACTCCGCTGGATAGGAGCCGAGAGGCCGAGCTGGCTACCGATGGCTTGGGGCGTCAACGGGTTCACGTCGGTGATTGGAGCCATCATCGCCGCCATGATCGCTCTGTCCTGGGGGTTCACAGCCGTGCTGGTGTGCGGAGCGGCTGCCTATCTCATGGCGCTGGCGGCGATTTGGCGAAGAAGTCCACTGCCTGCTCCATCGCCGGATCGGCCCTTCCAGGAGGTGAGCTCAGCCCCGCTGGCGGACTAGAGGGACGAAGATCACGTCGGTAATGTTCTCCGACACGATCCTCCCGTCTCGCTTGGTGACCCGCCACAGGGTCTGGTAGCTGCCCGTCGGGCCTACGGGTATCACCATATGGCCTCCCTCGGCCAGCTGCTGAATCAGTGGCTGAGGCATATGGTCCGGCGCGGCGGTCACTATGACTCCGTCGAAGGGCCCTTGCTCTGGCCACCCGAAGTATCCGTCGGCTTGCTTGACCGACACCGGATAGCCGAGCCTGGAGAACTTTGAGTTTGCACTTCGGGCCAGCTCCGGGATGATCTCGATGGACCAAACCCGGTCGGTGATCTTGGCCAGGATTGCTCCCTGATAACCCGACCCGGTACCGATCTCTAGCACCTTCTCGCCGGGCGCCAAGTCCAGAAGCTCGGTCATGAGGGCGACGATATAGGGCTGGCTGATGGTCTGGCCGAACCCGATGGGAAGCGGGCGGTTCTCGTAGGCTCGATCAACCAGGTCCTCGGGGACGAACTGGTGGCGCGGCACCGCTCGCATGGCGTCCAGAACCCGGCGGTCCTTTATCCCGAGACCGGCGATGTGCTGCTGCACCATCGCCATACGGGCCGACCGGAAGGCTTCCGAATCCCCTACCACGGGGGACGGCACATCCTCGGCCGGCGCCGGGCCGGCCGGCGACGGACTATTGGGTGCCGCCCTCATGGCAGAGGCCCCGGGGGACGCTGTGGCCCTCAAAGTGCTCTTAGACGCCTCGCCGCTGCCGCAACCGGCGGCCACCAAAAGTAAGAGTCCAAGAAACGCCGTAAACGTGGACTTGATCATGGACAGCAAAGGCGACTCTCGACGATCGGTGCCGCCGTGCCATGATTTGGCAGTGCTACGAGGGGCTCAGCCAAATGATCTTCCCTTCCTGCGAGAGATGCTTTTCGAGGCTTCCTACCTAGAGGGTAGCCCGAGGCCGGAGTTCGAGGAGGGTCTCAGCGACCCTAAGCTGGCGATCTATCTGCAAGACTGGGGAAGGCCGGGAGATCACGGGCTGATAGCCGAAGACGAAGAGGGGAAGCCGGCGGGCGCAACCTGGTTCCGACTCTTCACGGCAGACCGGCCCGGCTGGGGCTACATCGACGACCAGACGCCCGAGCTGGCCATTGCGGTGGTGCCCGGGCGCCGTGGCCAGGGTATCGGCTCGCAGCTGTTGAAATCCTTGATCGAGCTGGCCCGGGAGCAGGGCCACTCCGGTCTCTCGCTTGCGGCCGACCCCATAAACCACGGCGCAATGCGCTTGTACCACAGGCTGGGATTTCGAGAGGTTAGACGAGACGACGAGGCCGTGGTGATGGTGCTCGACCTGGCCGGTTAGGGTCAGACGCCCTTGACCTCGGAGGGGGCAAAGCCCTGCCGCAAAGTGTTCTCGGTCAGTGTCCTTGGGTTCATGAACTGAAGGAGGTAGTCGGGGCCGCCCGCCTTGGACCCGACCCCTGATAGCCCGTAACCTCCGAAAGGCTGCCGGCCCACCACCGCTCCGGTAATTGGACGGTTGACGTACACGTTCCCCGCCCTGAGCTCGGCGGATGCCTGTTCGACGTGGGACCTTGTCCTCGAATAGATCCCGGCCGTGAGCGCATATTCAGTATCGTTGGCAATGGCCAGCGCCTCGTCGAGGGATTCTGCCCTAAGCACCGACAGCACCGGGCCGAAGATTTCGTCGGTTACCAGAGGGGAACGCCGATCGAGGTCCGTTACGATCGTTGGGCCCGCGAAGTAACCCTCGGGCGGCACGTCCTCCCGGTGAAGAGCAATCCTGCCCTCCCCTGCACCGAGGTGGATGTAGGAGGCCACCCTCTCCTGGGCCTCCCGGTCGATCAGGGCGCCAACCATCACCCCCATACTCCTTGGGTGGCCTATGGGTATCTCCCTCGCTGCCCCGACCAGCCGGTCGAGCATCTGGTCGTACAGGGGGGCAAGCACAACGAGCCTGCTGGCTGCCGAGCACTTCTGCCCCGCATACCCGAATGCCGAGTAGATCGTGCCGGGGACCGCAACGTCGAGGTCGGCATCGGAGTCCACAACTATGGCGTTCTTGCCACCCATCTCAGCTACGACCCTCTTTACTTGCCTCTGGCCGGAGCTGAGCCTGGAGGCGGTGGCGATGATGTCGAGGCCCACCGCCTTCGATCCGGTGAATGCGATGAAGGCGATGTCTGGGTGGGACACCAGGTGAGCTCCGACCTCCTCGCCGTAGCCGGGCAGAAAGTTCAACACGCCCTCCGGGAGCCCTGCCCAGCGAAATGCCTGGACGATCTGCCAGGCCACTGCCGGCGTCTGCTCCGCCGGCTTTAGCAGTACGCAGTTGCCTGCCACCAGGGCGGCGGCGGTCATGCCCATAGGGATGGCCAGTGGAAAGTTCCACGGAGCGATGACGACTCCCACTCCTCTGGGGGAGTACCTGAGGGCATTCAGCTCTCCGGGGGGCGACTGCACCCGGCCTCCCCGGTCTAGCTTCAGCATCTCCCGACCGTAGTACTCACAGAAGTCGATGGCCTCGCACACATCGCCATCAGCCTCCTTCCAGGGCTTGCTGGCCTCGAAAACCTCTATTGCCGCCAGATCGTTGCGCCGGGCCCTCATCCACTCCGCCGCCCGAAAGAGCACGGCCGCACGCTCCAGCGCGGGAGTTCGGCTCCACCGGCTAAAAGCCTCATACGCCGCTTCCAGCGCCAGGTCACCCTCTCGCGGTCCGCATGCCGCCGAGCAAGCAACCTGGATATCCGGCTGGGCCGGATCGACCGATGCGATCTTCCGTGTGGTCTGAACCTCACCGTTCCCTATTACCGCCGGGACCTCCAGGCCGAGATCTCTCCCGCGGTGAGCGATTGCCGAACCGAACGCGGAGCCCACGGAGGCCCGCCGCCACTCGGAGACGGGCTCCGGAAGGTAGGGCCCCGGCGCGGCTGCCCGGGTGGCCGGGCGCCGGAGGACCGGCTCGGGGCCCGGGATGTGGTCCACGGAGGGAGGGCGCAAAAGCTCGTCCAAGGCTCTGCCCTCCGCAAAACGATGCCTTATGAACGATTCGTTGGAGGTGTTCTCCAGGAGCCTGCGAACCAGATAGGCCATCCCGGGGATCAGATCCCCGACGGGAGCGTAGATCCTCAGGCGCAGGCCCAGGCGCCGGATGGCCGCCTGGATTGGCTCCGCCATGCCGTAGAGCATCTGGAGCTCGTATCCATGCGCGGGAACTCCGAGATCGGTAGCCGAGACGATGGCATAGGCAAGGGATCGGAGATTGTGGGTGCCGAACGCCGCCCTCACCTTCCCGTGGTTCTCGTGCAGCATCCGGACGCATCGCTCGTAGTTGCGATCCGTCTGTGCCTTTTCCTCGAAGACCGGAGATGGCCACCCCTCGGCCCGGGCAATAACTGTCTCGGTATCCCAGTAGGCACCTTTGACCAGCCTTACCGTGATTGGGTGTTCCCGGCGGGCCGACCAGTCGATGAGCCCGGTCAAATCGCGGGAGGCATCCTTGAGATAGGCCTGAACCACCACTCCGCCGTCGAGCTCGCGGAACTCGGGCTCATCCCACAGCTCGGTGAACAGCCTCAAGGTCAGGTCCTTCACGTCGTACTGCTCGACGTCGAGGTTGATGAACCCCCCTAACTCGCCGGCGGATCTCAAGATCGGGCGCAGCCGCTCCTTCGCCTGCTCGAGGCCCTCCTCCGCAGTGAGCGGGGCGAACAGGGGGCTGAGGGCGGTTGGTTTGACGCTTAGGTTGAGCCTTGCCAGAGGGCCCAGATCGTCGCGCTCGAGGTGATCGTCGGGGGCCCAGTACCGGGAGGCGTCCCCAAGCACCCGAAGCATTTGCTTCACCTTTCCTGCATAGTCGCCGGCCTGTCCGGAGGTGAGCACCTTCTCGCCCAGCAGATCGACGGTGAAGCCGCTGCCCTGCCGCCAAAGCTGATGTAGGGATTGAGCCGCGTCATCTGGCGACTCTCCAACGATGAATTGCCGAGCCATGCGGCGGATGTTGCGCCGGGCCACCTGAGCCGAGACTGCCTTGCCGAAAGGAAGCCGGTCGGCAAACTCCATCCCGAGCTTCAAAGGAGGTGGAGTATCCACCCGGGAGAAGTAATCCTCCAGATGGCGCACCACGTCCTCGTCGTCCCTGGTGGCAGGAAAGACGTCGACAAAGTGAAACAGCCGGGTTTTGAATTCCGGGTGGGACATGGCCCAGTCGAGCATTCGCTCGCTCCACCAGGACATATCGAACACGCGGGCCCGCTCATCCGCTCCAAGCTCCGCAATTCTGCGAGCGAGCGCAGTTACCTCACGATCCGTCCTGCTCAAGGTATGGCCTCTCTCAGCTCGGTAAGGCATGCGGCTATGTCGGCCAGCTGATAGTGCGCATTCAATCCGCTCGGGTTTGGAAGAACCCACAGCCGAGTATTCCCAAGCTTCTTGTCCTGAACCCCTACCCCAGCGCCCGGCTCACCGAACGCAGTCCTATAGGCACCAACTCCGAGGACGGCGAGGATCTTAGGCTCCCAGCTCCTAACCTTCCTGGAAAGGTTCGAGGCCCCCGCCACCAGCTCTTCCACCGTAAGCTCCTCCGCTCCGGAGGTTGCCCGGGAGACGAGGTTCGTAAGTCCAAGCCCGAACGACGGAAGAATCCCGTCCTCAAAAGGAGACAAGAGGCGATCGGTGAAACCCGATTGGTACAGGGCCTTCCAGAATCGATTTCCCGGCCGGGCAAAGTGATGGCCGACCGCGGCCGAGTAAAGGCTGGGGTTGATTCCACAAAAGACCACGTTTAGCCCGGGGCTGATGATGTCCGGGATGGTTCCGCCCCGGGCACTCGCTATCTCGTCTTTGCTTGGCCTCCAGGCTGCATCGACTTTCCCGCCCGAGACGGTGCTCACGCGACACTCTCGGACACTGCGGCAGGCTCTTCCTCGCCTCGGCGGCTGGCCCCTCGCAGGTAGGCCGGAACGCCTGCGGCCACCGGGAGCCAGTAAGAGGCCAGCCGGTAAGCCAGAACGGTCACGATCGCCACCCCGTGCGGTACCCCGAAAGCCACGTAGGTGGCGGCAAGCCCCGTCTCGACCAGCCCTACGCCTCCGGGACTTACCGGCAGCGCGGTAACCACCTGAGCCACACCGAATCCCACGAGCAGGACTCCGGGGTGCAGCCAGTGGCGGAACCCCAAGAACAGCACCCACAGGGCCGCCGCGTCGGCAAGCCAGTTGAGCGCCGACCAGGCGGCAGGACCCGCCAAGCGGCGAAGCGGGGGAAGAGCCGAGCTTACGTCCTCCATGAATTTCAAGGGAGTCTCCAGGTTGACATTGACCCGGAGCGCTTTCAGCACGGCCTCCACCCACCCAAATACCGTGGATCTGACGCTCTCCGACCGGAGGATCCGGACCATCAAAGCAAAGGCGGCGACGAACGCGGCCAGCAGGACGGCGATAAGGATCAGGTAAGCAGTAGAGACCTCGTCTCGGAACACCGTCGTAACCCCGCCGGTAAGCACAACGACACCCAACACTGCCATACCAAGCATGCCGCCGATCAAGGCGGCGCTGGTTGCAGTGGCCGCCGGGTTTCCCGCCAGCGTCATCTCCCGGGCCATGAAAAGTCCTGCGGTAGCCCCACCACCGGGCAGCACCCGGCCAATCGTGAAACCTCCCATGGAGATAGCGACCCCTCTTCTGAAGCTGACCTGCCCGCCAAGCTCCTGAAGCGTCCTCCTATACAGCTGCGCCAGCGCCAGCAAAGCGACGGCTTCGAGACCCAGAGCTAGAAGTACATAGCCGGGCCTTACCCGCCGTAGCGCAGCTCCCGACTCCTCGATGCCGGGAAGTGCCAGCAGCACGACGTGAACCACGATGCCAAGCGACACGGCCACGAGGCTCCATTTGACGGCCTGCCCCGCAACGCGATTTCTGGCCCGCTTCAGCTTCTCGGGTCTGTCCAGCTCCTCCCACACCGTCAAGGCTGCAGCCGAGACCGCCAGCAGAACCACGCCGAGGACCACTCCTCCCATGACATCCGAGGGGTAGTGAGCCCCCAAGTAGACCCGGCTCACGCCGATGAGAAAGGTCAGAGCAATCGCCCCAGCCCATGCCCAAGTCTTGGCGATCCAGGAGATGTCTCTTCTGGAGATTAGAAGGGCGATTCCGCCAAACAGGGTGACCGCGGCCACCGCATGTCCCGACGGGAAGGAGTAGGTGGATTCGTAGGTGAGCTGGCCGGCCGGCCGCGGGCGGTGAAGGACCAGCTTCACTAGGGTCTTGACCGCCTGTCCTCCAAAGACCGCGGCCATCAAAAAGACGGCCGGTTTGAAGGAGCCGGCTTTTCGGATCAGGACAACTGCAGCGGCCAGCGTTCCCACCGTCAGAAACGGCACACCACCCAGCTCGGTGATCACTCTCATGCCGGCGGTGATGAAAGGCCGGCGATTGGAGGTCATGAATCTCGATGCAGGGATGTCCCAGGCCGAAACACCCGGGTGGTCGAACAGAGCTTGAATGCCTGCCGCTACCGCGGATATCAGCCCAACGGTGAGAACCAGTCCCAAAACCAGGTACAAGCGGAGCAAACCGGTGGGGTCCAGGCGGCTCATGAGCACCCTTCGGCGGTCTGCGTAGCCTCGCCGGAGCGACCGAATCAAGCTGAGGTCGAGAAGCTGAGACCAGCATTTCCGTATGAGCCCTTCGTGCCTGCCTACAAGCCACGAGACCAGCATGAGGGCAACTAGGAACCCTGCGATCATCGCCAGGAAGGGAAGACCTCGATCGTCGCCAAACATGGATCAAAAGGACGTTTTGGGCCTGTTCGGCGGCCGGCTACAAGCTATGCGGCGCTGCTGCAATTCTGAACCTCCCAGAAGTTCGCAAGGTGATGGTGAAATACCCCTTATTGGTGCATCGGCAGTCATGCCGGGGAGGTGTGATCTCAAAAAGAGGGCGGCGCAAGGACTGCATGACAAGTCCAGTTAGGATAGAAGCGCATCACAATCTGCGGGCGTGGAGCAGCACGGTTAGCTCGTCACCCTGTCAAGGTGAAGGTCGCGGGATCGAAGCCCGTCGCCCGCGCAGCCTGAAGCGGAGGCCAGGTAGCTCAGTTGGTAGAGCACGCGGCTGAAAACCGCGGT
The DNA here is from genome assembly GCA_036258795.1 of Actinomycetota bacterium. Taxonomy (GTDB): domain Bacteria; phylum Actinomycetota; class CADDZG01; order JAHWKV01; family JAHWKV01; genus DATACZ01. Next base: position 8,599 of record DATACZ010000186.1, read on the forward strand.
GTCGCTGGTTCGATTCCGGCCCTGGCCACCATCTTCATCGCGGTAGCAACGTGCTACAGATACGAACGGGAGGTCAAAGATGACGGGCAGAGTAGTCCACTTCGAGATACCGGCCGATGATGTGGAACGCGCGCAGAACTTCTACTCGAAGGCATTCGGCTGGAGGATAGATTCCATGCCCGGCATGGAGTACACCATGGTGCAAACCACACCGTCCGACGAGACCGGCATCCCGACAAGGGCGGGTGGAATCAATGGGGGCATGTTGAAGCGCCAGGAGCCCATCACCAACCCCGTTATCACCATTGAGGTGCCCGACATCGAAGACGCCTTGAAGACCGTCGAGGAGCTGGGCGGGAAAGTGGCGCTCGGCAAGACCCAGATCGAGGATATGGGGTTCAGCGCCTACTTCACGGACAGCGAGGGCAACACCATCGGGCTCTGGCAGCCCGCCTCGTCAACGACCTAGCGGTCCGCCGGCTTCGCCCCGGACGCTCTAGGGCTCAGATCAAAAGTACCGCCGGCTCACCGGGCGGCCGGGCCTGGATTGTGCCGATCTGCCGGCCGCGGAATCCGGCGTCCTGAATTAGCTCCAAGGCTTTGGCGGCTTGATCCGCCACGGTGACCGCCACCATCCCAATCCCCATGTTGAAGGTTCGGAACATCTCCTCATCGGGGACGCCTTCGGAAGAGATGAGCCTGAATATGGGCGGAACCCTCCACGACGACCGATCCACCACCGCCTGAAAACCGGGTGGGATGATCCTTCCGAGATTGTGAGCCAGCCCCCCTCCCGTGATATGGGCCAAGCCCCGAGCCAGCCCTTCGGCTTGGAGGACAGCCACCGCGCGCCAGTAGATCAAGGTCGGCCTGAGCAATTCCTCGGCCAGGGAGCATCCCAGCTCGGGGGGCTGATAGCTGAGCTTCATCGCACCCTCCTCGATCACCCTGCGAACCAGGGAGTACCCGTTGGAGTGAAGGCCCGACGAGTCCAGGCCGATGACCGCATCCCCCGGAACCATGGAGGCCCCGGTCAGAACCTTGCCGTCATCGACCGCCCCGACGCAGAACCCGGCCAAGTCGTAGGCATCCGCCGGCATGTGCCCCGGATGCTCGGCGATCTCCCCACCGATGAGGGCACAGCCCGCCTGCCGGCACCCTTCGACAATGCCCGAGATGATGTCGTCGATGGTCTCCGGCACCACCTTGCCGGTCACGATGTAGTCCAAGAAGAAGAGTGGCTCCGCCCCGTGCACTGCCACGTCGTTGGCAGACATGGCGACCAGGTCGATTCCAACCGTGTGATGGATTCCTGCTTCCTGGGCCACCATCAACTTGGTTCCTACCCCGTCGGTGGCCGAGACCAGCAGTGGTTGGCGGTACCCCGACCTTCCCAGCGAGAAGAAGCCGGCAAACCCTCCGATGCCCCCGATTACCTCCGGACGGTGGGTTGCCCGAAGCCGATCCTTGAACAGCTCGACCGCCCGCCGTCCGGCGTCGATATCGACGCCTGCATCTTCGTAGGTTAGGGGCCTTGCTCTCCTGCTGCCAGCCGGGGGCGGCTGGCTCAAATCTTCTCTTCGAGCATGTTCTTGGTCACCTTGACCTCATCCGGAACCGGGATGGGGTAGTGGGACGAGAAGCATGCCGTGCAGAGCTTGCTACGAGGCACCTCGGTAGCCTCGATCATGCCCTCTTCGGAGAGGTAAGCGAGCGAGTCCGCCTCGATGTGACGACGGATTTCATCAACCGACTGGTGAGCGCCGATGAGCTCGTCCCGGTTGGCCGTGTCTATGCCGTAGAAGCAGGGCCACTTGATCGGGGGGGATGAGATTCTCATGTGAACTTCGGCGGCCCCGGCATTACGCAGGGAGCGAACGATCTGTCTGGTGGTGTTTCCCCTTACGATCGAGTCGTCGACCACCACGAGACGCTTCCCTTCGATCAGGTGAGCGATCGGGTTCAGCTTGGCTCCGATGCCCTCAGTGCGTCCGGAGTGGGTAGGCAGAATAAAGGTCCTTCCCACGTAGGAGTTCTTGACGAACCCGTCGACATAGGGAAGCCCGGAGGCATGCGAGTACCCGGCCGCCGCACCTCTTCCGCTATCCGGAACAGGAATCACCATGTCGGCATCGGCGGGAGCTTCCTGCGCCAGCCGGATACCCATCTGGTAGCGGGTCTTCTGGACGTTC
>DATACZ010000187.1:0-5708 GCA_036258795.1 Actinomycetota bacterium
ACCACTAATCTGAGCGCTCGATCCTCATCGTGGCCGAGCCTTTGAGGGTAAGTCCGCCCACCATCTGTCCCACCAGGGGCAGTTTTGCCGGGGAGGTTTCGACGGTTACCCTCGCCGGTTCGCCCCTTGAAGTGCCTCTCACCACCTCAACCGCGAGTCTCAAGCCCGGCGCAGCCCTTGCAGCCGCCTGTTCGATGACACCTCTGTCCGGTGTCACGATGGCCTGCCGGACGCCCTCCCGAGCAGCCCCGAGAACCATGATCTGGTCGCGAACCATGACACCCAACTGGAGCAATCCCAGCATCAGAATCAAAATCATTGGAAGGACCAGGGCAAACTCCACTGCCGACTGGCCCTGCTCTTCTCGTCGGAGTCGAGAAAGTGGCATGCTCGACCGGCGGCTTGCCTTAGCCGTTTCTAGACCTGCATTAGCCCGGGATCTGGCCGATGATCCTCTGGATTATCGAGCTGAAGAAGTCACTCAGGCCGTTGTCTCCCCTGGCCCATGTGATGAGCACAATGGCAACTGCCGCCGCTGCGAGGAGAACCAGAGCATACTCAGCCGTGGTCTGACCAAGCTCTGAACGGAACCGCTTCATTGCCTACCCCCTTACGAGTACTAATTTGTTCGCAGGGAAGTGAGGTGGGGAAGCAGCCGCGATTGTAAGTAAGCCCACCGACAGTGGCCAGACCTGGTCAAGAATTTCGAGGCTGGTTTCCAAGATTTCTTCCCGAGGTGAGGCGCGGTCGATCCGCCTAGAGTCCCAGACTTGCAAAGGTGCTCAGAAGCAGAGGCACCACCGTAAGGAGGACAAATGCGGGAAGAATCAGAAACACCAGAGGAAACAGAATCTTGACCGGAGCCCTACGAGCCTGCTCTTCGGCTCGCCGCCTTCGCCTCGCCCTCACCTCCCTGGCGAAGGCCTCGAGGGCTACAGAGACTTGAGTGCCGAACCGCTCCGCACTCAGCAGAACGCCCACGAGAGCGTCCAGATCCTCCGAACTGACCCTTTCGGCGAGCCCTTGAAGGGCTTTGGTCCGTGGAACTCCCAGATCGATTTCGTCGAGTGTTCGGCGAAGCTCTTGACCGAGAAGGCCCGACGCGTGCTCTGCGACCCTCCTCAAAGAGAGCGCAATGTTCAGCCCCGCCTGAGTGCATACGGCAAGCAGGTCGATGATGTCGGGCAGGGCCATGGCGACTTCGTCATGCCGCCGCCGCGCCCTGGCCGCGAGGAAGATCGAAGGAGCTTTGAAGCCCACCAGGGCTCCTACGGGGGCTGCAAGGAACACCCAGGAGCCTGTCATTGCCCCGATAAGCAGGCCCGCTAACGTGCACAGGAGCTGCACTCCTCGAAAGAGGTGCTCGTCCTTGAGTCCGGCCGCGGTCACGGCGGCTTGTAAGGACTCGGCCTTGCCTCCCGGAAACCGCTTTCCTACATATCTGAGAAATTGCAGCGTTCGGAGCTCCGGAGAGGCAGGCTGCGCGCTGGGCTCCAGGGCCAGGGATCTCAAGCGACGGGCGGAGACGGGATCGGGGACTCCAAGCCCCCGAATGCCGATCCAAACCGTTGCGGAACACAGTCCTGCCACCAGAATCTCGGTCACGGCCGGATCCTCAGGATCCATCTGATCCAAAGAAGTCCGAGGGCGTTCATTGCAAGCCCCGCGGTTAGGATCACCCACCCGATTGGTGTCGAATAGAGGACCTGCATCTGTTCCCGGGAGCCCATCGACAACAGGAGCAGGAAGCCGATCGGGGCAGTGGCGACCACGAGTCCTGACAGCCGGCCCTGGGCGGTCAACGCCCGAAGCTCGCCACGCAGCTGCAGCCTTTGGGTTACTCGCTCAGCCAGAGAATCCACGATGTTGGCAAGGTTGCCTCCGGTGTGACGGTGAACGAGCATGGCCGTCACCCATAGGGCAATGTCCCGGCTGGCGGAACGATCGGAGAGTCTTCTCAAGGCATTCTCAATGGGACGGCCCAGATCGATCTCAGCCAGCGTACTGACGATTTCCTCTGCCAATGGGGGCTTCGTCTCGGCGCCAAGAACCCGGAGTGACCGGATCAACGAGTGGCCGGCCCTAAGAGTGCCTGCCTGCAGAGCAAGGGCCTCGGGAAGCTGCTGCTCCATCCGGGTGGTCCTTCGACCGCGTACCCGAAGAAAGGCGCGTTCGAGAGCGAAGGGGGTGCCAACGGCAACAGCCACCGCGGGTATGCCGCCACCGAACATGACCCAGCCTGCAATGCCCCCTCCGACCACGCCTGCCATGCCTATCGCCAGAAGATCCGAGAAAGGCAAGCCGGGATGTGCTGAGGCGGCGTAAGAGCCGAGGCGTGCGCCCCACCGGGTGCGGGCAAGTTTGTCGGCCATGCCCTGCAAAAGCACCCGTCGCCCCGGCTGCTCCTCTCCCAGGCTGGGCTGAGGTCCGAGGCGGGCAAGAGATTTGGCGGCGTGGCTTCGAGCGCGCATTGTCGCCAGCAGCGTGATTGCCGCCCATGCCAGGACCCCAGCCAGGGCGGCGGCCAACATGTCGCTCAAGCTAGCCTCGTGGCCTTAGCCTTCCGGGCCCGGCCAGTTCCTGAGCCGCTCATCCAAGCGTGGTTGATCCCTGCAGCGGCAATCCTCTCCAGACAGGCTGGGGGTTCACCGCTGTGGAACTTGCCGATCACCCGGCCGTGTGCCGAGACCCCTGTGGGAGTGAAGGTAAAGACGTCTTCCAGCCGAAGCCCCTCTTCGCTCAAGCCTTGAACCTCGCTTACCTTGACCACCTTCCGTGACCCATCTTGAAAACGGGTGGTGTGAACGATGAGATCAAGCGCAGCTGCGATCTGCTGGCGCACAGGGATGGCGGCTAGGCCGAGCTCCGCCATCATCACCATGGTCTCCAAACGGACCAGCAAGTCCTCGGGAGAGTTGGCATGGCATGTCGAAAGAGAACCCTCGTGACCGGTGTTCATTGCCTGCAACATGTCGAGGGCTTCGCCGGAGCGACACTCACCCACGATGATCCGGTCGGGCCGCATCCTCAGGGCGTTTCTAACCAGCTGGCGAACCGTGACCTCACCGGTGCCTTCAATGTTCGCCGGACGGGATTCCAAAGACACCACGTGCTCCCGGGCCAGGCGCAGCTCGGCGGCTTCCTCGATGGTGATCAGCCGCTCCGCTTCCGGGATGGACGAGGAAAGCACGTTGAGCAGAGTTGTCTTTCCGCTGCCGGTGCCGCCGGAGATGATGATGTTCATCTTCGCCTTCACCGCAGCATCGAGAAACCTGACCATAGGGGAGGTGAGCGTTTCATTGGCAATGAGGGTCTCGAAGGTGAACGGGACGGGCGAGAACTTGCGAATAGTCACCGCCGGTCCATGGATTGAAAGAGGCGGAATGATGGCGTGTAGCCTGCTTCCGTCGAGAAGTCTGGCTTCGACGAAAGGCTGCGACTCGTCGACCCTCAGGCCCAAAGGGCCGATCACACGTTCGATGAGGTGATGTATCTGGGCCTCGGAGTCGAGTGAGATCCCGGCTCGCTCGATGTGGCCGGACACCTCGATGTAGATCCTGTCCGGGCCGTTAATCATGACTTCGGTAATCCGCGGGTCACGAAGCAGCTCCTCGAGGGGCCCCAAGCCGACCACTTCATCGGAGATCTCACGAACCAGCGTGGCCATCTCCACGCCGGGAATGAGCACCCGCTCTTCCTCGAGGACCCGCCTTACGGCTTCTCTAAGCCGCAGCCGCTTGTCCGCCGGGGTGCCCTCGAAGAGCTCCGGCTCCCGCTGCTCCAGCAGGCGCCGGCGGATACGTTCCTTGAGCTCTACGTTTACTGAGGGAAAATCCCTCATCTCAGCCCCGCCACTTGGATGAGCCCACCACCCTCACAACAGTGGGACTCTTTGCCGGGGTGGCCGATCTTGTCGATTGTCGTGGCCGGGGACTCGGACGCCGGGCGGCCTTTGTGACGGGGACGGAGTACTCACGGGCCAGTTCGACGCCTGAGGACCGGACTCGAATGGGTGGTGTCTCCTGAAACAGGACCGGTTGGGCGAGCATTCGAGCGACGGGGGCAAGCATTCTCTTCCCCGCTAAAGAGAGCTCTCCACGATTTGCGGCCCTATAAACCTGCATGTCGGCCTTGACCCGGAAGGTCGTGGTAACCCCGAGGACGGATCTGACGTCTTTTTCCGAGACGTCCGTCCCACCGGCTTGATTCAGCACACCTATGAACCGGGTTGGGTCAACTCCGGCCGCTCGCAGGAGCGTGAATGAGTGGCGGGCTCGGCGAAGTGAAAGAAGGTCGGGCGTCACGACCAGCAGCACGGTGGACGCCTCTCGGAGGACCCTCGTGGCGACGTCGGTGACTCCTGAGGGGAGGTCGACGATTACATGGTCGGCAGCTTCACGAACTGTTGCGACCACTTTGGCGACGTCGTCCGCCTCCACAGAGGCCGAATCAGCTCTGGGGTCGGCGGAAAGGATTGCTCTGAATCCCTCGGGGTGCTGCCAAGCGACACTTTCCACCATGGAAGCCGATAGCTCATCGGCTACCCGTAGGAGGTCAAGAATTGACTTCTTCTCATCCTCGGCCTGCAGGATCGCCGTCTGGTCTGAATGGCCGACGTCGAGATCCATGAGGATGCAGTTGGTCTTGCCTGCAATTGTCGCCATGGCGGCTGCCAGGTGCGCCGCAACGACGCTCGTGCCGGAGCCACCCTTCGGGGCCCACACCACATGTAATCCGCCCGACGACACCCGATGCTGGGTATTAATTCCAGCCTTTTTATGAATAGTGATCTCTCTGAGCCGAAGTCGATCGTCGGGCCAGAGCACGAAATCTCGAGCACCCAGCCTCAAAGCTGCTCTCAAACCCTGAGGACTCTCCTCTCGGCCGAAGACGATCACTTCACCGGCGAGATTCAAGGCGCGGGCATCCCCGGCCAGCTCCGTTGCAATGGTGTCGGAAAGGATTAAGAAGTCGGCCTGAGAAGCGAGTCCGTTGAGAAGTTCCTGACTCGAGTGGGCGGAGGCCAGAAGGCGCCAGTGGGGGATCTCTTCGAGGTCGCGGATCACCTCGTCAAGGAGGATGGGATCGCTACAGGCGAGGCGGACTGTGGGAGAAGGATAGGCAGACATAGCACTCCCTCGACGAATTCATCGGGGAAGTGTCAGAGAGTCTTTTACAACGAAGTGGGCCACTTCGTCTAGAGAAAGTGTGGTAACGCTCGCGCGGCTCGTGATCGGACTTCTTGAACGTAGGATCAAAGCATGCTCGCGCCGATCCCACGAATGGTATGGGTTTGGTGGGCAACGGCTTCAGTTGTAGGACTTCTTCTGGTGGCGTTGCCGGACACGGACCAGCGGCTCTTTTCCTTCAGTGATCTCCATGGCCCATCCACTGTTGACGCCATAGGTGCCGCTCTTCTTACCGCGGCGTGGGTGGTTCTGGATGCCAGTGTTTGGCGGCGCCGACAACGACTAAAGACTCTGAGCCGAGGCCATCACCTCGGCGCCCTATGCCTAACCGTAATAAGCGGCGCCATCATCGTTACATCGGTTGTGACTGACGAGGGCTATTGGTGGCTGCTTGGCGCCGCCATGCTCGCAGGCATTCAACTCGGAGCTGCTTGGATAGTGACTCGGGCAGACGGCGACTGAAACTCAGGGTAGAACGGCGCCCAGCCTCCTGGCCGAGACGAAATTAAGCTCGGTTCA
>DATACZ010000188.1:0-8920 GCA_036258795.1 Actinomycetota bacterium
ACGACGGTTCGGGAGGGACTCCCATACCACCGGATGGAGCAGTCCTGTCCGGTCATGGATCGGGGGCGAATTCGCTTAGGGCGTTGTGGGAACGGTCAAAGGCCAGCCTGCTAGGCCAGCGTGCGCTGTTCCAGCTGGAGATGTCGCCTCCGGTACTCGAAAGCATCGGGGGAAGTCCCATCCTGTTGCGAGGGGGACGAGCTTCGGTGGTGGACGACGGATCGGATCTAGTCACGAGCCGCCATCCTCGGACCATAGTGGGGTGGAACCGAGAGGAGAGTCTCCTTGTCGCCGTCGACGGCCGCCAGCCCGGCTACAGCGTCGGGTTGACGCTCCGGGAGGCGGCAGAACTCCTTGCTCGCCTAGGCGCCACCGAGGGCATCAATCTCGATGGAGGAGGGTCCACGACCTTGGCCATCGGGGGAACGGTGGTGAACCGACCGAGCGATCGCCTGGTCCTCAGGGCTGGCAGGGAAGAGGTCGTCGCCCAGCCTGGGCCCAATGACACCGTGGTGGGGCCAGTCGAGCGGCCTGTTGCAGATGCTTTGGTGGTGGTGCCCACCTCTCCGCTTTCGGTTCTGGAGGATCTGCTTGGGCCGAATTTGCTGAGCCCCCCGCCGGGCGTACGGGCACCAGGTTCGAGGGACGATCCCGCCTCCAAGGCGTCTTCTTGAGGTCTAACTCAGGACTTTCATCGGCTGCGATCCGGTGCCCCATTGGCTTAGAGGTTTAAGATCAGTGTGCAGCCAGGGCAATCAGCGCCGCTTTTCCTTTGATCTGACAGGAGAACCGTCGCTCTTTCTGCCGGAGGCTTGAACCACAAGTTGCGAAAGGAGCCATTCCCGATGCCGGACGACATGGAACCCGAAGTGAGAAGGTCTGGGAGTGAGGCCTCCACAGAACCGCCTTCGCAACCGGTTAAAGGGGGCCGCAGAAGCGCTTCGCGATCTGGCGGTCGAAAGCGCTCGGGGACCAAGGAAGCACCCCAGCGCCCTGGCCGGGGAGGAGCCGCCGCAATAATTGCCGGGGTGGCCATCATCGCCCCCATCTTGATCGGTGAGCTCACGCCGAGAGACCCTTTCTTGCTGATGCCTCTATCGCTAGTGATCCTCATCTTCGGACTGGCGGGCTTGAGGGCCGCTCAGGGTGGAGCGGATGGAGCTTTGGGCAGGATTGGCTTCCTCGTCGCATCGCTCGGAGCACTTTTCCTGGCGGCCGTTCTGGCTCTCATGAGGTACAGGGAGTTAGTACTCAATACCCGGCTCAACAATGCCGTGTCGCTCGTGTCGACTGGGTTCCTCATTCTCTTGATTGGCATCCTGATCTTTGGCCTCGCCATGGTTAGGGCAGGAAAGCTAAATCGGATCGCGGCACTAGCGCTTCTTTTGAGCATTCCCGCCGGGCTGGCCATCGACAGATTCGCCATGCTGACGGAACCTGGGATAAGGCTCCTGCCGGGTTTTCGGATGGGAGTTAAGTTCTTCGGCTTGGCCCTGATCTGGATCGGCTACTCCATCTTCTCCCGCCCGGCACGAGGAGGATCTCAGGCCCGCCCCGTAACCTCTTAACCGGGTCCTTCACCAGGTGAGAAACCGGTGAGGGAGAGTAGAGTGAAAAGGCCGGGCGCATAGCTCAGGGGGAGAGCGCTTCCTTGACACGGAAGAGGTCCGAGGTTCAAATCCTCGTGCGCCCACCAATGCTAGCTCTCCGGCCTGGCTTGCTGGGGTCGGCACTAAACTGGCTACGCGGTGACGTGACGTGAGGAAACCACTCGGCGAGTTCGATCCCAAAGTGACTTACGACGCCGCAGCCCGGGACTACGAGGACGCATCCCGCGACTATTGGCAGTTTCTCTCCGTCAGGACCGTGGACCGCTTACGCCTGCGGCCTGGCGAAAGTGTTCTGGACGCGGCCTGTGGCACCGGACCCGCATTGATACCAGCGGCCAAGGCCGTCGGACCGGGCGGGTCGGTGATAGGCGTGGATTACGCCGGCCAGATGCTTGCAATCGCTCGGGACAAGGTCTCTCAGTCAGGCTTGAGCAACATCAAGTTAGTGGCGGGGGATATGACCTCGCTCGACTATCCAGAGGAATCCTTCGACACCGTAATGAGCGTCCTTGGAATCTTCTTCGCCGACGACATGCCGGAGACAGTCCGATCCTTCTGGAGAATGGTGCGACCCGGAGGCCGGCTGGGGATAACGGTGTTGGGACGCAAGTTTTTCGACCCCATGCGCGACGTCTTTGTGGAAGCCGTCGGGAAAGAACGGCCTGATCTCGAGGTAGTACAGCCCTGGCGACGCACCGAAGACTTCGACACATTCCAGAGGGTCTTCGTGGACGCCGGGCTTGAAGACGTGACCATCTACAGCGAAGTCGAGCGGTTACCGCTTGCCGAACCGGATGACTGGTGGCGAATCGTCCTTGGAACCGGGCTTAGGCGTACCGCCACGCAGCTGGATCCCGAGGCTTCAGACAGAGTACGTGATGCCTGCCTAAGCTTCATCCGCGAGAACGACGTCAAGGAGCTTCTACTCGACGCACATTATGCGATTGCAGAAAAGCACTAAGGGTGGGTTGTACAAAAGGACTGGAAGGACCCTAAAGACATGAAATTTGCCGTGTTGGGAACTGGCAGGGTGGGCTCGACCATCGCTTCGAAGCTGATTGAGCTTGGTCATGAGGTCATGATGGGCTCTCGGGATCCCAACAACGACAATGCCCGCTCCTGGGCGGAGGGTGCAGGAACAAGTGCTCATCACGGTAGCTTCGAGGATGCGGCACGCTTCGGGGAGATCGTGTTCAACTGCACCGCAGGCTCAGCTTCGCTGGAGGCACTTCAGGCGGCGGGGGCTGCGAACCTGAACGGGAAGTTGCTCGTCGACCTGGCAAACCCCCTGGACTCGTCGAAGGGCATGCCTCCGAGCCTGACCGTGTGCAACGAGGACAGTCTCGGAGAGCAGATCCAGAGAGCTTTTCCCGATGTCAAAGTGGTCAAGACGCTCAACACTGTGACTCACGTGCTGATGGTGAACCCGTCCTTGGTGCCCGGCGACCACAACCTTTTCATCAGCGGTAACGATGCCGACGCAAAGCGGAAGGTGGTCGAGCTCTTGTCGAGCTTTGGCTGGCCGGAGGCCAATGTGATCGATCTTGGAGATATCTCGACCGCCCGTGGGCCCGAGATGTACCTGCCCCTGTGGCTCCGGCTGCTGATGCAGAGCAACTTCGATCCACACTTCAACATCCAGGTGCAGCGTGGGGCTGCTCCTGCCGATAGTAGCCCCTGACATAACGATCGCCAGCGCACGGCTCCCCGTCTAATGGCCGACCTAGATCTAAAACCTGGGGCGCCCTGATGCTGCCCATCGACAAGCAGGTCATCCTCATCACCGGCTCGACCGACGGACACGGCCGCCGGTTAGCTCGTGATCTGGCCGCACACGGTGCAACCGTCCTGTTGCACGGGCGCAATCTGGAGCGTGGTGAACGCGCACTCGAAGAGTTACGAGCCGTCAATGGAGCCGTCCCGCACCGTTTTTACCCGGCCGACTTTAGTGCGCTGGAGGCCGTGCGGGATCTGGCGCAGAGGGTCGAGGCGGAGCAGGAGCGCTTGGACGCCTTGGTCAACAACGCGGGGATAGGAGTAGGTGGACCCGGCTCGGGGCGCGAGCTCAGCCGAGACGGCTATGAGCTGCGCTTTCAGGTCAACTACCTAGCAGGCTTCCTGCTTACGACTCTGCTACTGCCTCTCCTGCGTCGCTCAGCGCCGGCACGCGTGGTGAATGTGGCTTCGGCCGGTCAGGCAGGGCTGGATTTCGACAACCTCATGCTCGATCGGGGCTACGAGGGCTGGCGGGCCTACCGCCAGAGCAAGCTGGCGCAGATCATGTTCACCTTCCAGCTTGCAGAGCGCCTGGAAGGCTCTGGGGTAACGGTCAACGCCCTTCATCCGGCAACCTTCATGGATACCAAGATGGTGCGGGAGATTGGTGTTCCGATAACGAGCGTGGAACAGGGAGCTGAGGCGACCTTCCACCTCGTAACGGCCTCGGAACTTAAAGGAGTAACGGGAAAGTACTTCGATGGGGTTAGGCCCGCTCGCGCTCACGCGCAGGCGTACGACCCGGGCGCCCGCCGGCAGCTGTGGAGCATTAGCGAGGAACTATGCCGGTTACCCAATCTGTGATGGCCTGGAAGCGGTCTGGGGTTAGGTCGTGGCTGCCCTCGAACCGAAGGTGCTCCAGAGCGTCGTCGGCCCCCTTCGCCGCGTATCCCCAACGGCCACCTGCCTCCACGTCGGGCGCGTCCACTGAATAGGGATCCTCCGTGGCAGAGACGAGGAGTAACGGTCTAGGAGCTATGCAGGCTACGAGATCCTGGATGTCCCAATGCTTCACGAAGCCTGGAATGACCCCGGCCTCTTCGATGCCCGTGTCGCTGGCCATCTTGGTGGCATAGGTAGATGCCGCGCCGCTGGAGCATGCGAAGCGGAGCCGCACGTCGAGGGCTGCATGGAACAAAACGGTATTGCCGCCGTAAGAGTGGCCGATGATGCCGATTTGGCTGGGATCAACCTCATCCAGAGCTGCCAGCAAAGATACGCCGGAGGCGGAGTCCACGAGGACCTTGCGCATCAGAAGATCGCCCAAAAGCAAACGATAGGCCATCTCGTTGTAGTGCTGGAGCCAGTCGGTCCCCGACTTGGGATCCCGCTGGAGTCCCCTCATCTGGCGCCGGCGGTCCTCGAAGCAGATGGAGTCGGGCGCAAGCACCACCAACCCGCTTCTTGCCAGGGAGGGACCGAATGCCTGAAGCGGGTTGCCGGCCAGGCCGCAGACCTCGCTCTTGCCGAGGTGCCGTTCCCCGTTGTGCTGGTGGTGAGCGATCACGGCTGGAAATGGCCCTGTACCGGCAGGCATGAGCAGGTAAGCGGGGATTGTGTCGCCGTCTGGCGCGCCGAAGCCGATGGACAGGCGTCTATAACCGTCCGCCCGAACTGTCTCGTGTATCCGCACGGTGGGTCTCCGGTCCGGAATCGAGAACTGGAGGAAGGCTCCTATGTCGGTGCGCAGGGTCTCTGGGTCGGTCGCTCTACCCCCAAATGGTGGTTCCACGGCAGCAGTGTAAGCGGCTCGATGCTCCCAAGAGCGAGACAAACCGGTCCTTATCGTGCGTGATCACCTGGGGGCGGCAATGGGCCTCGCCGTGGCGCTCATTGCCTACAACAACCTGCTCAACCTGTGGCGGCCATTTCAACGGTTCTACGTCCCGATCAATCTGTGCGCTGCCGCAGGGGTCATCGGCCTTGCTTTGGGGCTGCTGAACTTAACGGTTGAGGAGCTTGGCCTCATGGGAGACACCCTCTCGGAGGCGGCGAGGTTTGCCCTGGCGGGATTGATCATCACCGGCCCCCTTTATGTCGCACTGCTGTCGCCCAGGTGGGCGAAGCTAATTGCGGACCGGCGTCTGGAGGACAGCTCCCGCTTAGAGATGCTCTATCGCATTTTCATCCGGATTCCGATAGGTACCGTCCTGCTCGAGGAGGTGGCCTTTCGTGGAGTGTTGTTTGTGCTTCTTGTTGAGTATGGAACCCTCACGGCCGCCCTCATCTCCAGCGTTGCGTTTGCCCTGTGGCATGTTGTTCCAACGCTAGCTGCGGCAAGAGTCAACCGGATATTGAATGGCTTCGGGCCATGGCGTGCGATGACTGGTGGCGTACTGGTGACCTTTGGCATCGGCATGATCTTGGTCTGGCTTCGCCTTCAGACCGGCGGGTTGGGCGCGCCGTTTGGCATTCACGCGGCTGTGAACTCCTCGGCCGCCCTGGCGGGATTTCTTGCACTCCGAAAGTCGGGGGCAGGTAGGATTTGAAAATCGCGTTCGGAGAGGAGAACCACCGTGGCGCCACGCACTAGGTTCGCCTGGAATAGGACAGGAGGCAATACGTTGCCTATTCGCAGGATCTTGCTCGCTATCGCGGCACTGTTGTTCTTCTTGGCCGCGATGGGAACCACGCTAGGAACGTTGCAGCTCATCCCTCTGGGACTGTTTTTCCTAGCGCTCGCGTTCCTGCTCTAAGAAATCTCGGAATGCCACTGCAGCGAAGCGCAGTGGCCGCTGAAGACCCGCTCTAGGACCTGCTGTGCTGGGAGGCAGGTGCTCCCGCTCTTGCGCCGTGCCTCAGGCAGTTGCCTTCGTTGCTAAAGGGGGTCATCTCTTCCCCGCAGCGGGGGCAGAGCTCGGGCTCGCCCTCATCGGCAGCGTCGAGGACGATCATGCAGGTCTCGCATTGCCAATTAGCCACAGAACCTCCTTGGTCGAGTCGGACCGATCGTCGATTAGTTCTTACCCATCCAACCATGGGCAAAAAACTACGTGGGGAGCGCTCAGCTCCCCACAAGGCGAATGAGACTTCGTCGCTAGGTGAGGCTTCTGTACTTCGTCCTTTCGATTTGCTGAATTTGCCTTTCCTGCTCGCGTCTTTGGGGAACCGTGCAGTCAGATTCTTCTTCCAGGAACTGCACCATCTCCCGCCCGCAACGAGGGCACAGCTCGGGGACGCCCTCGTCGTCGGCGATGAGCTCGACCATGCACTCCTCGCATCTGAAGTTGGCCATAGCGCCTCCCTCTTCCGAGTTGATTTTCAATGATCGCGCTATCTGCATTTACCCAGTAATGGGGCGATCCACCAGGGCATATAAGGGATTGCCAACCGGAGCGTGGGGGTTCAGTCGGGAGCCGGCTTAGCGCGGCCGGGGTAACTTCAGCGCGCCCTTGCGTCGCCGCCACAGTCCCAGTCCTACCGCTGCGGCCAGAAGAGCTGCAGCAAGTGGCAACCATAAGCCTTGGTCCGGCTCCGGTTCCTCCACCTCGAAGACGTTTCGAGCCAGCAGCTTCTCGTCTCCCCCTTGCTCTACCAGGTCGATCACGTAAGACCCGGAAGTCGAGTTTTTGGGGATCTGTAAGACCATGCGGGAGGGCGGTCCTCCAACGGCGAGCGAATCGCTGATGGGCCGGCCATCGAACGTAACCCTAGCTCTGGCTTCCGGACACCCGTCCCTATCCGACCATCTAATGACAGCGACCGGCTGAGACCCGGCCTCGCCCTGCCGGGGGGTGATTCTGAATTCCTGGACCGACGAGCTCTCCAGGTCACATGACGGGTTGCCCTCGGTGGGAGTGGGGCTTGGCGTCGCGGTGGGAGAGGGCGAGGGAGTAGCGCTGGAGGTTGGCGTTGGACTGGGCTTGGGCGTGGTCTTGGTCGGAGATGGTGATGGCCGGGGTGAGGGAGGAGGCGGAGGAGGCGCCGATACCACTCTGAAGGCAGTGGAGGTCAGGTTGGTTGAGGACGGGGTGTTCGCCGAGACGACCACTTGATGGCTTCCCGTCCCGGCCCCTTGAGGGATTGAGAAGGTTGGAGAGGCAGAGCCGTCAGCGCCCGGCTGGCAAGCTGAGGATGGCACCACCACGGAGCCGTCGAAGCGGACCTCGCATGGGGCCTCCAACTGGGTAAGGTGCACGGTGACCCGGCTGCCGGGGGGTCCTTCGTTAGGGCTCATCGTCATGCCCAGGGCCGACGCGGGAAGCGGGAGACCGACGGTGAGCCACACAGCAGCCGTAAATACGAGAAGGAGACTAAGAAGTTGAATGCGGCCAAGCCGATAGGGACGACCCGCTACCTGTTTCAGCGGAGATACCCCCGTGACATGAGCAACCCCTGCCACTGTCTGTGGTATTGAGCCACATCGTAGCACGCCCGTCCTGAAGGGCATCCAGTATTGGACCGACTAAATTGGGGTCCCTTCGCTATTGGGCAGGAACCTCGGACCGAAGTAAGGGAGTGAGCCGATGGAGCTTTACGAGGTCATGCGCACCACCCCGGCTACCCGGGACTTCGCTGAGGAGCCGGTCGCTGACACCGTGCTGTATCGCATCCTGGATCACGCCCGATTCGCGCCCAGCGGAGGCAACCGGCAGGGGTGGTACGTCATCGTGGTGTCCGATCCGGACACCCGGAAGCGGCTACGCGATCTTTACGTGCTCGGTTGGCGAGAGTACACCGCGCATGTCCGCAAGGGACTCGTGCCCTTCGCCGCCCGGGAAGCCGGACGCTGGCCCGGACCTGCGGTGGATCTGAAGGAGGCTCGCCGTACGCCGGCGCCGCATCGCTTCGCCGACCACTTGGACACCGTTCCGGTGATGGTGGTGCTGGTGGCAGATCTCGGAGCTCTGGCCGTGATGGACAATGGGCTGGACCGGCAGAGCATCATTGGAGGAGCGTCGATCTATCCCTTCGCTCACAACATCCTTTTGGCCGCCCGCAACGAGGGCCTCGGCGGGGTGATGACCTCGGTGATCGCCCGGCAGGAGCCGGCAGTCCGAGAGCTGCTCGACATTCCGGAAGGGTACGCGGTGGCGGGGCTGATGGCATTGGGCAAGCCCAGGAAGCAGATCACTAGGTTGAGGCGCAGGCCGGTTGAAAAGTTCGCCTATCGTGACCGCTTTGGTGGCCAGCCCTTCACAAGTGGTTCGAAGTGATAGCAGTACGGTGTGTGGGACGATGAATTACTTTCACCGACAATGGAGCGCTCCATGAACAAAAAACCTCGGGATGTCGAACGTTTCTACTCCACAAGCGACGTCGTCGCTAAGCTTCGCCGGCTAGCAGACGCTCTGGAGTCTGGCACGGCCTTTCGTATTCAAGTTGCAGGCGAACGTATCAGGGTTCCGGCCAGGGCCGAATTCAGCGTCGAGCACGAGCGTGGCACGGACGAGGAGGAGGTCGAGTTTCAGCTGAAGTGGCCCTTAGGGAATGCCCAAGAGTCCTCCGGGGACGAAGAGCCGGTCGTGTGAGGACGTCCGTCGCCGGACGGTCAACCAGGCGTCGGGGTGGGATAAGCAGTGCCGACCCGCCGG
>DATACZ010000189.1:0-6321 GCA_036258795.1 Actinomycetota bacterium
CACCTCATGTTGCTGCTGCTCGTCATGGCGGCGGGAGCCGTGGCGCTCATTGCGGGGTTGGCGCCTCTGATGTTCCCCGACAGTCCTAGAAGCCGGCTTGCAAACCCCAGGCTGGCGATTACCTTGGCCGGGCTTGCTGTCGTGGGGTTCATCGCCGAGAGGCTCTACCACACTCTTTAGCGGCCGGATCTTAGATTCCGAGAACCTCCGGAAGGTCGGCCCAGTGCTCCAGGACTGCGTCTGCCTCTTCCCCGGCGGTATCGGGCGACTGCCACTGATCGTTGTGGACCCCAACGAAGCGAATCGTGCCCATCCCGGCGTTTCTTGCACCTGCGACATCGGTTCGCTTCAGGTCGCCTATGTGGACGGCCTGAGAGGGCTCGGCGCCGGTTGCCTTCAGTGCCGCCTGGAATATGGGCGGGTAGGGCTTGGGAGTGCCCACCTCATCGGAAAAGAAATAGTGGTCGAGTTGAAGGCCGTGCTCCTTCAGGAATCTGCGGACGAATCTGCCGGGGGTAAAGCCCACGTCGCAAACCAGGGCGGTTGATATTCCGGCCTCTCGCACGGCGTTGAGCGCCTCGGCCGCTCCCTCGACCACCTGGGTGCCTACGCCGTCGGTGGCATTTTCAATTGCGGCCACAAGCTCGGCCACGAGATCGTCGTCCAGCTTCGAGACCGGGATCGGCAGGCCGCGGGTCTGTATCTCGCCTACGATCCACCGGGCGGCTCCGGGGGCCCCGAAGAATCCACCGCTCCTCCACGACTCGACGTGCTGCTGCCAGGAGCCCTCGATCAGCTCCCGGGCCTGCTCCAGATCAAGCTCCAACCCCCGCCTCGCGGCAATCTCGACCAGGGATCTTTGACGGTGAAGGCGCGTCTCTTCCCAACTCTGGTCGGCGATGAGGGTGGACCAGCAGTCAAAGGTGACGGCCTTGGGAGGGCGAGGTATTGGCATGCGTGACAGAGTATCGTTCCAAACCGCCTTGAACGGTCCGGCGGACCTACTGGCTAGGGCTCTTCCTCGCCGGGAGGGGTTGGTGGTTCGACTGGCGGAAAGGGCAGTGAGGAATCCAGGAGCTCGAGCAGGCCAACGCTGTCCGGCTCTGGCTCGGGTAGGTCGGGAAGCTGGGCGGGGACGTCTGGCGTCCCGGACTTATTGTCAGGAGCCTCACGCAGGATTCCCCTTTTCATTGGGTCCAGACAGGCGTCTCCCCAGAACGCTCGCAGCTTGTCGAGCTGACGAGGCCGCATTCCCTTCCGGCGCAATTCATCCGAAAGGCGGGAGATGTCTTCCGGGTCGGGGTAGCCGTACTGCAGGCCAGCCATTACTTCGATCCGATCCTTGCTGTCACAACCGATGGGTTCGAGACCGACCTACCCTTCCTTGGAATCCTCAAAACCGAGGTCGGCTCCCATAGCATGATAGCCGCCGTCCACGTGAAGAATCTCCCCCGTGATCCCTCGGGACCAGTCCGAGAGAAGGTAGACGACCGCGCGAGCCACCGGCTGCGGGTCGTTCAAGTCCCACCCCAACGGCGCCTTCCCGGCCCAGCTGTTGGCGAGGGTCTCAAAGCCCGGTATTCCCTTGGCCGCGGTGGTGGCCAAGGGACCGGCTGAGACGCAGTTGACCCGAATCCCGAGCCTCCCGAGGTCGCGGGCCAGGTACCGGCTCACCGCCTCCAGGCCGGCCTTGCTTACTCCCATCCAGTCGTAGATCGGCCAGGCCACCGAGGCGTCAAAGTCGAGGCTGACGATGGAGCCGCCCTGGTCCCGCATCAGAGGTAGCAAGCCGGTAGCAAGAGACTTGAGCGAGTAGGCACTGGTCCGAAATGCCAGCTGGACGCTGTCCCAGGGGGTTTCGAGGAAGGCGCCCCCCAAGGCGTCCTTCGGGGCGAAGGCGATGGCGTGGAGGAATCCGTCGACCTGGGTCCATCGAGACCCCAGGTCCTGGACGAGCCGCTCGATGGCCGCCTCGTCGGTGACGTCCATCTCCAGCACATCCGGCTGCTGGGGCAAGCGCCGGGCCGACATCTCGGTCAGGGAAAGCCCCTTGCCGAAGCCCGACAGAACGACCTCGGCTCCCTGCTCCTGGGCCAGCTGGGCCACCGCGAAGGCGATGCTCTTGGGCGTCAATACCCCGGTGATTAGAAGCTTCTTGCCTTCGAGCAGCACGGCAGCTTGAGGTTAGCGGCTGCGCTCGCTGTAGTAGGCAATCCGCCCGTCAGGCCCCCAGGCGGCGAAGCGGTCAATCCCGGTGTTGTTTGTCAGCCTTTTCACGTCCGACCCGTCGGGATTCATTGTGAAGATTTCCCGGTTGCCCGACCGGACTGAGTCGAAGACGATCCGAGAGTTATTCGGCGACCAGTCCGGGAACGTGTCGAAGCCTGGGCTGGTGGTGATCCGGCGCTGATCGGTGCCGTCTGCGTTCATCGTGTATATCTCGAAGTTGCCGTCCCGGTCGCTGATGAAGGCAATGCGGGTTCCATCCGGTGACCAGGCAGCCGCGCCGTCGACCCCGCTGCTGTTGGTCAGGCTTCTCGCGTCCGATCCATCTGCATTGGATACAAAGATCTCGAAGTTTTCCGTCCGGTCGGTTTCGAAGGCTATCTTCGAGCCGTCGGGGGACCAGTCGGGCAACCCGTCATCCGCTCGGTTGTCGGTCAGTCTGGTCTCGTCGGACCCGTCGGCGTCCATCACGTACAGCTCCCTACTGACGTCTCGGGCGCTGTTGAAGACGATCTGCCTGCCGTCGGGGGACCAGGCAGGAGAGAAGTCGTCCGCAGTATTCTCGGTTAGCTGGACCTCGCGGGAGCCGTCGGCGTTCATCACAAAGATGTCGAAGTTGCCGTTACGGTTGCTGTTGAAGGCGATCTTGGAGCCGTCGGGGGACCAGGCGGGCGAGCTGTCGATTCCGGGCCGGTTGGTGAGGCGGATCTGCCCGGAGCCGTCCTCGTTCATGACGAAGATGTCCTGGACCCTGTTCCTAGCTGGACTCGGGCTCGGCCGCTGATTACCTGGATTGCAGGCGACTGCGAGCAAGGTGATGAGGATCAGACCCGCAGAGCTTCGACCCCATTCAGGCACGATCTTTCCCATCCTCTTTGTCATTTTTGCCGGCTCTTTGATGTAGGACTACGGTTCGTGAAGCAACACTACAATCACCGTGCGGCAGCGATAGCCTTGGCGACCGCTAGGGTGGACTCCAAAGAGTCAGTCTCGGGCACGGCCCGAATCACTACTTCGTCAAGGACCTCACCGTACCCAGTCAACCTGGACTGGAGGTCCTCGTCGTCAGCGTTGAGGCCCACCGACTGCAGCTCTTCACCCATGGCGTCGAAATGCCGCCTGTAGGCGGGCATAGCATAGTATTTTTCCGCCTCCGACCGTATGCGTTCGGTAGCTCCTTTTCCCATAGCCGTACGAACGTAACCAACCGCCTCCGGCGGCTGCCGGCGGCCGGCACGAGAACTGCCGGCTCCAATGTGGCGCCGAGCCCACGCCACTCGCTCCGGGGTCATCCAGTTGAGAAGCACTACATCGGCCACCTCTCCCGCCAGCTTGCACATTCGCGGGCCCATCGCACCGAGGCCTATCGTCAGTGCCGGCCCGAAATCGCCTCGCAGGTGTTCGATCGCGGCCCTAACTGCCTGGAGGGGGTTCTTGGAGGAGCCTGACCCCACTCCGACGACCAGACGATCCAGCGGCAGCCTCAGGTTCCGGACCGCGACTGCCACCTGAGCCGGCGGGTTCCGGTCACAGGGCAGCACGCCGACGGCAATTCGGATGGTCGAGGTGGCGCGGGCGATGTGGCCGGCAGTCGCCAGGCCGCTCGCCTGGGGGATGTCGTTGGTCCAGATGGTTGAAAAGCCGAGCCGCTCAGTTTCCATGCCAATCCGGGCGGCTCTATCGGGATCGCGTGTGGCTGGGATGCCAAATGCGAGTTTCACCGGCCCGATCCTAGCTGCTTAGCCTGGGCTCAGTGGGCCTTGAGGGTGAGGATGCCGCGGCTGCCCGCCTAGGGCAGAAGGTCTCCGGCGATCTCCAAAACCAAGGGCCAAACTCTTTCATCCGTGCCAGCGAGCTTTTCGAAGCTGTACTCGTTTCCGTTCAAGTCCCAAGCCCTGCCGGTGATCTCGATGCACAGCTTGGGCTCCTCGTTGAGCAGCAGGAACCAGAACCGGTAAGCCGACACCCCGTAAGGATCCTCGATGTGATGAGCCTGAAGGCGCTCGCTGGCGGCGGGGAACAGGGCGAAGCGGCTCATCCAGATTCCCCCAAACCCGTCGGCGGTGTCGAGGTATCCGTTTTCGCATCCCCACTCGAAGCGGCCAAAGGAGCAGTTGAATGCAATGTGGGTCAAAAAGGCGGCGATGAACCTGTAGACCATCACCGTGGGGGTGCCGGGGCGCAGCTTGGCCACCGGGGGCAGCCCTGCCAGCGCAGAGAGCTTCCGAATAGGGTCCCTTGGGTCCGCGGCATTGAAGAACTCCGCCCAGAAGTCGGTCCACATCTTGAAGGTTTGAGTTCCGTCTCGGCGAAGGTAGTGATAAGTCACCCCTCCCAGCCGGTTGAGGTCCAGGCGCTCGAAGGGGTGGGTGCCAGTCTCGAGAAGAAGAGTCAAGCAGTCCTGCCCCCCGCCGGGATTGGTCTGAATGATCCTTATCTCCGGGTAGCGGCGGACCATCTCAGCCGCCACACGCCACGAGGCGATCTCGAGCAGCTGCCTGCTCGGGTGACGGGGTGAGTAAGAAGCCGGGATTGTGCGTTTCATCTACGAATCGCCGTCTTCTGGTTGCCTGCGGGGTAAGCCATATCGGGTTTTAAATACCTGCGCTCCTTTGAGTGGTAGTCCATAGCATCACTCCTACGCGGAGCAATGTGGGTAACTTAGGATAGGTTTCGGAGAAAATGCCATGCGGTGTCCATTCTGTAGCCATCCTGAAGACCATGTTGTCGATTCGCGGATGGCCGAGGATGGCAGGGCCATCAGGCGTCGCCGGCAGTGCGAGAACTGTGGTCAGAGGTTTACCACCTACGAGCGCATAGAGGAGGTTCCACTCCTAGTCCAGAAGCGCTCCGGAGAACGAGAGCCATTCGACAAAGAGAAGCTCGTGTCTGGAATCCGCAAGGCATTCAAGAACCGGCCCGTGTCCGCCGATGCCCTGGAGCAGCTTGCGGACGACGTGGTGGAGTCGGTTAAGGAAGAAGGCAGCAGCGTAGTCCACAGCGCAGACCTTGGCATGCAAATTCTGGAACGACTGAGGGTCCTCGACGAGATTGCTTACCTGCGATTTGCAAGCGTTTACAAGGACTTTCAGGAGCTAAACGACTTCGAGCGTGAGCTTGGAATGCTCCAGAAAAAACTTCCTCCCAAGGAGCGGTCGAGCCAAAACAAGTGACCCCTGGGCCGTCGCCCGACGTGCAGGTATTGAGGCTCGATCCTGGCATGCCCTTGCCCGCCTATGCTCGGCCGGGCGATGCGGGAGTGGACCTGCGCTCCGTAGCCGACGTTTCCCTGAAGCCGGGGGAGCGGGCTCTGATCCCTACGGGGATCGCTGTGGCCATACCCGACGGCTATGCAGGGTTCGTACAGCCACGCTCCGGCCTGGCGATCGGCAAGGGCCTGGGGCTTTTGAACTCGCCGGGACTCATCGACTCTGGGTACCGGGGAGAGATCAAGATCATCGCCATCAACCTCGACCCCGAGAACGTGATTGACATAGCCCGCGGTGAGCGGATCGCTCAGCTCGTGGTGCTTTCCGTCCCGCAGTGCAGGATTGTTGAAGTGGAAGAGCTTCCCGGATCCGAGCGGGGCTCAGGTGGTTTCGGATCCACAGGGACGGAGTGAGTGACCACGACCTAGGTTCTCGTCTTGCTCTTGTGGGCGCCCAAGCCCTTGCCTGGTAGGATTCGTGTCAACAGGCGGACGTGGCTCAGTTGGTAGAGCATCACCTTGCCAAGGTGAGGGTCGCCGGTTCGAATCCGGTCGTCCGCTCCAAGAAAGTGTCCTAAACCCTTTAGCCCCTGTTCCCTTCAAGCCGCGCCGTCTGCGTCGCAGATTTTGTCGCACAAGAAAATTTGATCAGGCGACTCTGAACAGGAACTAGTGAGTGTCAATATGGATGGGGTTGACCGCCATTCGCGTCCAACTAACGAACGAAAAGCAGTACCCCGATAACCACTAACTTCGCTGACAGACCAAGCAGGCTGGGGCCCGCCACTCGGAGATCGTTCGATTGAGGCTCAGAAGCGATATCGGGTCTGCGCGAAGAGGCCCTTGGCAAACGCAAGCACCTTCTCGGGAGCGATCTCAAAGACGAC
>DATACZ010000190.1:0-7762 GCA_036258795.1 Actinomycetota bacterium
CTGATGCGCCAGCTCCAAAAGGTCATCGGTTGCGTCCCCCATGGCAGAGACCACCACGACCATCTGGTTGCCAGCAGCCTTTCCGGCCGCCACCCGATTAGCGACCTGGCGGATTCGATCGGGGCCCGCCACGGACGTCCCCCCGTACTTTTGAACTAAGACCGACAAAGTGGTGGACCCCGATCGAATCCGCCAGGTCGCTAATCGGGTGGCGGCCGGAAAGGCTGCTGGCAACCAGATGGTCGTGGTGGTCTCTGCCATGGGGGACGCAACCGATGACCTTTTGGAGCTGGCGCATCAGGTTGCCAGGGTGCCGCACGCCCGCGAGCTCGACATTTTGCTGTCTGCGGGAGAGAGGATCTCCATGGCGCTTCTGTCCATGGCCCTCATCGAGATGGGCCACGACGCCATCAGCTTCACCGGCTCCCAGGCCGGCATCGTGACCGACACGTCACACACGAAGGCACGTATCATCGAGGTGAAGGCGCGTCGCATCGAAGAGGCCCTCAAGCAAGGCAAGATCGTGATCGTGGCTGGATTCCAGGGGGTTTCAACGGCATTTGATGTGACCACCCTGGGCAGGGGTGGCTCGGATACCACCGCCGTGGCCCTTGCAGCGGTCCTGGGCGCAGAGGTCTGTGAGATCTACACCGACGTGGAGGGGGTCTTCACCGCCGATCCTCGCATCGTGCCCGAAGCCCGAAAGCTGAACGAGGTCACCTTTGAGGAGATGCTCGAGATGTCGGGATCCGGTGCCGGAGTGTTGGTCATGAGGGCAGTTGAATTTGCCCGGACTCACGGCGTCGTGATCCACTGCCGCTCGACCTTCTCCACTGGGCCGGGTACGCTCGTCAAGCAAGAGGAGGAGGGAATGGAGAAAGCACTGGTCACGGCCGTGACCCATGACACCTCAGAGGCCATGGTCCGGATTAGAAGAGTTCCGGACCGCCCGGGCGTGGCTGCGTCAATCTTTCGCGACATCGCGGCCGAGCGCATAAACGTCGACATGATCGTTCAGAACGTGTCGGAGGATGGCAGAACCGACGTGACCTTCACCGTGGCCAAGCAGGACCTGGACCGCTCGGGAGAAGCGATCCGCCGAATCGTCTCGGAGATCGGGGCGGAGGGCTACTCCGAGGATCCGGACATCGCCAAGCTGTCCCTGATCGGGGCAGGCATGAAGTCGGACCCCGGAGTAGCAGCCGAGATGTTCGCCACCCTGGCGGACGCCGGGATCAACATCGAGATGATCTCCACCTCGCCCATTCGTATCTCCTGCGTGGTTCGTGCCGAGGACATCGTCCGTGCCGTGCGTTTGATCCATGACCGATTCCATCTTTCCGACGTTCAGGAGGAGCGTGTTGCCGGTTAAGCAGCGCTCTGCCCAATCCGCTCGTCCGAGCAACGGTTGTAACCTGGTCTAGTGAAATTGCCCCAGGCGCCCAAGGTGGCGGTGGTCGGTGCTACCGGTGCGGTCGGCCGCGTCATGCTCGAGGTCTTGCATGAAAGGGCCTTCCCTGCCTCCGAGGTGGTGGCGGTGGCTTCGGCCCGCTCTGCCGGCCGAAAGATCCCGTTCGGCGACGACCAGCTAACCGTCAAGCCACTTTCCAAGGAGGTCTTCGACGGCATCGACCTCGTCCTTCTGGACACGCCGGACGATGTAGCGGCTGAGTGGGCGCCGGTGGCCGTCTCGGCCGGCGTTGTAGTGGTGGACAACTCCGCGGCTTGGAGGGCGGATCCTGAGGTTCCCCTGGTGATCCCCGAAGCCAATCCCGAGGCCGTGGAAGGCCACAGGGGCATCATCGCTTCCCCAAACTGCGCCACGATCGGGGTAGTGGTTCCCCTCGCGCCCCTTCACCGCAGTTTCGGACTGAAGAGAATGATCGTTTCCACCTACCAGGCCACTTCGGGAGCTGGCCGGGGCGGCGTCGAGGAGCTGGAGGAGCAGTCGAAGAAGACGGTAGGCGAGATCGAAGCGCTTGGTACACGAGAGGCCATGGCGCACGCCCCGGAGGGGCATGTCTTTGCCGCCCCGATCGCCTACAACGTCGTGCCTCTGATCGGCAGAGTTCGGGATGGAGGAGCAACGGGCGAGGAGCTCAAGATGCAGACCGAGACGCAGAAGATCCTCGGCCTTGACGATCTCGAGGTCTTCGCCACCTGTGTCCGTGTGCCCACGGTGGTGGGGCACGGGGCCTCCGTCCACGCTCGTTTTGAGAAGCCAATCAACGCCAGCCAGGCACGAGAGCTGCTTGCCGATGCGCCGGGGGTTGAGCTGACCGACATTCCGAGCCCCTTGGCGACGGCCGGCACCGATGCATGCTTCGTCGGAAGGATCAAGTCAGATCCCTTCGACGAGAGAGCGGTTGGCTTCTTCACGGTCTCCGACAACCTGCGGAAGGGGGCAGCACTCAACTCCGTTCAGATTGCGGAGCTTCTTCTTCCCTGAGCTGCACCTTCTGCGAGATCGTCGCCAGATCAGTTCCTAGCAAGATCGTCCGGGAAGACGATGTGACCCTCACCTTCCTGGATAACCGGCCCCTCTTTGCGGGCCACTGCTTGGTGGTGCCCAAGCGCCATTACGAGACGCTTCCGGATCTTCCTGTCGGACTAGTGGGGCCCCTCTTTTCGAGCGCCAGGTTGATTGCCGCCGCCATGCCCTCCGCGCTGGGGGCCGAAGGAACCTTTGTTGCCGTGAACAACAAGGTCAGCCAGAGTGTGCCGCACGTGCACGTGCACGTCGTTCCCCGCCGGTTCAAGGATGGGTTGAGGGGATTCTTCTGGCCCCGCCGTCCCTACGCCGACGAAGCCGAGGCCACCAGGGTCCAGCGAGCTCTCATAGCCGCCCTTCCTAAGACGCCCGGATAAGCACCGAGTACACTCTTTCCCTTAGCGGGATGTAGCGCAGCTTGGTAGCGCGCCTCGTTCGGGACGAGGAGGTCGTGGGTTCAAATCCCGCCATCCCGACCAAGCCCGATCTTCTCAACTTTCACTCTGGTTAATTACGAAGGACGGCTACCAAGGCCGTGAGACCATGCTCAAACGTGTTCAGCACCTATTTCCTCTCTTTCCTGCCATTCGCTCCGCTTGCTTTCTCTGGACAAAGAGATTTTCCTTGACAACCGAGTTCAACTCGTCGGATCGCCGGGGTATGTCGCTCACTCTTATGTAAGAGGGGGTGCGCCAGTCGTAGTTCCGCGATACGTAAACTGCCTCTCCCAGACCGGTCCACGATTTTGAAGGGAGAGGCGGTTTGGAGTTCACCGAGGTAGTCCGGCGCCGCCGGATGGTTCGCAACTACTCGTCGAAAGAGATTTCCCAGGATCGCCTAGTCAAGGTTCTCGAGAACGCCCGGCTAGCTCCAAGCGCCGGATTCAGCCAAGGACAGTCCTTCGTCGTGGTTCGTGACCCGAGCGTCCGGGCACGCATCGCCGAGATCGCACGGGAGCCGGAATATGTAGCTCGCGGCTTTGACCCCTGGCTCTCCCGGGCCCCAGTCCACGTAGTGTGCTGTGTCAGCGAGAAGGCCTACCGAGACCGCTACGCCGAGCTCGACAAGGCTGCCACCCGTGGCGCAGCGGGAGATTGGCCGGTTCCCTACTGGTACGTGGACGGCGGTTGCTCCCTGATGCTTCTACTGCTGGCTGCAGTGGACGAGGGCTTGGCTGCAGGTTTTCTAGGTCTTGAATCCGAGGGATATCAACGTCTCAAGGATCTGCTGGGTATTCCTCTGGAGGTTTCACCTATCGGGGTGGTAACCATCGGACTCCCCGCCCCAGACCGCCGCTCGGCCTCGGTAAAAAGGGGCTGGAAGTCTCTTGAAGCGGTTGTGCATTGGGAGAGGTGGGGTGGCCTTAGGCCTCCCGGGGCCGGAGGTGAAGAAGGGAAGCCTCCGGACGGCACAGGAACCTGAACGGGGCAAACTTTCCCGTTCCAAGACCAGGCGTAACGAATAGCCAGCTTTCGCCGACCCTGGATAGCCCACGGGCTAGGCGCCGGGGGACCGTCGAGTTGGTAACCACCGCTCCGTAGAACGGCACGCGCACCTGGCCGCCGTGAGTATGGCCGGCGATCACCAGATCGAACCCGGCGTCGGCGGCGTCCCGATACGGTGCTGGGTCGTGAACGACAACCATGGCGAATTCAGCGTCGTCGTCCCGGACCAGAACACTTCGGTCGTCTCGGTGAAGCCATGGGTCGTCCATGCCCACGACCTGTGTCCTGATGCCGTCCAGCTCCACCGAGATGCTCGTGTTGGTGAGGTCCCGCCACCCGGCAACGATCAGACCCTCACGAAAGCGGCGGATCGGGTTTCTTCTAGTGCCGTGGGTTCTGCGCCCCAGGAAGTAGTCGAAGTAGCTCTTGAGCACCGGGGAGTAGTAGTCAGAGGATCCGAACACGAAGTACCTCCCCATCCTGGCATCCAGGCCGTTCAGCAGCCTCAGGCACTCCTCCACCGCGTTGGGATGGCCAAGGAGGTCGCCCGTCGCCAAGACGAGGTCGTACTGCTCCTTCGCCAGGGAGTCCAGGAATCGGATAAGCCGCTGGTTGCTCAGCCTGAGATGCAGGTCCGACACTTGGAGAATGCTGATTTCTCGAGCATCGGGAGGAAGCACCGGCACAACGTAGGCGCGGGTGCGGTACAGACGAGACTCCAGGAAACCGTAGGCAAGGCCTCCGGCCCCCACGGCTGCGGCCAGGCCCCCGGCACCGGCCACCTTCCTTATCATCGGTTGGACCTGGCTGGGGGAAGAGCGTGATGGCCTGCAGGATCGGCCACCGTTTGGATGTATTCGGGAGCCGTCAAGCTCGCGGTATCAGTTCCAGGATCACCCCGTCGCGCATCCAGGAGGCTACGTGCTCATCGGGGTCCCTCACGGACTCCCGTTCGCTGACCAACTGCCTGGCAATCTCCTCGAACTCCTCTTTGTCTGCGGCTGTGATGGTTCTGACGTCCGCGTCAAATTCGGCCATTCGGGCGTCCCGGCCCTTCCAACGCAGGACCACGTGCGCACTCCGTACATTTGCGGCGTAGGGAATCAGCTGCTGGGGCTCACCGGATAGGACGAAGATGCGCTTGTCCTTGTTGTTGTAGACGAACCAGCAGGCGAGCGGGCGTCTCATGGGATCGGTGTCGGGGGTCAGCCACAGGATGTCAGACTTTTTTAGGCTCTCCTCCATGGCATCGTCGATGGCTGGGCGCTCGACGGGCACCTCCTGGTCGCTCCACTCGATGTCCTCGTCGGTCACGTAGCCGAAGTCCTCCCAGCTCGTCGAGACCGCCTTCAAGCTGTAGAAGGAGGTGTAGTTGAAGAGCTGATCTATGGCGTCGGTGGCCAGGTCGAAGTCCTCGTACCTGATCACCTCCTCATCAGGCACCAGTCCCTCTTCAACCTGCTCCTGCCGGAAGGCATGGGCAGTCTCGACAGACTCATCCGAGGCGAACTTGTCATCCGGTCGGGCTCCACCGGTTCCTCGCACCGGGTGAGGATCCTTGCGGAACACCAGGACCCAGGAGGGCTGGTCGGGCGAGATGTAGCCCTCCGACCAAAAGCTTCCGTCGTTTAGGCTGGCCCTCATGAAGATGAGGGGGTTCGGGTAGACAATCCGGTAGCCGGTCCAATGGGCCTTGAAGATGCGCTCTGCGGCGGGCAATAGGGAGATTTCCACCGTGCCGGCTTGACCCTTCCCCGGTCGAATGCCGTATTCGGAAAGCCGGCGCGCAATATGGACCTTGAGCTCTTGGATTGCGGTCTCCGTTCGGAGCATTGCCTGATTATATGAACTTAAATGCTCGCCGAATGCTTAGAGTCCCAGGGTAGACGCCGGTTTACGGGCCGCGGGCCCTTCCGGTTTTGGTCGCTTTTTCTGGCGGCATCGTCCTTCATCCTGGCCAGTTACGTGATTTCCGGTCCTGTCGCAGCTGCCCAGGTCAATCCGGCTGCTTATGTCGAGGTGACGGGACTCATCGACCCAGCTGTCGCAGACTCGCTCTTGGAGCAAATCAAAGTGGCCGAGCGCGATGGGGCCTCAGCTCTCATTGTTCGGCTCGACACACCAGGCGCGGTCGGAATTGACGCCGATCGCCTGGTGCGAGGGGTGCTTGACTCCCCGATTCCCGTGGTGGTGTGGGTGGGTCCGGGCGATGCGCGGGCGGAGGGGGTGGGAGCGCTGCTTGCGGTGGCGGCACACTACTCCGCTATGGCCCAGGATGCGAAGCTTGGTCCCGCGGAGCCGCTGGATCTCAGGAATTACAGCAGGCGACAACCGAGCTCCGAAGGACCACAGAGCCTGAGTGCCCTTCTGAACACAATCAGGGGAGGCCGGCCGGAAATTAGAGGTGCAGGATTGGCTGAGTTGGCCAGACAGCAGCTCGGTGCCTCCAATGCAGAGGTCCTGCGAATGACCGATGCTGTCACGGGATCCATACCCGAGCTGTTTCGGGGCTTGAAGGGCCAGTCATTGGCCGTGCAGGGCGGGACCGTCACGCTGTCCGATCAACCTTTCACCCTTCGGTTCATGAAGATGGGCCTGGCCGAGCGCCTTCTCCACGGCGCCGTACGACCTCCAGCTGCCTATCTGCTCCTGATGGTGGGGCTTTTCGGAATCATCTTCGAGCTCTACAACCCAGGGGTGGGGGCTGCGGCCCTGGCCGGAGGTGTATCCGTGGGATTCGGCGTCTACGGCCTCACCGTCCTTCCTACCTCCTGGCTGGGAGCAGCAATGCTCATTGCCGGCTTTGGCCTGTTGCTGGCGGAACTTCGAACTAACCGGCTGGGACGCCTCTCGGCCCTCGGATTCGCCGCCATCGCGGTAGGAAGCCTTCGATTGTTTGCCGGGGCGCACCCAGCTCTGGAGCTCCCCTGGTGGGCCGTCGCCGTAGGTCTGGCCGCCACCGCAATCTTTTTCCTCTCGATAATGACCTCGGCCATCCGGGCCCGGGCTGCAAAACCACTGGTTGGAACGGAGGGCCTCGTTGGATCCTTTGGAATTGCTCGGACCGATATCAGTCCCGAAGGCCAGGTAATGGCTCGGGGTACTCTGTGGAGAGCCCAGACCGTAGGGGCCGCAATCGGTCAGGGGACGTCCATCAAGATCTTGGGCGTTAAGGGGTTGATCCTGATGGTGGAGCCCGCAGAGGAGATCTCGCCCGGACCTTAAGAGCGCCCGACTGCTACGCCGTAGTGATCAACGGTTTGCTCCCAAGCTGGTGGCTTTGGGGCCCAGCATCCTCAGATCCCCAGTCCTGTGGGTAAAGCCGATTTGGTCAAGGTACTCGAGCAACGGGACGGCATACTTTCGGCTGGTCGAGACCATGTCTCTGAAGTCCGCCACTGTGAACGGTCCTGCCTTCTGCACCCGCTCGACGATCTGAGCCTTGACCTTGTTGAGGAACCCTGCAGGGAACACCTGGTTCGGACTTATCTGGACCAGCTCACCACTTCGGACGAGGGCTCGAATCATCTCCGGCTTGTGGCGCGTGGTCAGCTGCTGAAGCGTCGGGGGCGAGGCACCCGCAGCCTCCAGCTCCTGCAACAGGCGCATCTTCTCCGGCCCCTCTACCTGAGGAGAGAAGTCCCGGGTACGCACAGCGGTCGAGTCGGCCCGCAGGACCTCTCGGCGAACCAGCTCATCCACGAGCTCGTCCAGGAGCTGGGGGGGAAGCCGGAGCTCCGATCTCAGGCTCGTTAAAGGCATTCCCGCCTCCATGGGGTGCTGGCTTTGGTGGCTTCTCAGCATCCTCTCGATTCGGAGGGTTATC
>DATACZ010000191.1:0-2914 GCA_036258795.1 Actinomycetota bacterium
TGGCCTTGACCGCCGGGGTGCTCTTCGGGGAGAGGATCCCGAGGGATAAGCTCGGTCTTTGGGTCCTTATCATAGTCTTGGTGGCCCTCCTGCTAGTACCCGTGACCCGGAGGTGGGAACGTACGGGGATTGAGAATCGGGCAAGAGCACGGGACCAAAGCTCCGGAAGCGTGGCCACCGATCTCGAGCACCATCTCGACGAAAGGGAGTAAGCCAATCCTAACCGCTCGGCGACTTCGGGCTGAGCGTCAATGTAGCGACGGTAGCCTTCTCCACCTCCTGTGACGACCACGCGATAGGAACTCCCTGGCCACTCTGCCACAGAGGCAGCTGATCCTCGTAGTGGGGGCTCATGGGATTCCCGGACTGCCCCGCCGGCAGTATGAACCTGCTGGCGTCCCAATCGCCCACGTCGATCACCATGCGCAGCCCGGCGATGAAAGCCGGATCGGCCACGGGGTTGGAAGGATCGACGGACACCTGGGCAATGGTGTCCTGGTCACCGCCTATATTGATTGGCCCTATGTTGAAGACCTGGTCCATGGGCTTCTTCTCCCCTACGGGGTGGCGAAGAATCACGGGTCGAGCCCTCCCCCACGCCCAACCCGCGGGGTCCTCCCCCCACCGCGCTTTCAGCTTCCGAGTGACAGCGCCCAGTGCATCGGCAATCTCGGCGTCCCAGGAGCGGGCAAACCAACCGTCTGGACGGCTGCGCAGAAGCCCGACCAGGTGCCCGACTCTTCGGAACGAGAAGGTCGTGGAGGGCAGCAGCTGAGCGAACCCCTGACCGAGGACCCAGCCGGCGCTTCGCGGGGCCTTGGCCATCGCCACCCGCTGAGCCATCTCGGCAACGAAGAACTCGAAGACCGTGGCCGCCGGGGATTCGGCGGTTACCTCGCCGCTCCAGCTCTCGAGCAGCTCCCTCGCAGTGACAGAGTCCTTGTCCGAACATGGAGCGGCAAGGACGATGTCACGCATATCGTCTCGCCAGGAAAGCGACAGCTGATCCAGCTGCATCGCCTGCGAACTGCGAACATCCCAGTCAGCCCTTTTCCCGAGTAGCTCGAGGATGCGCCATAGCCTGTAGCCATCCACCCAGTCGACTCCGAGAAACGGCTTATCAACGTCGGGGTAAGGGCGGGTGTTTGCCGTGGCCAAGTACCCTTCCTGAGGGTTGAAGAGATACGGCATGTCCTCAAAGGGCACCGGTTCGGGGTCCCAGCCTACCTCCGGATCCCACCCCGGGAGCGGGATCGTCCCATACCCCTTCCGGCGAATAGGAACCGCCCCTACCAGCTGCCAGCCAATGTTGCCGTCTCGATCGGCATAGGTCAGGTTGAAGGCAGGAGCTGGCCAGTACGCAAAAGGACGGCGAAATTCCTCGAAGCTTCTCGCCTTGTGACTGCGCAGAAAGCCTTCAAAGGGCAGGTTATCCAGCCAGAACACCCTTAGAGAAAGCGCACCCATCTCGCCGCCCAAGGCCGGGCCAACGATGGGCCCTCGAGGTGTGATCACCACCCGCTCCGTCAGTGGCTTGCCTCGCCTCACGTCGATGCGCTCGTGAAGCACCTCGCACGGTACGTACCCGTCGCCGCTCCGGACGCTGCCGCCGTCAGGACCGATGTGTTCCTGGAAGAGGTCGGTGTTGTCGAACAAGGCCGCCGTCAATCCCCACGCGGCAAACCCGTTGTGGCCAGCGACCACTGCAGGACCACCGACCAGGGTGGCGCCGGCCGTCGCCCACTCCGGAGTGGTGACATGAACCAAATACAGAGGAGCCGGGAGCACGGGTGGCAAGTGCGGATCGTTGGCAAGCACCGCTCGGCCCGTGGACGTCCGGCCTGGACTCACACACCAGCTGTTGGAAGCTCCTCCCGGGGCCAGAAGGTGTGCAAAGGCCTCCAGATCGCTGTTGAGACAGTCGATTCCAGAAGACACCTCCGGCTCGGCGACGGCACCTTCCCGGACAGGTTCCACGCTCGGATCCAGTGCACTCAGGACCTCCGGCCCTTCCGCCAGCAGAATCTTGAGCCGGGCCAGCTCGGCATCAGCGTTAGTGGCGAACAGAAAGGACTGCAGCCGGACGATTCCCACCACGTCTGTGGCCTCCCAGGGCGTAGGACGCGATAACAAAAGTGCGAACTCATGCGGGGTCCGCCTCAGTCCCGCACTCCCCCCGGCGGTTACTCCCCGAGCGTAAGCTCGGAAAACTTCCTGGATGTCCAGTTGTAGGCGAGAAAACTGCAGGTCGACCTGGCGTGAGAATCCGATCCGCCTCGACAGCCGGTCCATGGGAATGCCGTCCTTCCCAATCAGCTCCGCCAGGGTTCCTCGAACCACCCTGAGAAGTGTCTCCAGCTGAAAGGCACGGTCCTGCCCGTGACAAAAACCAACCCCAAACCACGCGTCCCTCTCGTTGGAGGCCTCGATGTGGGGAATTCCCCACCTGTCCCGCCTGATTGAGATGGGGTCTTCTATCCCAGGGACTTCGAGTTGGCCCTCCGTCAATGGCAGCCGCCGGCCAAGAAAGCGCCGCATAAGCAAGCGAGGCACGTTCAAAACGTGCCTCGCAGCTCTCGGCCGCTGGATTCGGACTTGAGCGGTACTAGAACCCGGGTAGCCCTCGCATCAAGAAACCTTATCTACCTAGGCCCTTCCGGTCTTTACGGTGATCTTCTCGGTCAGCCCGTAGAGAAGGGGCAGCGCTCCTGCGATCACTCCGAGGACCCGGTTGATCTGGCTGACGCCGGGGATGATCGGCTCTACGTGACCAACGATCTCGGCCACGGTGTTGCTGCAGTCGGCCAGGTTGGAGTTGATGTTGTTCAACCGGTTGGAGATGAGCACCAGAAACAGGGCCAGCACGAAAAGCAGCAGGAAGATGTCCACCAAGCTGAGCAGTACCAAGGTGTTG
>DATACZ010000192.1:0-22134 GCA_036258795.1 Actinomycetota bacterium
GCCCAGTACGAGTCCGAGGTGGTCTACCACTCCACCCAGAAGGCGTTGCAGGAGCTGGGCGTGCTCTTCACCGACATGGACAGCGCGCTTCGCGAGTATCCCGACCTTGTGAAGGAGTACTTCGGGACCGTCATCCCCGCCAACGACAACAAGTTTGCTGCGCTGAACTCTGCGGTTTGGTCCGGCGGATCGTTCATCTGGGTGCCGAAGGGGGTATCGGTGGAGGTTCCTCTCCAGGCGTACTTCAGGATCAATCAGGAGAACATGGGACAGTTCGAGCGGACCCTCATCATCTGCGAGGACGAGTCCTGGGTGCACTACGTCGAGGGATGCTCGGCTCCGGTGTACTCCAGCGACTCGCTGCACTCGGCGGTGGTGGAGATCATCGTCAAGCCGAGAGCTCGTTGCCGCTACACGACCATCCAAAACTGGTCCAACAACGTGTACAACCTGGTGACCAAGAGGGCGGTCGCATACGACCACGCCACCATGGAGTGGATCGACGGGAACCTCGGGTCCAAGGTGACTATGAAGTACCCGGCCGTGATCCTCAAAGGCGAGGGAGCCAAAGGCGAGATCCTCTCGGTGGCATATGCCGGTGCAGGAATGCACCTTGATGCAGGAGCCAAGGTCACCCACGTCGCTCCCAACACCCAGTCGACAATCATCTCCAAGTCGATCTCAAAGGACGGAGGGCGCGCCGGATACCGAGGGCTGGTCCGCATGGACGACGGCGCCACTAATGCGAAGTCAAACGTTCGCTGCGACGCTCTAATCCTGGACGAGGATTCCCGCTCCGACACCTATCCCTACAACGAGATCGAAGAGCAGACTGGTTCGGTGGGCCACGAGGCAACCGTTTCGAAGGTGGGAGACGAGCAGCTCTTCTATCTTCAGAGCAGAGGAATCGATGAGGCCGAGGCGATGAGCCTGATCGTGCGCGGCTTCATAGAACCCATTACCAAGGAGTTGCCGCTCGAGTACTCGGTCGAGCTCAACCGGCTTATCCAGCTTCAGATGGAGGGATCCGTAGGCTAGGACCCATTCCCGGCGAACCCCTCGCATCCGACACGTGCGGGGACGTTGCGAGGCAGTCTGGATCCTTTGGCGTCCCGGCCAAACGGCCGGAACCGTTCGATACTTATCCTAGGGCTCTTGGCCCGGGCCTAACTGGGTATGGCACAACTTTCGTGGGAGAGGCATGGGATTCAGCAGGGACGACGTTGAGAACCTGAGCTCGGTCCTTGAGGAGCCGGGATGGGTCCTGGATCGCAGGCTCGAAGCCTGGGAGTGGTTCGACAAGCTGGAGCTTCCCGGCGAGAAGGAGGAGCCGTGGCGCTACACCAACTTGGCGATGTTGAGGTTCAAGCTCGACCGCTTCTCGCCCGCCCCTCCGAGCGCTCCTTATCCCATGGCCCTGCCTGCCGACGTGGCATCGAAAGATGTGATTGTCACCGACCTTCACACTGCGATTAGGGAGCATCCCGAGCTCGTTCAGAAGCATCTGTTCTCGGAGGTAAGCCGCAGCAGTCACATCTTCAGCGCTCTTCACGGCGCGTTCTTCTCGGGTGGAACCTTCGTTTACGTGCCCAGAGGCGTTACGGTGCCGATTCCGATAGAGGTGATCACAAACATCACCGAACCTGGAGCGGCGGTCTGTCCACACAACCTGCTGGTTGTGGAGGAGGGAGCCGAGCTCTGCTTCTTGCAGAGGTTTACCTCCGGTGATTTGGCCGAGGCGAGTCTCTCCGCCACGGCCATGGAGGTAATAGCGGGGCAGGCTGCGAGGGTGTTCACCTCCACCCTTCAGGAGTTCGGGAGCAAGGTCTGGCACTTTGAGGCTCAAGCGGCCTCGGTTGCCCGTGACGTGAGCTTTCAGAGCTCGGTCGCAACGTTGGGAGGGAGGTTTTCCAGAACCGAGGCCTCCACCGTCATGAGGGGGGACGGGGCCAGCGTCGAGATGCTCGGCATGTACCTGGCCGAGCAAGGCCAGCACTTCGACTTCAGGACGCTGCAGGATCACGCCGCAGCACACTGCACCTCGGACCTGTTGTTCAAAGGCGCCCTTCGAGGCAACGCCCGGACCGTTTACGCCGGCCTCATCCACGTTCGGCCGGAGGGAGCGCAGACTGACGCCTACCAAACCAACCGCAACCTTATTTTGTCCGACGATGCAAAAGCCGACTCCAAGCCAGAGCTCGAAATCGAGAACAACGACGTGCGGTGCAGCCACGCCGCTTCCGTGGGCCAGATGAACGAGGACGAGATCTTCTATCTGGTGAGCCGCGGCATCCCTAGGCCAGAAGCTGAGCGCCTCATCGTCAAGGGGTTTTTTGAGGAGGTTCTTGGGCGTATTCGACGTGCCGAGATTTCAGAGCCCCTGCATCAGGCTCTGGAAAGGAAGCTTGGCTATGAGTGACTGGGTTCCGGTGGCCAGGGTGGAAGACGTGAAGCCGGGGCAGGTGATTCAGGTGGAGGTCGACGAGGAGTACGTGGCCGTTGCCAACGTCGAAGGAGAGATTCGAGCGTTCAGCGACGTCTGTACTCACGAGTACGTGATGCTCTCCGAGGGATGGCTGGAGGGAGACGAGATCGAGTGTCCGCAGCATGGGTCCCGTTTCGATACCCGCACCGGGGAGGTTTCCGGACCGCCTGCCACGCAGCCGCTTCCA
Organism: Actinomycetota bacterium; assembly: GCA_036258795.1. Lineage (GTDB taxonomy): Bacteria > Actinomycetota > CADDZG01 > JAHWKV01 > JAHWKV01 > DATACZ01. Next base: position 2,673 of record DATACZ010000192.1, read on the forward strand.
ATTTATGACGTCAAGGTGGAGGACAGCCAGATCTATGTGAAAGGACCCGTGGACTCTCGATGACCGAACCGATACTCCTAGTAGAGAACCTGAATGTGACCGTGGAGGGCAAACCCATCCTTCGCGGCATCGATCTGAAGATCCTTCCAGGCGAGATTCACGCCATTATGGGGCCCAACGGAAGTGGAAAGTCGACCCTGGCCAACGTGCTCATGGGCAAGGCCGGATATGAGATCACCGAAGGCCGGATCTTCTACAAGGGGACCGAAATCGTCGATCTATCTCCAGACGAGCGCGCCCGCATGGGAATGTTCCTTGCCTTCCAGTACCCTACCGAGGTTCCCGGCGTTTCCGTGGTCAACTTTCTGAGGACCGCCTACAACGCAGTCCATGCCGACAAGAAGCTGGGTCCCCTTGAGTTCCGCAAGTACCTCCAGACTCGTATGGACCTTCTGGACGTTTCGGATTCCATGATCAACCGCTACGTGAACTCGGGCTTCTCGGGAGGGGAGCGAAAGCGGGCCGAGGTGCTGCAAATGGCGGTGCTGGACCCCGAGCTCGCCATTCTCGACGAGACGGACACGGGTCTGGACATTGACGCCCTTAAGGAGGTCTCCGCCGGGGTGAACAAGCTCCACAACGACAAGCGGGGGCTGTTGATCATCACCCACTACCAGAGGCTCTTGAACTACATCGAGCCGCACTTCGTCCATGTGCTCATCGGAGGCCGGATTATTCGATCCGGCGGCAAGGACCTTGCCATGGACCTGGAGGCAAAGGGTTACGAGCAATTCCGATCAGAGCTGGGGATCTCGGAAGGTGAAGAGCTCACCGACTGAGGGCTCGGCAGGCGGTCGAACTCTTCAGATGTGAAGGAGGTAGCTTTCAGCTGGTGGGCGATTGCACTGTCTGCGGATCCCATCTGCCGGCTGGATCAAGGTGGTGCCCCATCTGCCGGTCGAGTACGACCGATCCAACCATCGGCAAGCTAGCGACTCCCGGCCGGCGCCTTGGTGCCTACTTTCTCGAATTCGCGGTCTTGTTCATTCCTCTTTTTCTCGTAGCTCTGTTCGACGCTGCCTTTGGCAGAGGAGAACGCGGTGGCGGTGCAGGACCGCTGGTGGCGGGTCTGGTTCTTCTCGGCTACGTGATCTGGGCCCTCATCCTTTTCACGCGGGGTCAAACGCCGGGCAAGCAGCTGCTGAAGCTACGGGTCGTCCGGGCAAACGGTCAGCGGGCCGGGTTCGGCTCAATGCTTCTGAGGGAGTTCATAGGAAAGTTGATCTCGACGGTCATCTTCATGCTCGGCTTCATCTGGATCCTGATCGACAAGGACCACCAGGGATGGCATGACAAGCTCGCAAGTACGTTCGTAGTCCAGGAGATTTGAGGGCTGAGTTGTGGATACCGGGGCAGCAGGCGATGAAGGCCAAAGCGGCTCCGGTTTAGCTCGAACTCAAAAGCGATGGACCATGGTGGCGGTGGTCCTAGGCTCGGCCGTTGTCTTTCTCGACTCCACGATTGTGAACGTCGCCCTGCCAAAAATCGGCCAGGACCTCCCGAGCAGATGGTTCAGGGTTCTCGAGGGGCAGTCTTTTGTATATAACGCCTACCTCCTGGCACTAAGCTCGCTCCTGATACTGGCCGGCGCGCTTAACGACCATTACGGGCGAAAGCGCATCTTCGCCATAGGTCTTTTCGGCTTTGGGCTGACCTCTGTGCTATGCGGGGTTGCACCGAATCTGGACCTGCTGGTCGTGTTTCGGGTCCTGCAAGGGGTGGCTGGGGCGATGGTTGTCCCGGGCGCCCTCTCCATAATCTCGGTCACCTTTGAGGGAGAGGAGCGCGGCCGGGCGTTTGGAATCTGGGCGGCCGGGTCGGCCGCGACCACCATTTCCGGACCCTTCATAGGGGGGCTGCTGGTGGACGAAGTTTCCTGGCGTGCCGCCTTCCTGATCGCGGTGCCGGTGGTCGTGCTGAGCTTCTACGCCACCCTCAAGCACATCGAGGAATCAAGGGACGAGGATGCGAGCGGTGATTTTGACTGGCTCGGCGCTGCAGTGACGGCGGTGGGGGTAGGAGGCCTGACCCTGGGCCTGATCAGGGGGCAGGAGCGAGGGTGGGACGCGGCATCGCTGGTGATCATTGCCACCGGCGCGGCCGGCATCTTGGCATTTCCCTTTCTCATGTCTGTATCGCGTCATCCACTCGTCCCGCTGGCATTGTTTCGTTCGAGGGACTTCAGCGTCCTAAATACTTCAACCCTGGTCATCTGGGGTGCGCTTTACGTGCTGTTCTACGTGATCAGCCTGTTCACTCAGGGCACTCTCGGCTACACCGCCGCGGCTGCGGGAGTCGCCGGCGTTCCGGGGATCGCCTTCATGGTGGCTTTCTCCTCCCGCTTCGGTCAGCTGGCGGCAAGCCGGGGCCCTCGCGCGTTTATTTCGGTGGGTCCCCTCCTCATGGGCCTGGGAGTGCTCTGGCTGTCCAGGACTCCATCGGACAGCCAGCCCTGGCGTCTGACCGCCACCGATGCCTCCAGCTTCCTCCCACCCGTGAGCTACCTGGTCGACCTTTTGCCCGCTTTCCTGCTCTTCGGTGTAGGGGCCATGATGACCGTTGCACCTGTCACGGCGGCGGTGATGGGATCCGTTCCCACGTCGAAGGCTGGCGTGGCATCCGCCATCAACAACGCCATCTCCCGGATTGGCCCCCAGCTCATCGGCGCGGCAGTGTTCGTCGCGGTGACCGCCACCTTCTACAGCAGTCTGGCGGATCGAGTGCCGGCTGTGGAAACGTCCTCGTCGGCGTTACGGGAAGCGATCGCTCCCTTAAACCGTCCCACCGGAGCCGTATCGCCGGAGGTGATGCAGGCTGCCCGAGAGGCCTCCACTGAAGCCTTTCACGTGGCCATGAGGCTGTCTGCAGCTTGTATGTTCCTAGGCGCCATCATCAACTTCGTCGGCATCCGCCGGACTGCCCCGGCAGAGGTTCCGGAGCTCGTCCAGCCAGCCGCTGGCCTGGGGAAGGTTTGATCGTGGGCTTGATGCTTGACCCCTCTTGGTGGCGACGATAGTGACGTTGGCCGGGGATGCTTACTCAAAAAACTAGGTTCAACGGATTCATTAAAAAATCGGATAGATGTGATGATTGGGGGAATAGACACCCAATAACTTCCTGTCCCGAAGCAGAAGGGAATCCCATGCGAGAACAGCAGCTGACGACACGTATGCTCCACCGGAGGCGGTTCGGGACACTCCACCTAACTCTCGGACCGTAGAGCCACCATGCCGTCCGCTCACAGGACCCTTTCAGTCGAAGATCTGCATGATCACGTACGTGACGAGATAACGGGCTCTCTGAGCGAGGGATGCGTCGGAGTCGAGCTCGAGTGGCTTACCGTCTTTCGAAACAACCCTGCCGAGCCGGTCAGCCACGACTTGTTGAAGCGGCTCCTGGAGCCCGAAAAACCACTCCCTTCAGGCGGACGGCTGACCTTTGAGCCGGGAGGCCAGCTCGAGATAAGCTCCGCTCCCGCCTCCTCCGTCGGAGTGATCTGCGCCGATGCCGCCTCCGCCGATATTGAGCTCGTCCAGGCCAAGCTTGACCAGGCAGGCATCCGGATGGTTGGGATAGGGCTGGACCCATACCGCCGCAATCCCAGAGTCCTGGAAATGCCTCGATATCGGGCAATGGAGGCATACTTCGACTCGGCCTGGCCCAACGGCAGAAGAATGATGAGGGACACGGCCGCCATTCAGGTGAACCTCGATGCAGGCCTCGAGGATCAGGCGGGGCGTTGGCGCCTCGTGCATGCTCTTGGTCCAGTGCTCTTGGCCTGCTTCTCCCATTCCGCGCTTTCCAACGGACGGCCCACTGGGTGGCGGTCGACTCGAATGGCCATTTGGCAATCTCTCGATGCTTCCCGCACTTCTCCCGCGGCTCACGTCGACGATCCGGTGAACGATTGGTCGGCTTACGCAATGGCTGCAAACGTGATGTTCATAAGCAAGGCGAACGACCTTGTGCCCGTGCTTTCTCCTATGACTTTTGCCCAGTGGATGGATCGGGGTCATGAGCTCGGCTATCCAACTATCGAAGATCTGGCTCTTCACCTGACCACGCTTTTTCCGCCCATTCGCCCGAGGGGATGGCTTGAGCTCAGGATGATCGATGCTTTGCCCGAGCCATGGTGGCGGGTCCCCGTGGCTATCTGTATGGCTTTGGCTTATGACCGGCTTGCCGCCAAAAGGGCGGAGAAGTACCTCGAGCCGGCTGCGGGCCTCTGGGTCGAGGCAGCCATGCATGGAATGTCGCACCCGGTGCTGGCTCGGGCCGCCAGGGTGTGCTTCGCGAATGCAATAAACGCGCTGGAGGGCATGGAGGTCGACTCGGAGACTCTGGCCGCAACCCACGACTACTACGACCGGTATGTAAGGCGGGGCCGCTCCCCTGCAGACGACCAGCTGAACTTCTGGACGGCAATGGGCGCCGTGAACGAGACGAACATCGGCTTGGAGGAGATATGGACCTAAAGGACATCGTCGCCAAGGAGCTGGAGGCTGCCCGGCAGAGGTCCCTCACTCTGGTGGCTCCCATTCCCGACGAGGACCTGGTGCGCCAGCACTCCCCACTCATGTCGCCCCTCGTGTGGGACGTCGCCCACGTCGGCAACTACGAAGAGATCTGGCTTCTGCGCACCATCGCCGGCGTGCCTGCGCACGCGCCGCAGCTAGACGATATCTACGACGCCTTCAAGCATGCCCGTCGGGAGCGCACCCGCCTGAAGCTCCTTGGCCCAGCGGAGTCGCGCACCTACATCTCGGATGTGCGCGGAAAGGCATTTGAGGTCCTGGAGAGCGTCGAGTTCGATCCCGCCAACCCCTTGTTGAACGAGGGTTATGTCTACGGCATGGTCATCCAGCACGAGCATCAGCACGACGAGACCATGTTGGCCACTCTGCAGCTGCGAAAGGATGAGTATCCGATCTCTGCGGAGCCACCACCCAACGGTGGGGTAATTGAGACCAAGGAGGTCCTGGTCACGGGCGGTCCGTTCGTCATGGGAACCGACACGGAGCCTTGGGCCTACGACAACGAGCGACCGGCAAATGTAGTTGACCTGCCGGCATTCTGGATCGACACCGCGCCGGTCTCAAACCGTGCGTTTATCGAGTTCATCGAAGCAGGTGGGTACTCCGACAGGCGCTGGTGGAGCGAAGAGGGATGGCAGCACCGGACCGACGAAGGGATTGAGCACCCCGAGTTCTGGCGGCGGCACGGGACGGGCTGGTCCCGATATCGCTTTGGCCGTGAAGAGGCGCTTCCTCTGGATGAGCCGGTGCAACACGTCTGCTGGTACGAGGCCGAAGCCTACGCGCGATGGGCCGGTAAGAGGCTTCCTACCGAGCCTGAATGGGAGAAGGCCGCTTCGTGGGACATCGCAACGGGCACGAAGCGTCGCTATCCGTGGGGCGACCTGTCGCCCACCCCCGAACACGCCAACCTGGGCCAGCGGTACTTCCGGCCGGCGCCGGTGGGCGCTTACCCTGCGGGAGTGAGCCCCTGGGGCTGCCACCAGATGATCGGGGACGTTTGGGAGTGGACTGCGTCGAATTTCGACAGGCATCCGGGATATACCTGCTTCCCGTATCGAGAGTACTCGGAGGTCTTCTTCGGCCGTGACTACAAGGTTCTAAGGGGAGGGTCCTGGGCGACACACCCGATCGCCATTCGGAACACCTTTCGAAATTGGGACTTCCCCATCCGGCGCCAGATCTTCTGCGGCTTTCGCTGCGCCAGGGACGCGTAAGCAGATGGGCAGCCGCAGAATGCGTGGGGTGTAGCCGTGTGTCGCTTTGTGGCTTATGTAGGGCCTCCCGTAAGCCTGCAGAGCCTCGTCCTGGACCCGCCCCTGGGGCTTTTGCGGCAGTCATATGAGCCCAGGTTTCAGCGTCACGGTGTGGTCAATGCCGACGGCTTTGGATGTGGGTGGTTTGATCAGTCCGTTCGTCCCGAGCCAGCTCTTTACAGAAGAGACAAGCCCATATGGAGCGACGCCAGCTTTCGGAGCATCGCCGGGGTGATCAGTTCCAAGGCGGTTCTGGCGGGGGTACGAGATGCGAATACCGGAGCGGCGGTTGATGACGCCAGCACGCCGCCCTTCTGCAGTGATGGGTGGCTGTTTGCTCACAACGGGAAGATTGACGGCTTCGACGGCTCGGCCGGCGTTCGGCTCTGGAGAATGCTCTCGGACAGGCGGGCGTCTGGAGTTAGGGGCACAAGCGACTCCGAGGTGCTCTTTGGGTTGATCCTCGACCGCATGGACGAGGGGACGAGCCCTGCGCAGGCCCTGCGCTGGGTGATCCGTGAAAGTCTCAAGATCTCTAGCGGTCGCTTCAACCTTGTGCTGCACGACGGCTGGAAGATCACGGCCACCTGCTGCGGGGATTCTTTATATGTGCTGGAGGGGGCCGAGTCTCTCCCCGGGGCAGTGGTGATCGCCTCGGAACCGTTCAATGAGGACCCGGGGTGGCAAGAGGTTCCGGATGCAAGCTTGGTGGAGGGTTACTGCGGCGGAGTTGTCGTGGCGCCACTCGAGGTCGACGCTTGAGCATCCGCCCCGCCTTGGGGGACAGGGCGGCGGGAGGCCTCCGGCCGCCGCATTCCGTCAGTATGCAAAGATGCCTGAGTCCCGAAGACATGCTGGAAGACTTCCGCCAGGAAGCGCGGGAAGGACTGACTGCACCTGCCAAGTCGATTCCCTCGAAGTGGTTCTACGACAAGCGAGGGTCGGAGCTCTTCGAGGAGATATCCCGCCTGCCCGAGTACTACCTCACGCGCTCGGAAAGGAGAATACTCACCTCGCGAGCCGACATCATCGCAATGAAGAGCGGGGCCGACACGCTCATCGAGCTTGGTTCTGGCACCTCTGAGAAGACCCGTCTGCTGCTGGATGCTTTTCTCCGTTCAGGAGCGCTCCGCCGATTTGTGCCCTTCGACGTGGACGAGGCAACTCTTAGACAAAGCGCGGCAATGCTGATGGAGCGCTACCCGAACATTGAGGTCGACGGAATCGTTGGAGATTTCGAGAAACATCTTGACGCCATCGAGAGCTCCGGCCGGAGCCTTGTGATCTTCCTTGGAAGCACCATCGGAAATCTCGATAAGCAGAGGCGTCGGGTTTTTCTGAAGGACCTTGTCGGGACTCTCAAGCCGGGCGACACCTTCCTGCTGGGAGCGGATTTGGTGAAGGACATCTCCGTTCTTGAAGCCGCCTACAACGATGCGGCGGGAGTGACCGCCCGTTTCAATCTCAACGTCCTCAGCGTCATGAACCGGGAGCTGGGGGCCAACTTCGACCTGGACGCCTTTGAGCACTTGGCGTTGTTCGACAGGCAGGACGAGGCGGTGCACATGTGGCTCCGGTCTGCGGTGAATCAAGTGGTGGAGGTCAGTGCGCTCAACATGCGGGTTGGCTTCAGCGCGGGGGAGTTGCTGCACACTGAGATAAGCTCGAAGTTCAGGCGGGCCGGCTTGGAGACAGAGCTCACGGAAGCCGGGCTGGAGCCCGCAGGCTGGTGGACGGATTCCTCCGGCAACTTCGCCCTCTCGCTCTCCGTTAAAGTTTGAGATCTAGAAAAGGAGAAGCTGACTGATGGCTTTGTCGAGCATTCAAGGGTTCCCGCGGATCGGTAGACGCCGTGAGCTCAAGTTTGCCACCGAGGGCTACTGGTCCGGAAAGGACTCGGCCGATCGGCTAGGCGAGGTAGCGGCCGATCTCCGCAGGCAAAACTGGACTTTGATGCGGGAGGCGGGGATTGATCTGATTCCCTCCAACGACTTCTCTCTATACGACCACGTTCTCGACACCATCACCCTTGTGGGGGCCGTGCCCTCGCGATACCGGCACTCCGGCGACTCGGCTGCTTTAGACACCTACTTCGCTATGGCGCGCGGGCGTCAAACCGAAGGCCAGGACGTCGTGGCGATGGAGATGACCAAGTGGTTCGACACCAATTACCACTACATCGTGCCGGAACTGTCCGAGGGCCAGGAGTTCTCGGTTTCAGGCGACAAGCCCTGGAAGGAGTTTGCGGAAGCGGCGGAGATGGGGATCCCCACCGTTCCGGTGCTGCTTGGCCCGGTGTCCTTTTTACTCCTGGGGAAGCCGTCTTCAAATATCCAGGCGGGTTTCAACAAGCTTGAGTTGATCGACAGTCTCTTGCCGGTTTACGAAGAGATCCTTGGCCGGCTTGGGGAGGAGGGCGCCGTCTGGGTCCACATGGACGAGCCCACCTTTGTTCAGGACCGAACCGATGAGGAACTGGAGGCTCTGCGGCAAGTCTACGAGCGGCTCGCGCAAGTGCCGGAACGACCGAAGCTGCTAGTGAAGACCTACTTCGACCACGTTGGGGAAGCGTTCCCGGTTTTGAGGGATTTACCGGTTGAGGGCATAGGGCTCGACTTTGTTCATGGTCGGGCCAACGAAGAGCTGATCTCCCGGCACGGAGGCCTTGAGGGCAAGACCCTCCTGGCCGGTGTAGTGGACGGGCGAAATGTCTGGATCAACGATCTGTCCAGCAGCCTCGAGCTTCTCGAACGTCTCATGCAGCAGTGCGACGACTTGGTGGTCTCAACGTCATGCTCGTTGCTTCATGTTCCGATCGACCTATCCGATGAGCCGAAGCTGGATGAGGAAATCGCCCAGTGGCTTGCTTTTGCACGTCAGAAGGTCGATGAGGTCGTGACCTTGACCAAGGGTGTAAACGAGGGGCCTTCGGTTGTCCAGGACCAGCTTGACGCAAACAAGGAAGCCCTGGAGCGGCGAAGGACGTCGCCGCGCACGGTCAACCCCGCGGTACGGGACCGGGTGGCGTCGGTTGCCAAGGATGACTCCGGCAGACGCTCGAAGTTCGAGGAGCGGGTGAAGGCTCAGCAGGCCAACCTGAACCTTCCCCCATTTCCCACCACGACCATCGGCTCCTACCCTCAGACCGAACGCATCCGTAAGGCCCGCGCCGCGCTGAGATCCGGCGAGATCACTGAGCAGCAGTACGAGGCGTCGATGAAGGAGGAGATTGAACGGGTGATCCGGTTCCAGGAGAAGGCCGGCCTGGATGTCCTCGTCCACGGCGAGCCGGAACGCAACGACATGGTTCAGTACTTTGCCGAGCAGCTGGACGGCTACCTTTTCACCCAGAAAGGGTGGGTCCAGTCCTACGGCACCCGCTATGTCCGTCCTCCGATCCTTTACGGAGACATTCATCGTCCTCGTCCGATGACGGTTGAGTGGCTGAGGTATGCCCAGTCGCTCACGGACCGGCCGGTGAAGGGAATGCTTACGGGGCCGGTGACCATGCTCATGTGGTCGTTCGTACGGGACGATCAGCCCCTCGAGGAGACCTGCACTCAGTTAGCGCTCGCAATCAGGGATGAGGTTCTGGATCTTGAGGCCGAAGGTCTGCCCATTATCCAGGTGGACGAAGCGGCACTGAGAGAAGGGCTTCCCCTGCGGCGGGAGCGATGGCAGGAATATCTCGATTGGGCCGTGCGGTGCTTCCGTCTCGCTACTTCGGGAGTGGCCGATCGGACCCACATCCAGATGCACATGTGCTACTCGGACTTTGGCGACATCATCGAGGCAATCAAGGAACTTGACGCGGACGTCTCGCTGATCGAGGCCTCCCGCTCGAAAATGGAGTTGCTAGAGGACTTCGCCGTTGCCGGATATGAGAGAGGAATTGGCCCGGGCGTCTACGACATTCACTCCCCTAGAGTTCCAACGGTCGACGAGATGACGGACAAGCTTCGGGCGGCTGCCAAGACGCTTGCCGGTAGCTGGATCTGGGTAAACCCAGATTGTGGTTTGAAAACCCGAGGTTGGGAAGAAACAGAGTCCAGTCTCAAAAACATGGTGGCGGCAGCCGAACGGATTAGGGAAGAGTTACCGGAACCCAAGGACTCCGTCGGAAGCTAGCACCGGACCGGTCGGCAAAGGGCGGAGACTTCAATGGGATTGATGCAATCTCCAAAAAACCTCTTGACGGAGTCTTCAGCCCGGGCCGCGATCGGGGTAGGAGTGGCCGTTGCGGTTCTCGTACCCCTCGCCTTCGCCATCCCAGCCTTTGTTAATGGGGCAAGCAGCTCCCAATCACCCAACGCGGTGGACAGAACCTCGTTGAAGGGGGCGGCCGGGTGGGTCCGAAACATTACTTCGCAGCGTGTCCAACCCGTTCCCGCCGCGCCAGGCCCCCTTCCACAGGCCGGGCCCCCCCTCTCCACGTTGATCAAGGCCCCACCACAGACAAACGCTCCGGGGCCTGAAATCATGGCCCTTGAGCAGCGTCTCACCTCGCTCAGCTACATGGTGGGCAAGGTGGACGGCGCCTTGGACGGGGCGACCAGGCACGGAATCATTGCCTTCCAGAAGGTAGAGGGCCTGCCTCGGACGGGGCAGGTGGACCCTCCGACTCTAGCGCGACTCGATACCGCCAACGTCCCTGCCCCAGCTTTCAACACACCTTCAGATCACATCGAGATCGACATTCCAAGGCAGGTGGTCTTTGTCGTGCGGGGAGGTAAGGTGTCGGCGACCCTGCCCACCTCCACCGGCAATAACAAGAAGTTCACCTCCGAGGGGTACACGAGGCGGGCAGTCACGCCCAACGGGACTTTCCGGATCCAGTACAAGAGGCAAGGCTGGCGTAAGTCGCCGCTCGGTATGCTCTACAGGCCCGCTTACTTCAATGGTGGGATTGCACTCCACGGCTCTCGTTCGGTTCCCGTACAGCCGGCCTCTCACGGATGCGTAAGGCTTCCGATGGCCTTTGCCGACTGGTTTGCCGACAATGCCTCGCCGGTAGGCATGGTGGTCTATGTGCATGGGGGACCGACGGGTGAGAACCCGCAGCCCGTACTCGACCTGCCCGGCATAGCCCCTCCGCCTGGCACCGCTGCCGCACCTGCTGCCGCACCGGCGGGCGGCGAGCCGGCTCCAGCGCCTCCACCCCCGGCGCAACCGCCCCCACCTCCGGCGCCGGGAAGTCCACTTGACCCTCTATTGAAGGGCCTGGGTCTCACTCAGAATCCCTAAGCCTTCAACGCCAAATCCCTGATACCCGCGAGGCAGCTCCTTGGAGCTTGGGTTTCTTAGCGGCGGTATAGTCAGTCACATAGCCCAAAACAGGGGAGCTCGGTTGACCGGGCTGAGAGGCTGCCTGAGAGGCGGCGACCCTTAAGAACCTGATCCAGTTAATGCTGGCGAAGGGAGGCATCGATGGCAGTGGACGAGCGCTTTGCGCCGAAAGTCTCTCACTGGGGAATCGATCCGGTTCCTGATGTCCACCGTAAGCTCTCCGGACTAGACCTGGCCGTCCTCTGGGGCGACCTGGGGGTAGGGATCCTTGTGATCGCCACCGGGGCGCTTCTGGTTGCGCCGGCCGGCCAATTTGGCTTCGGACTCTCTCTGCCGGCCGCCATCGCCGCAATCGTGCTCGGATCGGCGATAGGAGGCATCCTGCTGGGCCTCGGCGGGGTGATCGGGACGCGAGAAGCCCGCCCGACCATGGCGCTCTTGCGGCCCGTGCTTGGAACAGCAGGCTCGTGGATTCCGAGCATCCTCAACGTGGCTCAACTGACCGGCTGGACGGCCGTGGAGCTTTGGGCAATGGCCCGAATTGCAACCGTGCTGGGGGAGAGGCTAATGGGCTTCTCGGCGTTTGGCCCGTGGCTCGTACTGTTTACCGCACTTACGCTGGGACTGAGCCTTTGGGGCCCCCTTGGGGTGGTCCGGACATGGATGGAGAAGTTCGGCGCTTGGGTGGTAATCGCCATCGGACTGGCGATTACCGTGGCGATCTTACTCGGGACAGACTTGGCGACCCTGTGGTCACGGCCGGGTAACGGAGGCTCTTTGCTGCTCGGCCTCCCGCTTGACCTCGTGATTGCAATCCCGGTTTCGTGGATTCCGCTCGTCGCCGACTACAACCGCTTCTCCAATAACGTTGCGGGCTCATTCTGGGGAACGGCCATAGGCTTCGGGATTGCAAACGCGTGGTTCTACGCCCTCGGAGCGGTGCTTGTGCTACAGCCTCCCGGCATGACGGCCTCACCCGAGGGCATCGCCCTCGGCATCCTTTCCCTCGCCGGCGTGACCGTCACCGGAGTCGCATTCCTGATCGGTCTTGTCGTGGGCGAGACCGATGAGGCCTTCGCCGACGTGTACTCGGGGGCGGTATCGCTACGGAACATCTTTCCTTGGGTCGACAGCCGGATCCTCGTAGTTGCTATAACCGGAGCAGGAGCCCTGCTGGCGGCTCGCTTCACCATGCTGGCCTACGAGCTATTTCTCTTCCTGCTCGGAAGTGTCTTCGTGCCGCTGCTGGGCGTTTGGTTCGCCGACTACTTCATCCTCCACAACACCGGGACGCCGACGAAAGCATTACGGTTGGAGTCGATTATCGGGTGGGTATCCGGCTTCCTGGTCTATCACTGGATCGCTCCCACGCCCCTTCCCTGGTGGACCGAGCTCGTCTCCGGTCTCTTTGGTACTGCCCTCTCCCAGCGACTGCCGTGGCTGGGCGCTTCGTTGCCTTCCTTTGCCGTGGCATTTCTGCTCCACTGCCTCGCCGGGAGGGTCGTGCGCAGCCGAACCCCGACATCAAGCGGGGCAAGTTCCTCTGGCTTTCACCGATGACCACAGGTCACAAGGACTATTCAGGCACCCCGCTGGTCCGTAAGCTCGGCATCAAAGATGAATCGGCAGTCCTTCTCATCTCTGCGCCGGATGGTTTTGTGGAGGGGCTGGGCGCACTGCCTACGGGGAGCGAGATCGTGGCTGAGCCGGTGTCACCAATCGACGTGGTGGTGCTATTCGCCACCGGCGAAGATGATCTGGAGCCCTTCAGAGCTCTGGCTGCGAAGCTGGAGCCTTCAGGAGGCTTGTGGGTGGCCTGGCCCAAGAAGTCATCCCCAATACCGACAACCTTGGACTTCCGGGTAGTCCAGAGGACCGGCCTGGCTGCCGGCCTGGTGGATAACAAGTCGTGCAGCATCGACCAGGACTGGCAAGCCCTTCGGTTTGTAATTCGGTTGGCGGACCGGAAGCCTAGGGCAGGAGCTGGTTAACCGCTTTAACGATGTGATCGGCGGAGATGCCTGCGGCGTCGAGCAGCTCGGCCGGCTTGCCGGATGTCGGCATGTCATGGACGGCCAGGTGGACGAAGCGAATCTGGTCCACCCCCGACTCTGCTAGGGCGGCCAGCACAGCATCGCCCAGCCCTCCCTCGGGCCAGTGGTCCTCTGCCACGACTATGCGCCCCTGGGTGGCCCTGGCAGCCTCCGTGAGGCCATTGATGTCGATCGGCTTGACGGAATAGGCATCGATCAGCCTGATCTTGACGCCGCCCTCTGCCAGCTCGTCGGCCGCCTTCACGGCCTCGTGAACGGTGATGCCGGCGGCGATCACGGTCACCTGGTCATCGTCACTCTGACGCACGAGGCTGCTGCCACCGATCGTGAAGGTTTCGTCGGGCCCGTAAATGATCGGAGTCTTCTCACGGGTCGTCCGGATGTAGCAGATCCCGTCTCTCTCCGCCATCTGAGCTACCAGGGAGGCGGTCTGGTTGGGATCGCAGGGGTAGAGGACCGTGCTCCCGTGAACCGCCCGCATCATGGCCAGGTCCTCGAGCGCCATCTGAGAGGGCCCATCCTCCCCGATGGACACCCCGGCGTGCGAGCCGGACAAGCGAATGTTGGCTTGTGAGACCGCGGCCATACGGATGAAGTCGTAGGCGCGGGTCAAAAAGGCAGCAAAGGTCGAGGCAAATGGCACCAGCCCGAGCACCTGCATCCCGACCGCTGCCCCCACCATCTGCTGCTCGGCAATGTACATCTCGAAGAATCGATCTTCATGAACCGCCTTGAAGTCCTCGGAGTGAGTGGAGTTGCTCACCTCGCCGTCCAGCACGACGACATCGCCCCGGGCATCACCCAATGCCACGAGGGCTTCGCCATAGGCCTTGCGGGTTGCGAGCTTGTCGGAGGAGTAGGTCTTCAGCTCGACCGGTTTCCGTTCGAACTTCGGCGGGTCCCAGGACGGCGGAGCCTGTATCTCGAAGGTTCGTGAGGGCCCTCCCCCGATCTCTTCCAACGCTTTGGCCGTCTTCTCATCATCAAGGGCCTTACCGTGCATGCCCAGTTGGTCCTCGAGGAACGAAACTCCCTTGCCCTTTATCGTCTTGGCCAATATGGCGGTCGGCTGATCATCGTTTTCCATGGCCTGCCGGTAAGCATCGTCGATCTCCTCGAGGTTGTGGCCGTCGATCGTGATCGTCCGCCAACCGAAGCCCTCGATGCGCCTGGCGTAAGCTTCCATGTCCCACTGCAGCTCTGTGGGCCCTGCCTGCCCGAGACGGTTCACGTCCAGTATGGCGGTGAGGTTGCCCAGCCTCTCGTGGGAGCCCCGGGCGATTGCTTCCCAGATGGATCCCTCGGCGCTTTCGCTGTCGCCCACCAGTACCCAGACGTGGAAGGGAGCGTCGAGGACGCGCTTGCCGGCCAGCGCCACGCCCACTCCTATCGGAAGCCCCTGACCGAGCGACCCGGTAGCGACGTCTACCCAGGGCAGCACCGGCGTCGGGTGGCCCTCCAAACGGCTGCCAAACTTCCGGTAGCTCATGAGCTCCGCGTCGTCGACTACCCCGGCGGCGCGAAACATCGCGTACAGCAGGGGCGAGGCGTGGCCTTTGGAGAAGATCAGGTGGTCGTTGGCGGGATGGTCCGGCTCATCGAAACTGTAACGAAGGTGCCCGGTGAGCAGTACCGCCATGAGATCGGCAGCCGACAGGGAAGAGGTCGGGTGACCCGAGCCAGCTTCGCTGGAGCAGCGAATGATATCGGCCCGCAGCTGCCGGGCAAGCTCCCGATAGACCTCCAGCTTCGAAGCAACTTCTGTCGTCATAGCCATGGCAACCTCAAAGTCTATATCGCCCCCGCATCAAGAAGCTCCGCCCCTGAACTTTCTGCGGAGGGCTCACGCCGACATTACATGGTGAAGCATCTCTAGACGCCGCCCTATGCACGACTAGACCGGCCGAGGGCAGGTTAAGACCAACCGCCTTGGGGCACATTGGCATATTTACCCTGTTGATGTTTTCTAACACGAAAAAGAGGGAGCCATTTTTTGGCTCCCTCTTCAAGTGAGTCAGGGGCAAAAAGTAGGGCCCCTTGAGTAGCTTCTAGAGGTTGCGCGGGATCTGCCTCCTGTTTCCAGGCTTGCCGGTTGCCCACCAGTGGGGCTCGCCCGGCCGGATGACACCACCCCTCATCTGCTCCTCGAACGGTATGGACGGTGCCACGCCGCGGTTGTCGGCGCTCCACCCGCCGCCGCCACCTCCGTATCCGCCTTGCCGGTAAGCCACTACCTGACCCTCCTTACTCGGTCTACCCAACAAACCGTGATTGATCTATAGCCATACACTAGCTCAGGCGGGTTTTTTTTGCATTTGCTTGCTAGGCGCTCGGGTCGGCTTTGCTGCTTGGAGAGACCCCGCCGGCCATCGCCAGGAGCTCTTGAACCTCTGCGTCGGTCAGCTGGTTGAAGTCGCGATACCACTGGCCAACCGCGAAGAAGTGGTCCGTCTCAATTAGGCAGATCACCTCATCGGCCTCTTGACGGAGGGTGCGGCAGGTCTTCCCTGCTCCGGCCGGAACCGCCACCACTACCTTTTTCGGCCCCTGCATCCGAACAGACTGCACCGCAGCACGCATGGTCGCGCCGGTTGCCAGACCATCGTCGACCAGTATCACCGTGGCTCCGTCGATCTTAGGAGGGGGACGGTCTCCTCGGTAGTCACGTTCCCGGCGCTCGACCTCCTCGCGTTCTTTTGCGGCCACCTGCTCGATAGTCTCCTCCGCAATTCGCAATTCGGAGATGACCCTCGGGTTCAGGACACGTACCCCACCAGTGGCAACCGCTCCCATCGCCATCTCTGGGTATGCCGGCACGCCGAGCTTTCGGACCACGAATACGTCCAGGGGAGCGTTCAACGCCTTTGCCACCTCAAAGGCGACCGGCACACCCCCGCGGGGAAGGCCCAACACAAGTAGGTCGGGAACGTTTCGGTAGTCGAGCAGCTTCTCAGCGAGAGCTTGCCCTGCCTGGCGACGCTCCTGGAACCTCCCATCGACCATGCCGGCACTCATAATCAACCGCTTCGACTCTTGACTATCCCGAAGGTGCTCTACCCGGAACTCGGGTAACCAATCCGGTTCGTTCTACTCCGGTTTATGTTCCTCCGTGCGCTACGAAGCCTAGGGCAATTTGCTTTGCCCGCCCGGCGGCGTTCTGTCCGGCGGAGGCAGCTCTTCCTCGGCGGTGACATGGGCAGCGGGGGAGGGTGCGGTGGACTCTGCGGACGGCCTAGGGCTAGCTGCCGAGGACTCTGAGTCGATGAGGAGCGAAGGGGCCTCTGCAGGCTCCTCAAGGACCTGAGGCTCGCCGGTTTCCCGACCGAGGAAGGCGAGTTCGTAGGCTGCGGAAGCCATTAACGCTCCCACTATTGGCCCAATGATCCATACGGGCCAGTTGTCGAACTGAGCCGAGGCAACCGCGGGCCCGATCCATCGGGCCGGATTCATGATCCCGCCCGTGAAGGGCGCTCCGGTAAGAACGCCGACCACCACAGTCAAGCCGATAGCCAGGGGCACCCGACGTGAAAGCCTTCTGGGGTCTACAACCACGCCCCAGAGGACGAATACCAGGATGAATGTCAGAACAATCTCGATGATGCCGCCCTGGACGAGCGTGGTGGTGGGTCCCAGGGCCGGGACGCCTGCTCCTACGGCTTCAACCGCATCGGCGGGGAATATGCGCGCAACCGCAAGCCCGGCGAGGATTGCTCCAAGCAGATCGGCCGCCAGGTAGCCTCCCAGGTCCTTGAGCGTTATTCGTCTGGCGATGTAGAAGGCAAGGCTGATCGCGGGGTTGGCGTATCCCTCGGTTAGTCCAGTGAATGCCATGAGCGTGATCGCATATGCAAGGCCATAGGCGAGTGCGATCCCCAGCGGGCCAAATGAATCCCTGACCTGCACTACGGAAAGCTCCTGATCGGCCACAATCGCTCCCGCCGCCAAGAAGACGACAAAGAAGACGGCTAGGAACTCGGCCAAGTACTTCCTCAAAAGATCTCTCCCTTCGTCATGTCTGAGCCTGGCCCGGAGATGGCGCAGCCGTCCGACATTTCGAGGTCGGCCCGGCTGGGCGCTCAAGTAAGCGGCCAGTAAACTCCTTGATCATATGCGCCTTCTGGTGATCACCAATGACTTTCCCCCCGGCCTGGGCGGCATCGAGAACTACACCTACTCCCTGGTGAAGCGCTGGCCCTACGAAGTGACGGTCGTAACTAGACATCAGCCCGGTGCCGAGGAATTCGACGCACGCCAGAGCTTCGAGGTGTTGCGGGAGCCGGTGAAGACCCTGCTTCCTTCTCCCCATCTCCTCCGCCGGCTACGTATTTTGGTACGGGACAGGGGCATCGAAGCCGTTCACTTTCCATCAGCTCTCCCGCTCGGGATCTTGGGCCGTCGTCTCAGCGTCCCTTACGCGGTCAGCGTACATGGCGGAGAGTTCCTGCTGGCTTCCAGGCTTCCCACGGTTCGAAGCCTTTTGAGGCTCGTCTGCAGGGGCGGGTCGGTGATGCTACCGGAGTCTTCGTTTGCGGAGGCGCTGGTTAAGCGGTTCTTGGGTAACGACGTCCGTCTAAGGCGAGTAACCTGCGGCGTGGACCCCCACCGCTTCGGCCGAAAGGCGGCCCCGCCGGCAGTCTCGGCCTCGGGTCCGGTGATCCTTTCGGTCAGCCGTTTGGTAGCTCGCAAGGGATTGAGGACCCTGATCAAGTGTCTGCCATTGATTCATCGCCGCCACCCCGGTGCTCACCTGCTCATTGTCGGAGGGGGGCCGGACCTCGACAGGCTGAAGAGCATGAGCTCGTCGAGGGGGGTCGAGAGCTCGGTCACGTTCGCCGGGCCTCAGCCTTGGGACGAGATCCCCAGGTACTACTCGGCTGGGAACATCTTCGCGCTCCCCACTCACGCGAGGTTCTGGGGCACTGAGACGGAGGGGCTTCCACTAGTCTTTGTGGAAGCTGCCGCGGCGGGTCTTCCGCTGGTAGGAGGAGACGTGGGAGGGGTACGTGATGCCGTCCGGGAAGGCGAGACCGGCTACATCGTGGATGGAAACAATTTGGAAGAGACGGCCGGGGCAATCATCAAGTTGATCGACGCCCCCGAGACTGCCAGCCGGTTTGGGCGGGCGGCCCGCGAGATGGTGCTCAAGGAGTTCGACTGGGACACCGTGGCCGAGCTGTACCAACGGGCTCTTATCGAGAACTGCGTCTAGTCACCTTGCTGCTTACGCCCGCCTGACATTGTTCCCAAGCTCCTTCGCCGTCGGCGCCATGATCATCGGAGCCATCTGGATCGTCCAGGGGCTTGGGATGGCAAACACCGGCTCGTTCATGGACGGAAACATCTTTTGGGCCGCCATGGGCTTGGTGCTCGTTCTCATAGGCTTTGGAACCCTGATTGCTCGCCGGAGGCGGCCTCCAGGGGGTAAGTAATCACAAGCGAATCGGGTCGGCTTGATCTCTGGGGTGATTTAACCGACCGTCGCTATGGCGTCGATTTCAAAAAGAGCATTCTTTGGAAGGGTCTTCACGGCCACCGTGCTCCTTGCGGGAAGTGATTCGCCGAAGTATCGGGCATAGATTTCGTTCATCCGGCTGAAGTCGTCCATAGAGGCCAGGTATACCGTGGTCTTCACAACGTCCGCGGATCCGGCTCCTGCGGCCCGAAGCACTCCTGAGAGGTTTTCTAGTGCCCGGGTTACCTGACCTTCCAGATCCGGGGCGAGCTCACCGCTTTCAGGATCGAGGCCTATCTGACCAGAGCTGAAGAGCAGGTTCCCCGAAACTACCGCCTGCGAGTAGGGTCCGATCGCCTTGGGCGCTTCACTTGTGGACACGATTTGTCTGTTCATAAAGCCTCCTTTTCGCTAGTTGTGGCCCGAGTACATCACACCCCATCGACCGCACTTCGCACGGCTGGAGCTATAAAGAACTCTGCAAGACTGAGTGAGATCAGAAGTGCCGGCGAGAGGCATATCCCGTCCAGGCGGCGATCCCTGTGCTAGCGTGGCCACTAAAGCCGGTGATTAATTGGCCGCGACATCAAGCGGTGAAGAAAGGAGCTAGAGATGGCCAAGTACGAGGGCTATTGCGTTAAGTGCAGGGAAAAGCGAGAGTTTGAGGGCGAGGAGCGCAACTTGCCCAACGGCCGGATGGCTGCTCAAGGAACCTGTCCCGTTTGCGGCACCAAGGTCACCCGCATGCTTGGGAAGTCTGCCTGACCTATGTCATCACCGGCCCGCTTCCCGTAGCCGGGCCTTATCTTTCGAGGAATT
>DATACZ010000193.1:0-18510 GCA_036258795.1 Actinomycetota bacterium
CGAAGATAAAGGTGGCTTTTACCTGTGGGCTTACGACGAGGTTCTGTCGATAGCCCCGGAGGCTCATCCCCTTTTGCCGATAAAACGTTTTTGCCCTTGAAGTTGCCGTCAGGAGTTACCCCGTAATACTCGGTCGCCTCGGGGGCTATCGACAGAACCTCGTCGTAAGCCCACAGGTAAAAGCCACCTTCATCTTCGCGGTCTGCTCCCTCGCCGCGATAAAAGCCCCCTCCCGGATCGGATAGGTCCCGTAGCAGGTACTCGAGAGTCTCGGAGGCGATCCTCCGGTAAAAGGGTTCCTGTCGCAGTTGCCATGCATGGGTGTATACGCGGGCCAGCAGGGCGTTGTCAGAGAGCGTTTTCTCGAAGCTGGGAACCATCCATTGATCGTCCAGGGAGGCGCCATGGAATCCTCCTCCCAGCTGGTCGTAGATGCCTCCGCGAGCCATTTGCCTCAAGGTGAGGTCCACAACCATCCCCGCTCGTGAGATATCGCGAACGGCACCTCGTAGCATGAGCTCGAGAACCGTCGGCCTCGGTAGCTTTGGGATTTCTTTAAATCCGCCGTTTTTCTCGTCGAAGGACGACTCATACGCGGTGATCCCGCGCGCCAGGAGTGCCGGGCTAGGGTGACCGCGCTTCAGAAGGCTGCCGCCCCTAGGGACCGGCTGTGTGATTTTTGATTGTGCGCCGGAGCCCATGAAACAGGTGAATAAACTCGGGCCTGGTTACGTCCCCCGGCTTGAAGAAGAAGTGCCCGGCTTACGTCTAGGTGATTGTGTCGTAAACGTTGTTATGGGCAGCCTTCCTGAGAGGAATCCGGTAGGACGTGACCCGCGGGCCGCTCCTAGTTCCAGCCTTGACCGGAAGGGCGGACATGTCCTGGTCCATTGGGTAGGAGGTCACCCGGGTCGACTCCACCGAACCATGCTCAGCTGCACCTCCCCCGGTGAGGACCTTTCCCAACTCCTTGGTGCTTATGCCGCCCGGACGACCGCCGCCCGCCGTAGGCGTAAAACCGCCACCGCCGCCGGTCGGAGCACTGTAGGAGGCTCCCAACACCTTCTGCAGCTCGCGGGTCGATATGCCTTTGGGCTTGGCCGGTTGGGGTGCAGCAGGAGCTGGAGCGGACCCAGGCGCGGCCGCCTCTTCCCGCTTGGTGAGACGAGGACGCTTGAACGGCATTACTTCCTCCTTAGACTTGTCCTTCTAGACGCGTATTAATTTACTGCTTGTCGCGATGTTATGTGGTCTTCAGCCTTGCTTGCCTTCGGATTTCTCGGCAGCGGCTTCGCCGAGAGACCGGCTTCCCTCCGCCAGCTTCCCGTCAAGCGAAAGCTGTCCCTTGAACGCTGAGCGCATCTTGTTGACGGCCTCTTCCCGGTTGAAGGTGGGCTCGTTCGTGCCTTCGGAATAAGCTTCAAACCCCAGCTCGCCGCTGCCGCCACCCTCGAGGGCCTTGAAGTTCTCGCCAATCTCTTTCCTCGTTCCGCCCGTGTAGCCGCCCCGCTGCTCTTCACCCAGCTGATCGGCGGTTTCTGTCTGGCCGGACATGTCCCACAGGGCTCTTAGAGCCATTCGGGCATTCTCAGCGTCCTCCGGCATCTTCTCTTCTTCCATGGCAGACACTCCCCTCTAGGCCGTGACTTCCCTAGACATGCTACCCCCTTTGGGCTTGACGACACTCCGGCACCTTTGACGGATGCTTCGTAACGCCGGCCTCAGGAACGAAGGCGGCTCACCAGCTTCCATGCGGCGGGCAGTGCCGCCGAAGCCAGCAAGGCCTTGAGCGCGTCTCCAAGGAGGAAGGGGTAAAGGCCGAGCTCCAGCGTTCTGGCCATGTCCGCGTCCAGGACCCTCGAAAGCCAAAGCAGCCCGAACAGGTAGATGATTAGGCTGCCTGCCAGCATCGCTAGGATCGACGATGAGAGCTTCTTGTCCCACCCGCGCTGGGCCAGAATCCCGACCACCGCGGCCGCCACCACGAAACCAACCAGATATCCACCGGTAGGGCCCTGAACCACCTCCCAGCCACGCTGCCCGCCTGCGTATACCGGCACTCCCGCGGCTCCTACCAACAGATAAAGAAACGATGACGACAGCCCCCGCCACGCTCCCAGGGATGCCCCCACCAGCAGCACCCCGAAGGTCTGCCCGGTGATGGGCACGGGGGTGAAGGGAAGCGGTACTCGGATTTGCGCGGCGAGGGACACGAGCACCACCCCAGAGAAAATCAGCACTGCGTCGGCGGCCATGCCCTTCTTTCTGATCGCCGCTTCACCCAGGGTTGCCGCCGCTTGTGCCAATCTCTGCCTTTCTTGCCTTCCCCGACCCGGTATATCGACGCTACTGCGATGGGCCTTCAGTGGACCCTCCGCCGATGTTAGTCCCGGTACCGGTCTTCCAAGCTCTTGTGCCGGTCTAGATCAACCACCGGCTCGAATTCCTTGAATGAGACCACCAAGTCCAGATCATCTCGCAGGGTGCTCTTCTCCCGCAGCACCTCGAGGGCCCTGTTCACCGCTTTGGTTGCCGCAAAGAGCGCGGTCAACGGCGTCACGACCAGGTCGAAGCCGAGCTGGTGAAGCTGACTCTTGGAAAGCAACGGCGTTAAGCCACCCTCGATCATGTTGGCGACACGGACGGCTCCTCCCACCTGTGACGCCACCTTCTCCAGATCCTGGATGCTTCGCGGAGCCTCCACAAATATCGCGTCGGCACCCAAGTCTCTCGCCATGCAAGCCCTGGTGATGGCCTCATCGATGCCCTCTGCACCCAGAGCGTCGGTTCGGGCTACGAGAAAGAGATCCACGCCTTTGGCTCGAAGATCGATCACCGCTCGAAGCTTGGCCAGCCACTCCCCTCTTTCAACCACCCTTTTCCCGGCAAAGTGCCCGCATTTCTTGGGCCACACCTGATCCTCGAGAAAGATCCCTGCCGCACCCGCCCCATAAAGCATTTCGGCGGTTCTGATTGTGTTCAGAGGATTGCCATAGCCCGTGTCGGCATCCACTATCACCGGTGCCTCGGTGTTGTTGCAGATGGACCGAGCCGTCTCAGCTATCTCCGTCTGAGTCAGGTAACCGTAGTCAGGGGCTCCCAGCCTGGAGGCCGAGACGGAGTATCCCGAGACGAACAAGACTTCAAAACCGCATCTCGTCGCCAGACGCGTGGTCAGGGCATCGTAGACGCCGGGCATGACGACCGTCTCGCCTGAGGCCAGAAGCGTCCGGATCGCCTCCGCTGGAGATGCCACCTGCACTTCCTCCCCTAGGGCATCCATTCTTAGCCGCCTACCGGCGCCCACGCGGTGGGTGGCTCGTGAAAAAAGTAGCGATCACAGCGTCATCCCAGAAGCTTCGCGAATATCCTAGTATCGATGGCGCTCTCCCCACGGCTGCCCGAGATCCGTCGCGAGCCCCTCGACATCGCGATTGCATCCGGCATCGTCCTTATCGGAATCCCAGTTTTGCTCGCCGGTTTGGTGGCCGCGGGCTTCTACATGTACTTCATAAAGCTCTCTCCACCGGTGAGTATCCCCGAGCCGCAGCTGGTGTCGGAAGCTAGCTCGAGCCACATCTACGCCGCCGACGGCTCACTGATTGCCACCCTGCGGGGGGCCCACTACCGGGTACCCATCTCGATCCGGCAAATGCCGCAGCATGTGAAAGATGCAGCCGTGGCGGCGGAGGACGCCCGCTTCTACCAGCACTCCGGGGTCGATGCCAGGGCTGTTCTCCGGGCACTCAGGGCGGACTTCATCGCCGGAGCTGCAGTTCAGGGTGGGTCAACCATTACCCAGCAGTACGTGAAGAACGCGTACGTGGGCAAAGAGCGCACCTGGATGAGGAAGATCAAGGAAGCGCAGATCGCTTCCCAGCTGGAACGGACCAACTCAAAGCAAAAGATCCTCGAGCGCTATCTGAACACGGTCTACTTTGGCCGGGGAGCTTATGGGATCGAGGCTGCCGCCAAGGTCTACTTCGACAAAGGAGCCAAGGACCTTACGGTCTCGGAAGCCGCTCAGCTGGTGGGGCTCATTCCTGCGCCGGTCAGGTTCTCTCCCAACACCCAGCCGTCCAGGGCCGAGGACCGCCGACTCGACGTAATCAGCCGGATGGAGCAACAAGGTTTCCTATCCGGTGGAGAGGCTCAACAAGCCAGGGCGGAGAGGCCGGCGTTCAAGGAGGCCAAACCTTCGGAGGAGGTCTTCAAATATCCCTGGTTCGTCGACGCGGTCAAACGCTACCTGTTTCACAAGTATGGTGCTACGACGGTCTACAACGGTGGCCTGGAGATCCACACCTCCCTCGACCCCCGGCTCCAGGATCTAGCCGAGAAGGCCGTCAAGCAGGCGCTCCCCGCTCCCACCGATCCATACGCCTCCCTCGTGTCCCTTGAATCGGGAACCGGATACGTAAAAGCCATGGTGGGAGGACGGAACTTCGAGGAAGAGAAGTACAACATCGCAATCCAGGGACGCCGTCAGCCAGGATCGTCATTCAAGCCTTTCGTATTGGTCAGCGCTTTAGAGTCCGGAATGCTGCCGGGCAACACGTTCAGCGGACCGTCCACGATTTGCATCACGGGATGGCGGCCAAAGTGTCAGGTGAACAACTTCGACCGGGCAGGCTTTGGCCGGATCACCCTGGAGCAAGCCACGATCAACTCGGTCAACACGGTATTTGCTCAGGTGGTCATGAGGGTGGGTCCCAAGGAGGTCGTTGCCACAGCTAAGCGAATGGGAGTTCCCGGGCCGCGCTGGCTACCCAGGATCTCGGGCTGCAGGCCGACTAAGGAAATTACGTGCGGCACTCGTATCGATGCCGTCCCTGCGCTCGCCCTGGGATCGGAGGAAGTAACGCCCCTCGAGATGGCGTCGGCCTTTGGAACCCTCTCAGCTCGGGGAGTCTACCGAGAGCCCAAGGTTGTCACCAAGGTTGTGAATTCGGACGGTGAGGTGCTGGAAGAAGGACCTGCCCGGGGCAGACGAGCGCTGGAGGTGGAGATTGCCGATAACGCCAACGCAATCATGCAAAAGGTCATCACCAGCGGCACAGGAACCCGAGCAAACATTGGGCGTCCCGTAGCCGGCAAGACCGGAACAGCGCAGGACTTCCAGAATGCTTGGTTCGTCGGATACACCCCAGAGGTATCCACTGCCGTGTGGGTTGGCTTCAAAGAGAGAAACCGTCCTCTCACGAACATCAGGGGCGTGGGCAGAGTAACCGGGGGAAGTTTCCCCGCCATCATCTGGTCGAATTACATGAAGGCTGCTCTGGACTCGGTGCCCCCTAGCGAGTTCGCCGAGCCCTTGCCCCTCCAGAAACTCGAGCTGCCCCACCGCCCGGGCCCAGGCTTGGCCCCCTTCCCTCTGAGCACCTTTGAAACGAAGCCCCTGGACGAGCCTCTTTATTCTCCGCCTCCCACTTTCGACGCCGACCCTCCCTACCCCAGTCCTAACGCCAATCCGCAACCACCGGCGCCTGGTGGCACCGGCCTTCTGCAGCAGCTCCTGGGCGGAAAGCAGACGCCACCTCCGTCGCCAACGCCCTCACCGGGGAGGGAGCCGGAGCCGTCGCCTCCATAGAGCGGAACGAAGAACCGAAATTACCCTGGCGGCGCCTCGGCGCCGCCGTCTGGCTGGGGCGGGGGCGAAGGAGTCTGTACCCTGCCGGTCGGCGAAGGCCTTACTGTGCTGCGCGGAGATGGGCTAGGCGAGGGGCTCGCGCTCTTTTGAGGACAGCGAACGACCTCTACGCAGGCAAGTTCTATCGGCACAGCCACATTTGCCGAGGGGTCTGTCCCGGACACCGGCGGCTTGATGGACAGCACGCCCAGAACCCTTCCATCTCGGTTTAACAGGGGACCCCCGGAATAGTGAGCTGGAGCTACTACGTCCGTGACCATTGAAACGGCGGTTACCTCCTTTAGCACTCCCGAGATAGCGCTCCCAGAGGTGCCCTTCGCAGTGCCCGCCGCCCACACCGGCTCGCCCGGCTTTGGCGGCTCACTTGCAAAACGAAGCGCTCTTGCACCGCCGCCCTTATAGATGATCAGGGCTAGATCTCGAGATGGGTCGGCCGAATAGACCTCCGATTGAAGCTGTGTCCCGGAAAGGCGCACCCGGACCGTCTTGGACTCCCCAATAGCACCTTCCACCAGGTGGTGATTGGTGAGGACCCAGGCCTCATCCCCGGTGTTATTGATCACAAACCCGGAGCCCACAGTGGGTGCTCCGGCGGCGTCGACGCCTTCGATAACGGCGAGCGAGGGACCTACAATGCCGAGGAGCTCCTGGAGAATTGCCCGCGACTCGTCCTCCGCGCTCGGCCGCACGCTCGAGCTCTTGAACTCGGAGGACCCCTCGGCGGCACTCCCCGACTGTTGAAGCTTTTGGTCTACCTTTCTGCTCAGCTCCTCCTGTGACTTGATCAATCGCTCCTCTACACCATTGAGCTGCCCCTGGTAGATCGCGAAGAAGATAAGTCCGGACAAGCCGGCACCCAGGGCAAACATGAGAATCCAGATGGCGAGGGAAACCACCGTCCTAGGCATCATCAGGTCGACAATCTCTTCCCGGCCTTTTTCCGTGAAAAGGTCGGGACGGCGCTGCCCCTGACCTCGATAAGGCGGCGGCTGGCTCGACTGCATGCCATCGATCCTACAGGCCAGGGGGAGCACGGTCCGTAAATTGCGCTGGCTGCTGCTTTTCGACGCCCAGGCGGTCCGAAGGTATTGTTTTAGCTTGATTCGCGCGTTGATTTGGGCGCGCCGCTCTGGTGTCCTCGACAATTCCGGTTAGGAGTCGCCATGGAAACTCGTCCCGATGCCGCCCCCGAACCCAGGCAGGTGCCGGGCCCAGAGCCGCACGGCGGCTCTTTGACACCCCGCCTGGCACCGGAGGAGGAGCGGGGGCGGTGGCTGAGCGAGGCGGATCAGC
Source organism: Actinomycetota bacterium (assembly GCA_036258795.1). Lineage (GTDB taxonomy): Bacteria > Actinomycetota > CADDZG01 > JAHWKV01 > JAHWKV01 > DATACZ01. The sequence goes on from DATACZ010000193.1 coordinate 6,944, forward strand.
TGGTCTCGATTCAGGTCAGCGAAAAGACTCTAGCTGATCTCGAATGCCTCGCCGTGGGGGCCTTCAGCCCTCTCGAGGGCTTCATGATGCAAGCCGACTACCAGTCCGTGCTGAAGGACATGCGCCTCGATTCAGGGCTGGTGTGGAGCCTGCCGGTGACCCTACCGGTCGACGACGATCAAGTACGCAGCCTAAAGGGCGCCGAGAACGTGGCGCTTGTGGCAGGAGACTCCGGGCCACTGGCGATCCTTCACCTGGAGGAGGTCTACCACTACGACAAAGATGATGAGGCCTGGCACATCTACCGAACCCATGATCAAGCCCACCCCGGCGTAGGCCAGCTGCATGCCCAGGGAAGCTCCCTGCTGGGCGGGCGCGTCACTGTACTGCAGTTTCCTTCGGGGCGGCCGTTCGAGGAGTATCGCCTCACCCCGGCGGAGGTTCGCCTTGAGTGCGCCGAACGGGGGTGGCGGACAATGGCTGGCTTCCAAACCCGAAACCCGATTCACCGGGCCCACGAGTACCTGACCAAGTGCGCCCTCGAGATTGTGGACGGGCTGCTCCTGCACCCTCTGGTCGGCCAGACGAAGGGTGATGACATTCCGGCCTCTGCTCGCATGGCCGCCTATAAGGCCTTGCTGTCCGACTACTACCCGGCCTCCCGGGTGCTGCTCTCGGTATTCCCGGCGGCCATGCGCTACGCGGGGCCGCGCGAGGCTGTGTTCCACGCAATTTGTCGCAAGAACTACGGCTGCACGCACTTCATCGTCGGACGGGACCACGCCGGTGTCGGTAACTACTACGGTTCGTTCGAGGCGCACGAGATCTTCGGGGAGTTCACCCCCGAGCAGATCGGCATAACGCCAATCTTCTTCGACCATGCGTTCTGGTGTCGCATCTGCGCGCAGATGGCCACCGCCAAGACCTGTCCCCACTCACCCGAGGAACGGGTGGCACTGTCCGGCACCGAAGTTAGGCGCCGCCTTTCAACCGGTGAGGACATACCTACCGAATTCTCAAGAGCGGAGGTGGCAGCGGTTCTGCGTGAGGCTCTACGCGAGAAAGACGGCACTTGAGCGAGCGCGGCTGCGTGATCTGGTTCACGGGCCTATCGGGCGCCGGCAAGACGACCATAGCCCAGGTCCTGAAAGATGAGCTGATTCAGCGGGGCCAGAAAGTCGAGATCCTGGATGGCGATGTGGTGCGCGAGAACCTGTCCAAGGGCCTGGGATTCTCCAAGGAGGATCGAGATCTGAACATCAGCCGTATCGGCTTCGTAGCGCACCTTTTGGCCCGAAATGGCGTCAAGGTCATCTGTGCCGCCATCTCACCGTATCGGGAGCCCCGCGACAAGGTGCGCCAGCTGGTGGGGGACTTCATCGAGGTGTACGTCTCCACGCCGATCGACGTATGCGAGGAGCGGGACGTTAAGGGGCTGTATCAAAAGGCCAGGGAAGGTCAAATAATCGGTTTCACCGGCGTAGACGATCCCTACGAGCCTCCTCTGGATCCCGAGCTGGATATACCGACGATCAACCAGAGTCCTGAGGAGTCCGCGCAGCTGATCTTGAACAAGCTCGAGGAGCGCGGATACCTGAACGCACCCTAGGTTTTAACCGACCGGAAACATGGCCGCGACCCACCGGTAACGTTGCTCCCCTAGCGTTTGCAGCCATGGAAGGACCCTCCAGACGGACTCTCGCCCAGTCCTTTAGTTTGGGAGCCCTGGAGGTGGACCTGGAGAGGTATCGGGCGACACTTTACGAAAAGTCACTGGATCTCTCCCCATCGCAACTGGAGATGCTGGCCATCCTCGTGGCGAACGAGGGAAGGGTAACCTCCCGTGAGGAGCTCTCCAAGGCGGTCGGCCTGCAAAGAGGGCGCTCGGTTGACGTGATGCTCTGCACCCTACGCAAGCAGATCGGCCGGGACTTCATCCGCAACGTGCGTAACCGAGGGTGGATCATCGACCCGGAGGTGCTGGTGACCTAACGGCTTTAAAACGTACGTTCCGTCGTGCTGCCGAGCGCCCTGGCGGCGGGGGCTTACGACGAAGCCTGGTCAACCAGCCGCAGGAGGGAGATAAAGGTCAAGCCTTCGGCATGTCGGACACCTGTGGACCTCGAGAGGAAGGGCCCCTCGGGACGAGCCCAGCGAAGCTGCGGCTTGAAGGTCGGTAGCGTCGGGCGTGTCGTTCACCTTGAACTCGACCACGCCGACGAGCTGCATCGACGACCTACAGGTGGAGCAAGGCACCCCGGGCCCCGCCTCGGCCCTTCTTCGCCTGGCTCGATCGTAGCCCTTGGAGGCCCGAGCCATGGTGGCGAAGGTGACTGCGATGGCCACGACTACCAGAGCCCCAAACAGGAAGAAAGCGATTTGCGGCCTCAACGCAGGCTGCCCTTTTCTGGAATGGAGGAATGGTGTTGCCTGAGCCTTCCGGCACTAATCTCCGGCGCTCTGCTTGCTTACCTCCATGAGGAACTGCAGGTTGCCCTTGGTCTGGCGCATCTTGTCTATCAGAAGCTCGAGCCCGGCGCCTCCATCGAGAGCATGCAGAACCCGGCGCAGCTTCCATACCAGGTTCAGCTCTTCCTTGGTCAGAAGTAGCTCCTCCTTCCGGGTGCCGGAGGCCTCGATATCGATTGCAGGGAAGAGCCTCTTCTCCGATGCGCGGCGATCGAGTCTCAGCTCCCAGTTGCCCGTTCCCTTGAACTCCTCGAAGATGACCTCATCCATACGGGAGCCGGTGTCCACCAGGGCCGTGGCAATAATCGTCAGGCTTCCTCCCTCCTCGATGTTGCGCGCGGCGCCGAAAAAGCGCTTCGGGGGGTAGAGGGCGGTTGAGTCAACTCCTCCGGAGAGGATCCGGCCTGAGGCCGGGGTGGCTAGGTTGTAGGCGCGTGAAAGGCGGGTGATGCCGTCTAGAAGGATCACGACATCCCGGCCCAGCTCCACCATCCGCTTTGCACGATCGAGGGTTAGTTCGGTCACCTGGATGTGGTCATCGGAGGGTCGGTCGAAGGTGGAGTAGATGATCTCCCCATCAACGGAGCGCTGCATGTCGGTGACCTCTTCCGGGCGCTCATCGACAAGCAGAACGATGAGATGACATTCCGGGGCGTTGGCTCTGACGGAGTTGGCGATCTGCTTCATCACCGTGGTCTTTCCAGCCTTGGGCGGCGAAACGATCATTCCTCGCTGACCCTTGCCGATGGGCGCCACGAGATCGATTATTCGCTGGGCGATCTCGTTCGGGGCCTCGTTGAGCTCCAGACGGATGCGCTCTTGCGGATATAGAGGAGTCAGCTTTTCGAACCACGGACGTCCCACGATCTCAGCGGGTGGCTTGTCGTTAATAGAGTCGATTCGCACCAAGGCTCGGTACTTTTCGCTCTCCTTCGGCTTACGGGCCGCTCCGACGATTTGGTCGCCCCGGCGCAAGCCGAATCGCCTTACCTGGGATAGGGAGACGTAAACGTCCTCTTGCGTAGGCAGGTAACCGTTCATTCGGAGGAACCCGTAACCCTCGGGCAGCGTGTCGAGGATGCCCGAGGCGATCTCCAGGTCGGCCTCGTTGATAACCTCCGGCTCACGGGGCCCTCGGTCGGACCGTTCGAGCCGGTCGCGGCCCCTATCCCGGCCCCTTCGCCGCCGGCCGCGGTCGCGATCCCGAAACGTCTCCCGCCGGGGCTCGGTCTCGGACCTGCTTTCAAACTGAAATCTTTGTGACTCCCTTCGCCGGGGATGGCCCTCGATGACCGGGTCGGGAGCCCGGGTCTCCACCGAGCCGTTGCCCGCCGGCACCTCGGTTGTGGTCGCGGTTGCAGTTACTGCGGGGGCCACAGCCGGGGCGCTAACCTCTGCGGGCGCCGCGCCATTGGGCTTCGCGGATGACCCGATGATGGCGTCGATCAATTGAGCCTTCTTTAGCCCTCTCTGGGCTACCCCCAACTCGACGGCCATGGTTTGGAGTTCGGCCACCTTCTTGCCGGCCAAATCTTCCCGTTGCTTTTCGTCCATTACTGTTTCTCCTCTGCGGGCGCCTAATTCAGCGCCGCACCGATTTCATCAATCCCAAGCCGTACCACTGGTCTCGGTTGAGATCGCTCTAGAAAGCTTTCTTTTTCAGGTTCCTCCGGAAGGGAGCGGGACATTCAAGGCCGAATCTGGTTCTACGGCCATGTCTCACGGCCCACGTGAGTTGTTCTTGGATGCCTCTCGCATCGGGGTCTTTGGTGAGAGCGAGACTTTGTCTGGGCACACTTCCTGCGGGTCGGGATCAGTTGCGGCAAACCAAGCCCTCAAGCCTTGAGATTGCGAAGAGGATTGGCCGAAATACTGTCCGGATGACTCTGGGCCAGCTCAGAGATCTACGGATGCAGCGCACCACGGCAGCCAAACGCTGGCAGTCGATGGATGTTTCAACATTGTAAGCACAACTCCGCCAGCAAGCAATCAATTGTGTGTCCGCGCAAAGATGCAGGCGGATCAATCTGGCATCGAACTATTCCTGACCTTTGCGCCTTCCATATCCCACCCGGGCGACAGCAGCGTCCATCCTTGAGGCAAAAGCGTGGTGATCACCGCCGCCGCTCGATCCTTGCCTTGGCTTTCAACGAGGCTTATCAAGGAAGGGCCGGCCCCCGACAGGGCGGTGGCAACGCCGGCCTGCCGAAGCTCCTGGCGAAGCTTCATCGTCTCAGGCATCAGCGGCAAACGATACGGCTCATGCAACCTATCCTCGGTGCCGGGCATTAGCCACTCAGCCCCTGCCCGGCCTGCCAGCACGGCGACGAGGGCAGAGGCCGCCGATGCTGCGGCCACGGCGTCTTCCCTCGATACCTCAGGTGGCAGGACCCTACGCGCCTTTCCAGTCTTGAACTTCTCCCTGGCCACGAGCAGGAGGGGGCTGATCGCGGTGGTTGGTTCCAGGCGAAGCCAACCCGTGGGAAGGCTCAGGACCAGACCACCCACCAGCGCAGGAAGCACATTGTCAGGATGACCTTCGATGTCCGTCGCAATTTCTGCCAGGGCTTCGTCGCTCAAATCCAGTTGTCCGATCCATCTGGCGGCAGTCAAACCGGCCACTATCGCCGAGGCACTAGCGCCTAGGCCCCGGGCCGAGGGATAGTCCTCGAGTGTCTCCAGCCTGACGGCGGGGGCCCGCTTTCCGGCTCGTTCGTATGCGGACACGAATGAGCGGTAGGTGAGGTTTCTATCCAGCGGGTGGTGCCTGCCAACCCCGGCGATCTCGGACCGGGGTGCGGAGGTGAACCGGATCCTCAGATAGATTCCGAGAGCCACCCCAAGGCAATCGAAGCCCGGCCCCAAGTTGGCAGACGTGGCTGGGACACTAACTTGGACATCCAATCAGCCCACCGCCACCCGGCACGTTGCTCGCCTATTCACGACTCCAGCAGTGCCTTCGGGTGCAAAGGTCTACAGATGCAAGGCGCTCGCAACCGCATCCACCTCCGGCTCGGTTAGCTCGGGCTTGGGTGCACCCGCGATCGCCCAGGCAGGATCCTTCAACCCGTGGCCTGTGAGAATGCAGACTGCGGTCCTGCCGGGCTCCAGAGCGTCCGCAGCGCTCAACCGGAGAAGGCCCGCCACAGAAGCGGCCGAGGCCAGCTCACAGAAGACACCCTCGCCGGCGAGCAACCGGTATGCCTCGAGGATGGCCTTGTCGGTGACAGCCTGGATCTCACCACCCGAATCTGCAGCCGCGGTCGTCGCTCCCTCCCAGGAAGCCGGGTTTCCGATGCGAATGGCCGTGGCGATCGTCTTCGGCTGGTCAACGGGGTGCCCCAGGACTATGGGGGCGGAACCCTGGGCCTGGAATCCGAACATCCTCGGCAGCGAGTCGATTTTGCCCTCCGCAACGTACTCCCGATACCCCCTCCAGTAGGAGGTTATGTTCCCGGCATTGCCGACCGGTATCAGGTGGTAGTCGGGAGCCCTTCCCAACTCGTCGCAAATCTCGAAGGCGCCGGTCTTTTGACCCTCTAGACGGAATGGGTTGGTTGAATTGACCACGATGACCGGGTACGGGCCCTCCAATTTACGGGTCACCTCGAAGGCTTGATCGAAGTTTCCCTTGATTTCAACCACCTTGGCTCCATGCACCAGAGCCTGCGCGAGCTTTCCTGCAGCCACATGGCCCGAAGGGATAAGGACCACGCAAAGAATGCCGGCTCTGGCAGCGTAAGCTGCCGCAGAGGCTGAGGTGTTGCCGGTAGAGGCACATACCACGGCCTTGGCTTCAAACTCGACCGCCTTTGAGATGGCCAAGGTCATCCCACGGTCCTTGAAGGATCCGGTGGGGTTGGTGCCCTCGTACTTTAGATAGACCTCCAGCCCGGTTCGCTGAGACAGGGCTTTCGAGTGGAGCAAGGGAGTGTTCCCCTCCCCCAAAGTCACTACCGGCGTTTGATGCGAGACCGGCAGGTACTTCCGATACTGCTCTATGACGCCCCGCCAGCCGGCCACGGACTAATCCTCAGCCGACTGGACCCGCATCGAAGAAGTAACAGCCTTCACATCCTCCAGCGTGCGCAGGGCCGAGAGCAGGGATTGCACGTTTTGCTCCAGTGCCGTGTGAGTGACCATTACCAGGCTGGCTTCGTCGCCGTACCCCTCCTGCCAGACACTCTTGATGCTCACGTCGTTGTCGGAGAACTTGCTCGCCACCTGGGCCAGCACGCCGGGTTTATCGGCCACCTCAAGGAGAACGTAGTACTGGCTATAGGTCTGATCCATGGGCCGTATACGGGCAGGCTGGGTGTAGACGGGACCGACGCCACGTCCGCCGCTCACCATATGCCGGGCCACGCCGACGACGTCGCCCACCACGGAGATGGAGGTCGGAGGACCTCCGGCACCTCGTCCGTAAAACATAAGCTCGCCGACCTGCTGGCCTTCGATGAAGATGGCGTTCAGATTCTCACGGACGCTGGCGAGTGGGTGCGTCTCCGGAATCATGGCGGGATGGACTCGGAGAGCAATCTCCCCATTCAAGGCCTCAGCGATGGCCAACAGCTTCACCGCGTAACCAAGGTTTCGGGCAAAAGCGATGTCACGAGCTGACACATGCGTTATGCCCTCCCGGTATACGTCCCCGGCTACCACCCGGGCATTGAATGCGATCGAGGCAAGAATCGACAGCTTTGCTGCGGCGTCGAAGCCTTCGATGTCGGCGGTGGGGTCGAGCTCCGAGTACCCAAGCCGCTCTGCCTCAGCCAGTGCCTGGTCGAACTCCATCCCCTCCTCCGACATACGGGTGAGGATGTAGTTGGTGGTGCCATTGAGTATTCCCATCACCCGATCCACCTTCTCGCCCGAAAGGGACTCCTTCAGCGGCCTGATTATGGGAATGCCACCGGCCACGGAAGCCTCGAAAAAGAAGTCCACATTGGAGGCCTCCGCCTCGTCGAACAGCTCTCGACCGAGCGTGCCGATCAGCTCCTTGTTTGCACTAACCACGTGCTTGCCCGATCTCATGGCGTCGAGGATGAGGGTCCTTGCCGGCTCGATCCCACCCATTACCTCCACGAGAATCTGAATCTGGGGGTCTCGAATCACCTCGGTCGCATCGTTGGTGAACAGCGACTTGTCGAGCGGGACGTCTCGCTCCTTGCCAACGTTTCTGACCGCCACCTTGCGGATCTCGAGACGGGCGCCGACCCTATCCGCAATCTCGGCCGCGTGGGACTCCATGGTACGGGCGACGGCGGACCCGACGATCCCGCACCCGAGCATGCCTACCGAGATTACCTGCGCCATATCCGAACGTTATTCGGCCGCGTCCTCAGCGGTGTGGGGAGCCGTCAGCTCGCGAACGATCTCGCGAGCCATGCCAACAACCGCTGCGGTCACCCCCATCCACGCCATCTTGTTTCCAAGGGACGACTCCTCGTCGATATCGGGAACGCTCTTGTGCAGTCCCCTGGTCCAGATCTGCTCCACTGCCTTGAGGGCAAGCTTGGCTGCGATGGCACTCAACACCACGGCCAGCAGGCTGCGGACCAACCCTCCCTTTCGTTTCGCCTTGGGCATTGGGTCCCCTTTCATCTCATCCCTACCACCGGCGCATGACCTCAGCCACTTATGCGCATTGGTACCCATCCAAGTACCACATTCACGGTTGTCACGCTCACGGCGAGAGCCGGCCACCAATCTCCAAGCTGTCGACCCCGGGATCTTTAAGTTGGCGAGCACACCGGCCGGAGAAAAAGGAAGCGATCGATTGCGTCCCTTGACACTTCTCGCTACAGATTCTACATGCGCGTTTAGCTCTCACCTTCACGCGCGAGCTGCTCACCGCCGCCATCGCGATAAAGGCCACATTAGGGGTACAGCTTTGAGTTAAGTTCGAGACACAGCTACTGGAAGGAGTCCTTATGAACAAAGAGCAATTCATCGAGGCCCTGAACCAAGATCTGGCCACCGAATACCAGTCGATCGTGCAGTACGTTCAGCACACGGCGACAATAACGGGCCCCGAATACCAGAGCATCGTCGACGAGCTCAAGACTCACCTCTCCCAGGAGCTGGAGCACGCCATGACATTGGCGGAGCAGATCGACTTCCTTGGCGGAACGCCTACCGTGGACGTTCCCAAGGTCCCTAACGAGCCGGACTCGAAGGCCGCGCTTCAGCTGGATCTAAAGCTCGAGTCGGACCAGCTGGAACGCTACAGGCAGCGGGTGGCCGACGCCGTTGATCTTGGGCTCCCCGACGTTGCCGAGGCGCTCAGGCCGGTGTTGCAGCAGACGCAGGACCACGTTCGAGAGCTCCAGACCGCTCTGGAAGAGCCCTGATGGATGCGTATGACGTATGAGAATCGATAACAGCCGGCCAACCAGGGCAACTTCGAACGATGGCCATCCGACCCTCGGATAAGAACAAAGGCGGCCGTGAGCCGCCTTTGTTCTCAAGCAGCCGGCCTATAGGCCGGGTTCTGTCCTCCCTTATGAGGAGGGGCGGTCATCCATCTTGGACCGGCGTTACCGCCGGCCTCTAGCGACCTACCCGAGGCATTTGAAGCGGGCCGCTCCATATCCCCTTTTGGTCTTGCTCCGGGTGGGGTTTACCTAGCCGCCGAGGTCACCCCCGGCGCTGGTGCGCTCTTACCGCACCGTTTCACCCTTACCGGATCCAGCCATCTAGCAAGATCCGGCGGTCTGCTCTCTGTTGCACTTTCCGCCGGTCGCCCGGCCTGGGAGTTACCCAGCACCCTGCCCTGTGGAGCCCGGACCTTCCTCGGCCCGCAAATCTGCGAGCCGCGACCGCCCGGCCGGCTGCACTCCCATTTTAGTGTGCCGGGCAGCGAAATCCGGGTTCGCCTCTAGCTTGCATCTGTCTCTTTCGGCCGCGTCCTTACTGGCCGTTCGGTCAAGTAGCCGGTTCGGATGAACTGTGTCCGGCGGTCCCGCTCCCATAAGCGATAGGCCGAGGCGATGTAGAGGAGCAGGGCCAGGCCGATCACCTCCTGCAGGAGCACGATCGGCTCTTCGAGAGGCCTCATGAGCACCCTCAACCAATAATCGCCCACAGGGTCCCTGGGAAACCGGGTCGTGAACAGCGGCCAGAAAAAGGTCACCGGCTCATTCCACATCCCGTCCAGGACCTGATGAATGACCGCCGCGATAGGCACGATGAACCACCTGCGGGCCGTTCGCCCACGCAGGAATAGCTGGATGCCCAAGAGAAGCACGGTTGAGAACAGGAGCGTGTGCGCAAATATTCTCCCGTTCTCAAACTGATCGGCGAAGAAAACCCTTCCTATCGGCTTGTCGATGAGGTCGGGGAGGAGTGCTCCGAACATGACCATTCGATAGTCGATCCCCCGACGCCCAAGGGTTAGGAAGATCACCGCCGCGGTCACGCCCAGATGCCAAAGGATCATCAGAACAAATTCACCTGCCCGGCGCTTGCAGGTCCAGGAGGATCGGGATTGGATTCCAGCCAGGCGTCGATTGCGTCGTTCACAAGCCGGTCCGCATGGGCGTTCAGGTGCCTGGGCACCGCCTTGAACCTGATCCGCTCGAACTCCTTTGCCAGCTCCGTGGCAGCGGCGTGAAGAGGCTTCAGGCCCGGATGCTTTACCCTGAACCTTCCCCTCATCTGCTCCACGACCAGAGTGGAGTCCATGAAAACGTCGAGAAGCCTGGCACGCCATCGGCGGGCCAGCTTCAGGCCTTCGATCAGTCCCTCGTACTCCGCAACATTGTTTGTGGCCCAGCCGATCCCCGTGGCGACCTCATCGAGGACTGATCCATCCGGAGACTCCAGGACCGCCCCGATTCCGGCAGGACCTGGATTGCCCCTGGCGCCTCCGTCGGTGTACAGGCGGTAGGGGCTTTCAGTGGTGCCCGTCAACTCAATCAGTTACTACGAGGATGCGGCCGCACTCATCGCAGAAGGCCATGCCAGGAGTGCTTCGAACCCGGGCAACCTCCTGAGCAGGAAGCTTGATATGACATCCAAGACAAGTGTCATCGGAGAGGGCCGCGGCTCCCACTCCGCCCTTCGACGCCCTCAGGTCGTCGTATAAGGCGAGCAGCCCGCGGTCGAACTTTGCACTGAGAGCTGTCCGCGCCGCCCCTTGGGTATCCAACTGCACGTTGAGGTCACCGGAAGCCTTGTTTCTTCTCTCCGTAGCGTCCTCGATGGCAGCTTTGAGCGCCTCCAGCTCATCCGAGACAGCCTTCAGCTCCTTCTCGTAGTTCTCTTTTTCCTCCATTACCTCGAGATCTGAATCTTCAATGCGGCTCCTGCGGCGCTTGAGCGAATCGACCTCGGCAACCAGCGAGGCAAGCTCCCGAGGATTGGTGACGTCGCCGGCGTACAGCCGAGCCTCCTCAAGCTTGATCTTTTGGTTCGCGCCGTCTATCTCCGCATCGAGCTTTCGCTGGCGATTGGAAACCTCGTCGAGCAGCGCCTGCTTGTCCCCTACCTCTTTCTCGAGCGCCCGGTATCGCTCCTGAAGCTGGTCCAACTCGGCTTGCTCTGGAAGGCTGCTAAGCCGGTTGTTGAGCCGATCAATCTTGAAGTCGATGCTTTGCAACTCCAGCAACTCGACAAGCGTCTGGCGGGAGGCATCCACGGTCATTCAGAGTCTATCCCCGTACCTCTGGACGGGATTCACCGGCCAGTGGCCCGAGGACGTCCTCGCCGATCCCGATAGCTCCGGTGGTGGGAGCCGTTAAGCCAGTGATGCGATCCAGGTCGATGGCTCCCGTGGCGATCTTGTTCAGCGTCTCCACCAGGAACTCGTGCTCTCTGGCCAGCACCCGGGCACCGAGGGATTCGACGGTATCACTCTCCAGAACCTCCACGGCGCTTTGATCAACCACCGGCCCGTGATCATAGTGTTCGTCGACTATATGGACGGTCACGCCCGTGACCCGCTCCTTTGCAGCCAGCACCGCCTCGTGAACAAACCTCCCGTACATCCCCTGGCCGCCGAACTTTGGAAGGAGCGCCGGATGGATGTTGATGATCCGGCGAGGGAAGCGTGCAAGCGTCATCGGACCGAGCTTTTTCATGTATCCGGCTAGCAG
>DATACZ010000194.1:0-5773 GCA_036258795.1 Actinomycetota bacterium
GGTGACCGTGGAGAGGCGTTTGATCCTTGCGCTCAGTTTGGTCACCTACATTCTTCTGGGAGCAGGGGCGGCACTGGCGGGAATGCAGCTGGTGCCGGCCTCGGAGTACAGGCTGGGGCCGGTCGCCATAGCCACGTCCGCCGAAGTGGGCGACGCCCTCAGCACCCTTCGCATCCCGCCTTTGGGGACGGTTTCCGCGCCCACCCATAAGGCGCCGCTCTCGCTCACCGTCACAGTTACCGAGCTCGACCCGCAGGCTCTCGGCGACATTCTGGCAGGATCGCCTGATCAGGCCACGCTCGTCGAGGACCTCACGGTTGCGCTAAAAGGTGCGGCATCCGGACTGGCGGTCCGGATGCTGGTGGCCAGCTTGATTCTCGGTGGGATCGTGCTCGCCCTGCTCCCCGGACGCCGGTGGTTCTCGATAGTGGCCGGTTTGCTGGGAGGTGTCTTGGCAGCCGCCGGGCTGCTCGGAGCAACCTGGAACAGCTTCAGACCGGAGGCTTTTCGTGAGCCCAGCTTCACGGGGGCCCTCGAGCGGGCCCCTCAGGTGATCCAGGCCATCCAGGGCCAGGCGGTCTCGTTGAGAGACGTCCGTTCGCGGGTGGAGGATGCTGCCACCCGGCTCTCCGACGTACTGACCCTGCTGGGCCAGCCAGTCGACGATCCGCACGCTGGAACCGTTGCCATCCTGCACATAAGCGACGTCCACTCGAACCCTCTGGGAGTTGAGTTCGCCAGGCGCCTTGCAGATCGATTCCGTGTCGATGCGATATTGGATACCGGAGATCTGACCTCATTCGGGGAGCCGATCGAAGCCCGCATCGGCCAGCTCATTGCCGAGATCGACATTCCTTATTTGTTTGTGCCAGGCAACCATGACTCCGAGGCCATTCGAATGGCGGTTTCCCAGATTCCCATGGTCACCGTGCTCCACGACCGGGTCCAGGAGGTGGGCGGAGTCCGCATCGCTGGGTGGGCCGACCCGGAGTTCACAGCCCGGGGCGAGGTCTCGGCAGACCGGCACAACCTGGCGGTTTTGGAGGAAGGTCCTCGGGTGGCGCAGGCAGTTCAGGTGCATGCTCCAGACGTGCTGGCGGTGCACCATCCGCTCCTCGCCAGGGCATCGATCGGCAGAGTGCCCTTGGTCCTGGCAGGTCACCAGCACCGCCGAGTCGGCCGGGAGAGCAGGAGGACCCTCCAGCTGCAGGTCGGCTCGGCCGGGGCAACCGGTCTTGGTTCCTTCATCGCTGAGGCTGATCTGCCCTATGAGGCCCAGATCGTGTACTTCCGACAAGGCCGGGCGGTGTTCCTTGACTACGTCAGCTTCAAGGGGCTGGGCAACGATTTTCAGATCGATAGGCGAACATTGGAGCCGGCCCCCACGCCACCCACCGCCGGCCCGTCGCCGGCGGGCAGCCCCGTGGGACCTGCGGCTCCCGTCCCCAGCCCGCCCTCACCTGTGGTCACCGCCGGCACGCAGCCGGCCACACCTTAGGCCAGTTCAATAGCGCCGCCAGATAAAATAGGCCCCGGATAATGGCCGTAGAACAAAATCAAGCTCGCCCCTTAGATTCCGCAGGAACCGATGCCCGGGTGGCCGAGGTCCTCGATCAGCTCGCCAAGCGTGGGATGCGGCGTACCGCTGCTCGCCAGGCCATCCTGGAGGCCCTGTTCGCCTCCGGCGGGCACATAAGCGCGGAGGAGCTGGCCACCGAGGTTCAGCAGCGGTTTCCTACGGTTAACGTCTCCACCATCTACCGCACCCTGGAGGTCCTCCAGGATCTTCAGGTCATCGACCACGTGCATCTGGCCCACGGGCCGGCGGTGTTCCACCTGGCGGAGCACGACCATCAGCACCTCGTCTGCGAGCGTTGTGCCCGGGTGCAGGAGGTGCCCTCTTCCAAGATGCTGCCCTTCCTCAGGATGCTGGAAAAGGAGTTCGGTTACGAGCTCGCCCGCCGGCACTTTGCTCTGGTTGGGCTATGCCAGTCCTGCCAAGAGCCCTCCTGACCGCAACCTTCTAGCTTCGGTCCGTTCGGACCGTTGACGGTCCGATTGTTGTCACCGGCGGCCGCTAGCATGAGCCCGCGAGTCAAAAGTGGGCGCGATTCATCAGTCCGCCTATTGCAATCGGCCGGTTACCGAGCGTAGAAATATGGTTACAGAGCGTAGGATCCTAGAGCGCCGCACTTCCCTGAGTTGGTCGCCGGTAAGGCGATGAGCCACTCGGCCGAAGGGGGAGGGGCGGTGCGAGAAACAGGCGTTTTTGGGCGGATGTTGGACAGCGCCCGGGCGTCCAGCTCAGAGATGGGGATGGTGGTGCTCCTCGGTCTCGCCATAGTCGGGGCCTCCATCCTGGTGTTCGTCAGAAGTTCCGATCCTCCGGCGCCGCCCATGCAGAAAGTGGTCGCCGCCAGCCCCAGTCCCGCTTCCGTCAAGCCCCTGATTGTTCACGTCGCAGGGCAGGTCGCCTCGCCAGGTGTCTACGACGTCCCCGAAGGGAGCCGGGTCAAGGACGCCATCGCTGCCGCGGGAGGCCCGATGGAGCCGGCAGACGTCAACGCTCTGAATCTGGCTGCGCCGCTGGCGGATGGCCAGAAGATCGTGGTGACCAAACCCGGTGAGTCCCCACCGGCCGAGGTTGCCCTTGCCGGAGCGGAAGGGGTGCCCGGCGCCAAGGTCAACCTCAACTCCGCCACCCAAGCCCAGCTCGAGGAGCTTCCCTCGGTGGGCCCGGTTCTGGCCGAGCGCATCATTGCCTACCGGCAGACCAAGGGGTCGTTCAAGTCGACCAGGCAGCTCCTCGATGTGTCGGGCGTCGGGCCCAAGAAGTACGAGGCGCTGAAAGATCTGATCACGGTGTGATGTTCCCGCTCAAGATCTTCGTGATCGGCGGGTTCTTTGCGTCGGGGGTGCTGGTCGGGGATATCGCGCGCCCCGGAGCATCAACGGTCCTTGTCGTCGCTCCCGCGGGTCTGGCTCTGCTGGGCTCAGCTTGGTGGCTCCATCGCCGGCTACCCGATCCCCAACCGGGCGAGATGCTGCCGAGGCTCCGACCCCTAACTGCCATGATGCTTGTTACCGGAGTTGCCGCGGTTGGCTTTGCAGATATGGGGCTCCGGGCCAAGCTGCTGGCTCAATCCCCCCTGCCATCCCTGGATGGCCGTTCGGTAACCGTGGCTGGACGATTGACCACCGACCCACGGTTGGTTGGGCGTTCAACCGCCTTCACCATCGGATCCCTGGTGCATGAGGGCCATCCCCTCGACGGGAAGCTTGCAGTCCTTGCCTATGGCCGGGCACCGCGGCTGGAGCTTGGGGACCGTGTAAGGGTCGAGGCGAAGATGCGCCGGCTGGACCTCCGGGAGCCATTTGATGCCTCCCTTGCCCGAAAGGGGGTCGTTGGCGCAGCCGTTACTCAGGCCTCGGAGCTGAAGGTCATTTCCCGGACCGCCAACCCGGTCCTGCGGTGGTCCAACCGCTTTAGAGCCCGCATGGACCGGGCCGCGTCAGCGTCGCTCGCCGAGGACGAGGCCGGGGTCGTCCTTGGATTGGTGATTGGAGACGAGCGAAGGATCTCTAACCACGTCGAGGAGGACTTCCGAGTGTCCGGTTTGGCTCACCTGACCGCAGTCTCAGGCGCCAATGTGGCCATGGTTTTGGGAGCGCTGCTGCTGCTGATGAGGGCGCTCAGGTTCTCCAGGCAAACGCAGATCGCCCTCAGCCTGCTCAGCGTGGTGATCTTTGCCGTGATAACTCGCTGGGAGCCTTCGGTGCTGCGAGCCAGCGTGATGGCCACACTGGCTCTGGTCGCGTTCTTCTTCGGGCGAAGCTCGACCCCATCCCATGCGCTGGGCCTCGCTTTCGTGGGCCTTCTAGCAGTCGACCCTATGATGCTCTGGTCAATCGGGTTCCAGCTGTCCTTCGCTGCTACCGCCGGGATCCTGTGGCTGCGTCCGCTGATTCTGCCCCGTCTGGCCGGGCTGCCCAAACCTGTGGCCGAGGCGACCGCAATAGGGATTGCCGCTCAGCTGGCGGTCTTTCCCTTGATCGCCCTTCATTTTGGCCGGGTGAGCATCCTCTCGGTGCCCGCAAATCTGGCCGCCTTTCCACTGGTGGCGCCGGCTACGGTTGTGGGCCTGGCTGCCGGTGCGGCGGCCATGATCTCCGTCGATCTGGCACAGGTGCTGATGGAGATCTCCGGAGTCTTCGTGTCCATCCTGCTCGGCATAGCTCGCTTCTTTGGCAGGAGCACGTTCGCCCAGGTCTTGGTTCCCAACTTCAACTCCACAGAGATTCTGGTTGCGTACCTAGCCATCGCGTCGGGAGCCATGCTTTTGAGCGGGCGAGCCAGGTGGGCCCGATGGCCGGCGGTCGCCGCCGCGCTTCTCTTCCTGGTCGCCAGCCTTATCCCCGTGGCAGGTTCCTCAACTCCGGACGGTTTGAGGGTGACATTCTTCGATGTGGGAGAGGGAGATGCCGCCCTAGTGGAGAGTCCCTCCGGCGCCAGGATCCTGATCGACGGTGGTCGGGACCCTCTGCAGATCGCCCATGCGCTTAGGCGCCGGGGCTTCGAACGACTCGACGTGGTAGCAGCCTCCCACCTGCATGCCGATCACGTCATGGGGCTTGCCGAGGTCCTCCGCCGATTCGACGTCCGTTTGGCGGTTCATCCTGGCGTGCATGCGCCGTTGTTGGCAACGCTACAGGAGGCCGGAAACCTCGAGCCGGCCGGGGACCGGGAGTCGATACAGCTGGGCGGCATAACGGTTGACTTTCTGGGCCCGACCGCGGACATGCGAATCGCTGCGGAGTCGTTCGACTCGGGCGGCGCATCAACCACAGAAGGCTCAGTACTTAACGACTCGTCGCTAGTGCTGAGGATCCGGTGGGGAAGCGAGTGTGTGTTGTTTACCGGGGATCTCGAGGAGGCGGGTCAGCAGGAGCTGCTGGATATGCACCAAGACCGCATCTCCTGCACGATCATGAAGGCGCCGCACCATGGGTCGGCCCGCTTGCTTCCCGCATTTGTCGAGGCGGTTGACCCTGAGTGGGTGGCCGTCTCGGTCGGTCCTAACGACTACGGCCACCCTACCCGGAAGGCGCTGTCGACTTTTGAAGGGGCCGGAGCAAAGGTTCTCCGAACCGACAGGCTGGACGACATCGTGATGGAGATGGATCAGGCGGGCGAGGTCCGATTGACCGGCTGAGGATGCCAGATCGAGCGAGTCGGTAACCTGGGGTGCTTCGTTGCTTCGCGTACCGTTTGTACGGAGGAATTCTACTGTTAGAGGGAAGGGGAACCGTATGTCCAAGCACCTAATGATCAACGGTCCGGAGGCGGTCTGGAAGCTCCCCCCGAGCGCGAGTATCCAATCCATCGATATTGATTTGGCGTCGGCCATCCGGGAGGGATCCATGGTGGACATCGAGGTGGAGCTTGAGCCGGGATTGGTCGGTACTCTGCACGTCAATGGCCAGAATCTCGTCACAGCGGCAGTGATGGAGTTTCCAGACACCGCCCCGGCGCGGTTTGGGGTCGCCCCGGCGGAGCGCCGTACTTAGGGCGCCGAAATGTTCCGACCCAGCCGTGGTTTTAGGGGGAGGATCGAGGAAAAGAGGATGGCAGCCAAACAGGTAAATGATTGGGTCAAGAGCCACTTGATCGGCGGCATCGCGCGTGTCGATCTGCGCATCCGGGACCTTGATCGGGGGCTCGCCTTCTATCGCGACATCCTCGGCCTCGAGGTTGCCGAGCGCGATGGCTCAC
>DATACZ010000195.1:0-3472 GCA_036258795.1 Actinomycetota bacterium
TGGACGTGGACGGCATTGCCGGGGAGGCAACCTGGCGGTCCCTAGTGGAAAGCTCCTGGGCGCTGGGCGACAGGCTACTGCGGCTAAGCCAGCCTCCCCTGCGAGGAGATGACGTCCGAGAGCTCCAGGCCAGGCTTAACGCCCTTGGGTTCACCGCCGGCAAACACGACGGCATCTTCGGCCCCCGGACGGCAGCCGCGCTGAGGGAGTTTCAGCGCAACCTTGCCATCGGAGAGGACGGCATCGTAGGGCACGAGACCATCAGGGCACTCGAGCGCCTCAGGATGGTAATCAAGCCAGGCCTGGGGCCCCGGGTAACGGAGCGGGAAAAGCGAAGAGCCGGGCCTCCCGGGCTCGGCGGTAAGCGAATAGCGCTCGATCCCGGACACGGAGGGGAGGATCCCGGCGGCGTGGACCCCTGCGGCCGGACCGAAGCCGATTATGCATTCACCCTAGCCGCCCGAATGGCAAAGCTCCTCGATGCGCGAGGCGCTGAGACCACCCTGACCCGAGGCCCCCATGATGGGCCCTCACCGTCGGAGAGAGCTCGGCTGGCCAATCGGTTCGGCGCCGACCTCTTGCTGTCCATCCACCTCAACTCGCACAGCTCGCCCGTAGCGGCCGGAGCTGCCACCTACTACTTTCAACATGGGACGATCGCCTCGGAGCCTGGCGAGCACCTGGCGGGGCTGATTCAACAGGCGCTCATCCAATCGGGCCGTCCCAACTGCAGCTCGCACGGCAAGGCTTATCCTCTTCTTCGGGAGACTCAGATGCCGGCCGTGGTCGTGGAGCCCTGCTTCATCACGAACCCACAGGAGGTGCAGATCCTGGCCGAGTCCCTCGACTACCTGGCAGAGGCCATGGTGGACGCCTTGGAGCAGTACTTCTCGGTGGAGTCCGATCAGGCCTGAGCCGGTCCCTTCTCTCTGCGGTCCCCACGCCCTGCGATCTTGCGCCAGATCCTTACCAGGTCGTCCGCCGAGCCGAAGTCGATAACGATCCGCCCTCTCCCCCGCCCCATCGACACGTGTACCCGGGTGTCGAGCTCCTCCGATAGCAGCTCGGAAATCTCTTTCAACCCCGGATCCTGCTCTGCCGGCTTCCCCACCCGGGTCCGCATGGTCTCGACAGTAGCCGGGTCCTGGCCACGCTCCCGCCGTACCAGCTCCTCGGTTTCACGGACGGAGAGTCCGGCCGCTGCCACCCTCTCAGCCAGCCGCACAAGCATGGGACTGCCCTCCAGGCCCAGGAGCGCGCGGGCATGTCCGGCGCTCAGGCGGCCGCTCATCACCATCGCCTGAACCGAGTCCGGCAGGTCCAGCAGCCTCATGGCATTGGTCACTGCCGGACGGGAAAGTCCCACTCTCTCCGCCAGCTGCTCATGGGTCAGGCCGGCTTCGTCCAGGAGCTGCCGGTAGGCCGCGGCTTCCTCGATCGGGTTGAGGTCCTGCCGGTGGATGTTCTCCACGAGGGCCCTTTCCAGAGCTCCTCGGTCGTCGGTGTCGATCACTAGTGCCGGAATGGTCATAAGCCCGGCCTTTTGGGCGGCCCGCCACCTCCGCTCTCCCATCACCAGCTCGTAGCCGGAACGTGGCTTGCGGCGTACCACCACCGGCTGCAGCAGTCCCAGCTGGCGAATCGAGGCGCTGAGCGTGTTCAGGGATTCCTCCTCCATCTGTTTTCTCGGCTGGCGCGGGTTGGGGCTAATCGCCGATGGAGGAATTTCTTCGAGGGTTGTCGCTCCCGCAGGGATGAGAGCGCCCAGACCCTTGCCCAGCCCGCCTCTGACGCTCATCCCACGACCCCTGGAAGGCAGCATCCTCCTCCCCCGCCGGCAAGGGTGGCCACCGCCTCCTCTGAGGTCCTTTCAACGGCAGTTGATGCCGGCCGAAACCGGCAGGTTGCCTGGCTCCAGGTCAGGCAGCTCAATTGCTTGTCTTTCCCTTGTAGGTGCCTAGGAGACGGGCCAGGTGTCTGGTGGCGGTAATGCCCTGGTGGGAGGAGCCCGAGGAGACCTCTCCCCTGCTGCGCCTGCCTCCGGCAGCTTCCAGCTCGGCCTCGGTGAATCCGGCTACCTCCAGAGCAAGTGATCGGTACGCCGCAGACCCCGAGGAGTTCGGATCGTACAGGGCGATGGGCTGTCCGAATGAGGGCGCCTCAGACAGCCTGACGCTCCGGGGAATCACGGCTTCAAAGACCTTGCCGGGGAAGTGCCCCTTGACCTCCTGGGCCACCTGCTCGGCCAGCTTGGTGCGCCGGTCGTACATGGTCAGCACAATCCCGGACAAGCGGAGGGTCGGATTCAAGTTTGTCTGCACTAGATTGATGTTCTTCAGAAGCTGCCCGAGACCCTCAAGAGCGTAGTACTCGCACTGTATGGGGACGATTACCTCTCGAGCCGCCGCCAGGGCGTTGACGGTTAGGAGCCCCAGTGAGGGTGGGCAGTCAATGAGGATGTAGTCGAACTCCTCCTCCATGACTTCCACTGCCCTCCTCAGCTTCAGCTCGCGGGAAAATGCGGTCACGAGCTCGATCTCCGCTCCCGCCAGATCGATCGTGGATGGTATGCAGAAAAGGTTGCGAACTGAGGTTGGTTCGATGCAGTCCTCAGGATCTAGCTCTCCACTGAGTATCTGGTAAACATTTCCAGATACTCGCCTGGAGTCGACCCCCATTCCTGTGGTGGCGTTGGCCTGTGGGTCCAGGTCGATCACCAGGACTCTGCCTCCCAAAAGAGCGAGCCAGGCGCCTAGGTTCACAACTGTGGTGGTCTTTCCGACGCCGCCTTTGTGGTTGACCACTCCAATTGACCGGCTGCGTCCTGGTCTCGGAAGGTTTATCGAACGGCTTCTCACGCTGCCTGCCCACTTTCTTCGGACTTGGTGTCCCGGCCTACGCACGCCGGACTCTCGGTGTCCGTCAAACGATCATACGGTCCCCAGCCAGGATGGCAAGGACCCTGGCGACAAAACTGTCATCCTCAACTTTATAGTCTGGAAAGAGACGGTGCTTGCCTCTGCGAGCAGCACGTTTCACGGGAAACAATGCTGCCACCAGGAAGCGTTCTAGGGCACGATCCTTCCGCCCTCATGGAAAACGGGCCAGCATGTTTCACATGAAACGCGCAATAGCGGCAGGGTAAGGATCGGTTGGGATAGTTGGGCGTCGATACTAAAGGTGAGCCCTTAGGCGTCGCGGCGGATCAGTACCCGCCTTTTTGGCTCCTGCCCCTCGCTGAAGCTGCTCACCCCTTCGATAGCAGCTACGGTCTCGTGGACGATCTTTCGCTCGTAGGCGCTCATGGGCTCCAGGGCAGCCTCCCCCTCCTCCGCCGCCCTCTCCGCCATGGCTTCCGCCTGCCTTCTCACTGCCTGGCGGCGCCTCTCCCGGTATCCCTCAACATCGAGGGAGATTCTTATCCGGGTCTGAGCTTGGGCCTGGACAGCTGCTCGCAAGAGCTCTTGGATCG
>DATACZ010000196.1:0-5337 GCA_036258795.1 Actinomycetota bacterium
AGAACCAGTATCAGTACCTGGCGAGCAACCCACGCCGCCGCCAGCGCCCCGGCAACAAGGGCAACGCCCAACGTGGCCCGTACGTAGTGAGCTACGACGGACTCTTCAGACTCCGGCACAACCCGTCACTCGAAGACCTCCGTCCGACCGCAGACCATGTCGTGCCCTTTACATGGTGATTCTAGCGGAGCCCCCTCTGGGAGCCGCCAGGCCCCGGGCGCAGCGGCATTCGGTGGATCCTTGAGACAATGCGGGCATGAAGCTGGGTTACGAGGAGGCGGGTGAGGGATCCATACTGCTGCTCATCCACGGCTTCCCGGTGGACCGGCGTATCTGGCGACCACAACTGGAGAGCCTGGCCACCCTCCGCCGGGTCGTGGCGGTCGACCTGCGCGGGAGAGGCAAGAGTCCGGCCGACGCGGCCGAAGGGTGGACTATCGACGACTATGCCGGCGACATTGCCGAAACCATTGACGCTCTTGGCGTACATCAAGTGGATCTCGTGGGGCTGTCCATGGGCGGCTACATAGCGTTTTCGCTCCTGCGTATGCATCCGGAGAAGGTGCGTTCCCTTGTTCTGATGAGCACCAAGGCCGAGGAGGACGGACCCGAGGCCAAGAAGGGACGGGACGACAACGCCGCGCTGGTACGGGAGAAGGGCTCCGAGGCCCTCGTCGACCGCATGCTGCAAAACCTTCTCTCCACGAGCGCCTCCGACCAGGTGAAAAAAGATGTGGCGGACATGTTCCGCTCAATCCCACCCGATTCGGCTGTTGCAGACCTCGAAGCAATGAGAGACCGCCCCGATTCCACGGCGCTCCTCGCCTCAATCCGGGTTCCCACCCTGGTCATTCAAGGCGAGGAGGATGGGCTGCTGACCCTAGAGGCTGGCCGGGAGATGGCGGCGGCAATCCCCGAGGGACGCTTCGTGTCCATTCCCGGCTCGGGCCACTTTGTCTCCGTCCAACAGCCCCGTCTTGTGAATGAGGCCCTTAGGGACTTCCTGAAAGGTGTCACCACAGGGTGAGAGCTCGCCCGGTGCGGCGAAAGTAACCCGCGTTCAGCAAGTGGGTCCGTCCCAGGTGCATAGACGAGAACAGCGGCTGGTGAATGTGGCCGAAGAACGCCCTCTCCGGCTGCACATCCCGGATGTACTCGACGAGCCGTGAAGACCCCCTTTCGTGGCGCTGGGCCAGCACGTCGAAGGTGAGCTCCGGGATGTCCGGGGGGACGTGAGAACAGATGATATCGACCTCACCTAGCCCTTCGAGCTTTCGGTTGTACTCCTCCTCAGGGATCTCCCCGGCGATGTTTAAGGGAGTAGGCAGGCCTCCCCCAACGAAGCCAATTCGCCGGCCGCCGAGATCGATGACCTTTCCATCCACCATCTCAACCCCTGCCGGACGAAGCTCATCAGCAATAGCCGGGCGGTCGACGTTTCCAAGGATCATGTAGGTGGGCCTCGGCAACACGTCGAAGACTTCCTGATACGCCTTTCGAAACAACACCTCGAACCGGGCCGCCACCTCCTTCTCCCGCCCCTCCCGGCGTTTGGCCATCACGTGCCGAGCCTCCTCGAAGCGGCGCTCGGCCCTGAGCTCGATTACCTCCTCGACCGCATCCAGTCCGAACATCTCGACCAGGATGCCGTCCTTGGTTCCGTAGTCGATTACATTGATGAGGTCTCCGAGCAGCAGCAGGGTGTCGGTGGGACCGACTTCCTTGATCAGCGCAGAGGTTGCGCCGTGCAAGTCGGAGATGATCTTGACCGCCATCGCTTGTGGGCGAAGGCTACCCGCCGAACCGCCTTATACGGGCCGAATACTGGAGAAGGGTATCCACTACGTCCTCCTCCGTTAGATCGGGAAAAAGTTTTGGCGTGAAGACCAGCTCCGAGTAGGCCGACTGAATCGGGAGAAAACCAGAGGAGCGAATCTCCCCTGAGGTTCTCCATACGATGTCGGGGTTGGGGTAGGGCTGCCCCGCAGTGTCCAGGAAGCTTTCCAGCTCCAGGCTGTCGGGGTCCGCTCCAGTGGTCTGCACGTGGCGCACCAACCTCCCCAGGGCGCGCTTGATCTCATCGGCTCCGCCGTAGTTGATGGCCAGGTTGACGACGTTGCGGTTGAAGGTGCGGGTCCGGAGCACGATGTCCTGTAGCGCCTCTCGCAGCGCCAAGGGAAGGCCGTCCGGATAGCCTGCATCGGATGCAGCACGCTCCGACTCCTCGGGAACCCCGTCCAGCCGGCCCACGTGAATTATCCGGACCTCTTCCTTGATCGCTTCGGGAAGCAGGTCATGAATCCACTCCTCGAAGAGGGCGAGCAGCCCTGTCACCTCCGCATGGGGCCGGCGCCAATTCTCAGTGGAAAAAGCCCACACGGTCGTCGTGTGGATTCCGATCCGGCGGCAGAAGCGGGACAGCTTCTTAGCCACCTCGAATCCCTCGCGGTGACCCTGGGTAAGGGTCTTCCCTCTGGCAAGGGCCCAACGCCGGTTACCGTCGGGTATTACGGCCAGATGCTTTGGAACAGTAACTCCTGCAAGCCTGGAACGGACGATCTCGGCAGTGGTCGTCCCCATCACCGCACCGGCACCCGGTCTACCACCAGACGGGTGAGCTGCTCCAACGTGGCCCTCGCTTCAGATTGCGGCGTCTCCTCCAGCGCGCCGAGCGCATCATCAACGTACCCCATTGCAAGCTCCATGGCTCGCTTGAAGGCACCGGTACTAAAGGTAACGTCCCGAACGGCATCGACGTCCACGGCGGGAGTGCCCAGGCGCTCCGATAAAGAGGGCTCCAACTCCACCGCATAGATGACCGGAAGCGTGTAGACACCATCTCTAAGGTCCGTGCCGGGCGGCTTTCCTAGCTCCTCCTCGCTGGCCGTCAGGTCCAGGAGGTCGTCTGCCACCTGGAAGGCGTGCCCAAAGAAGTAACCAAACCTCCTCATTGCGCCAACAACCTGCTCTTCGCATCCGGCGAGGGAGGCGCCGAGCCTTATCGCCGCCTCAATGAGCGACGCGGTTTTGCCACCTATGGTAATCAGGTACTGATCTTCGGTCCGCCTCGCGTCATAAGCGCTGCCCAGCTCGCTGACCTGTCCCTGGACCACCTGAGCGATGGCGTCGGCTAGGATCCCGGGGACCTCGCCTCCAACCTCGGAAGAGATCTTGGAGGCGCGGGCAAACAGGTAATCTCCGGCAAGGATCGCGACCTTATTGCCCCACTTCTCGTTGGCGCTGGCGACACCCCGGCGCATATCCGCCTCATCGATGACATCGTCGTGGTACAGGGTTGCTAGATGTACCATCTCGATCGCGGCCGCCGTGACGTCGACGTTGTGGTTTGGCCCATTGCCGACCTGGGCGCCCAGGACCGCCAGAGCCGGCCGCAGCCTCTTGCCTCCCGCCCTGGTCAGGTAGGTGGTGGACTCCGTCAGAAATGAGGTCGCCGCGGCGGAGACCTCGTAGATGATGGATTCGATGCGGTCGAGATCGGTGGCGATCGGCTCGAGGGCGGCTCCGACCTCGTCCCGGTAAAGGGGTTCCATTCTTTATTAGCTCTTACGGGGCTAGACGCCGCAAACCTGAATCCAGACTTCCCTGTCGCGGGCGCGATCAAGTTCGATGAACATCACACGCTGCCAGGCGCCAAGCAGCAGCATCCCCTCCCCCACTGCGATGTACTCAGACGTCCTTCCGCCGATCAGCTGTCGCAGGTGAGAGTGGGCGTTCTTCGTCTCGTCCTCGTGCATGTTCTCGGTCCGGACGGTGAAGTCGTCGTGCAGGTAAGTGTCCAGCCGAGGAACAAGGCGCTCCAGGGTGGCGCGGATGTCGGCTATCAATCCTGTCTCCCTCTCGTTCACCACGATCATGCAGGTGGTGTGAGGTGAGTAGACGATGGCATAACCTTCCTCGATTCCCGAAGTGATGATCGCCTTCTCGACGTCCGGAGTTATATCGATGACATCGAACTCCTTGGTGGTCTTGATGGGGAGCACGTCCCGATGAAATCCCATCATCCCCAGATGAGCGCGATCTCGGCTGGGGTGCCTCGAAACGTTCATAAGGTTCCTTTACTCGTCAGGTAACGGCCGCGGGTAGGGGAAAGTGAACACCTTCTGTGGCTACTCGAACCTCTTCGACCTGCACGATGCCCTGGCCGGCAAGGTATGAAACAACACGTTCTACAAGCACTTCGGGAGTCGAAGCCCCCGAAGAGATGCCGATGACGTCCGCACTCTCGATCCAGGAGGGATCTATCCCCGTCTCGTCTTCGATGAGGAATGAGGCAACCCCCTCCTCCCTCGCCACCTCGACCAGGCGGTTCGAGTTTGATGAATTCCGTGATCCGACCACCAACACGAGATCGGACCTCCGGGCCATCTCCTTCACAGCGGACTGCCGGTTTTGACTCGCGTAGCAGATGTCGTCCTTGGTGGGCCGGGCGATGGCCGGGAACCGCTCCCTCAAAGCCGCCACGACGTCGAGGGTGTCATCGACCGCCAGCGTGGTCTGCGATATGTAGGCGACGTTCTCCGTGTCGGCGATCTCGACGCGGGCCACATCCTCCGGACGCTCAACCACCACGATCCTGTCGGGAGCCTGGCCTGAAGTGCCCACCACCTCCTCATGCCCTTCATGTCCGATCAGGAAGATCGTCTTGCCCTTCTTGGCGAACCTACGGGCCTCGACATGAACCTTGGTGACCAGAGGGCAGGTGGCGTCGATGAGCCTGAGGTCTCGTGCCCGGGCGTTCTCGTAAACGCTGGGGGCAACGCCATGCGCCGAGAGCACGCAAACGGATCCGGGAGGTACCTCTTCCTCGCTTTCCACGAAAATCACGCCCTTGGCCTCGAGCCTTCTGACCACGTGTAGGTTGTGCACGATCTGCTTGCGCACGTAGATAGGAGGCCCGTGCAGCTTGAGCGCCCTCTCCACGATGTCGACTGCCCGCTCCACCCCGGCGCACCACCCTCGTGGAGCGGCAACGAGAATCTTCTTAGTCACCGGACCCTCCGGGCGCAGCTGCGGCCGCCATCTCGGAAGCCACCTTTACGGCCTCCTCCATCAATGCATCGACCATTCGGCTTGCGGGCACCCAACCGATCTGGCGCCCTCTGGAAAAGATCAAGCCGCGGCCGGGGCCGGCCGCGATGCCAACGTCAGCTTCCCTCGCCTCACCCGGACCGTTTACTTCACAGCCCATTACGGCGATCTGGATCGGGGGGAGCTTCATGGTCTCCAGACGCTCCTGCACCTGGCGGGTAAGGTCGATGACGTCCAGCTCCGCCCGGCCGCAGGAGGGGCACGCAACTAGATCGACCTTCGATCTAG
>DATACZ010000197.1:0-3086 GCA_036258795.1 Actinomycetota bacterium
TGAGCAGACGATCCACCGCGTCAAGGAGCTCGCCTTTCCCCTCCACGGCCTCACGTAACGGGGATCCTCCGCCACCGGAGGAAGGCCCAGCAGAGGGATGGGAGCGCTTAGGTAAAGAGGGGCAGGATGTACCGGGTGATGAACCAGAGGACCACAATCGTGATCACCAAGAGGAATCCGTACTTGAAGAAGGCATACCCGGTCATCAGCTTCGAGCTTAGCGAGCGCGGGGGCCGCCAGCAAGGACCTCTCCCACCGTAAGCGAAGGGAACTGGTACGCTCGCACCATGTGCCGAAGCATAAAGACCTTGCGCAGTGCAGGCAGTCCCCCATCCCAAGAGGAGGTTCGGGCGGCGGCACTGCAATTTGTCAGGAAGATCAGCGGTTACAGGCAACCCTCCAAGACCAATCGGGAGGCGTTTGAGTCTGCAGTCGATGAGATCAGCGACTCGGCCGAGCGGCTTCTCATGAACCTGGTCACCAGAACCGCTCGCACCTGAGTTAAGCCCCGGCTAACCGCAAACAGCCGCTGGGCGGCCTGTCCTGGCCAGGAGCTTAAGTCCGGTCGTTTGCTTCCGCTGCCGCTCGTTCCGTAAGGCTCTTGAGGTGGTCCAGGGATTCGATCATTCCCGCCAGCTCCCTGTTGCGAACGGAGCGGAGCTCCACAGGGGGAAGGTACAGAGTCAATCCCTGATGAAGGTCGTCGTTGTGATGGTCCATTTCGCCGAGCGGAAACCGGACTAGCGACGGCTCCAGCAGCGGATGGTTGGTGCTGTAGACAGCAGTTACCTCGTGTTCCGGCGGATAAAACTGCAGAAGATAGTCCAGGATCTTGAAAAAGCGCTCCGGTTTGCTGGGGGCACTGGAGTAGAGCACGGATTCAACGGCGCCGATTTGCCAGATTAGGCAGGGCACGTCGGACTGGAGTGGGCGCTGCTTGACCAGCAGGTCGGTGGCCTCGTACATCTGAAGGCCGTTCATGGCGGGATCCACGTCCAGGTCGATCAACATGGTATCCAGCGAGGAGATCGCCGGCAGCACCTTTACCGTTAGTCCCAGGAAGGGCGCCGCATCGATGATCTGCCGGGTGGGGTAGACGTAGATCAGCGGATGCCCGTAGGTGGCAAAGGTGACTGGAGGATTCTCCAGAGCCGCCTGAAAGACCATGGCGCTCATCGTGTCGTAGGCGTCGAGCCGGTTCCCGTCCTCCTCGTAGCTCAATGGGTGAAGGTCGATGACCTTGGGGCATAGGGTTTCGAGGTAGGTAAGCACCGCGGGGTGATTGGCCACCGCAAGGACGCTATTCGAACGGCGGCAGGCTGCCAGAGTCTCGCGAGTGAGGTGCTCGATACCTTTAATACCCAGCCCGACGATGTAGATGTCTGGTTCCCTGCGGCGCTCCGAACCCATTTCGGCTACTCCTTGGCCGTTACCGAATCATGGCGAGGAACTCTTTGAGGACGGCAATTCGATCGCCCTCCTGCTGCACAATCTCGGCTCCCCGGCGTTCGAACTCAGCCCGCCGCGATTCTTCTGGATGGGGCTTCATCGCGATGATGTTCTCGGTGATCATGGCGAAACGGATCGTGCAGTGAAGGGGCATGAACACTGCCACGTCGTCGAATTTGCCTGAAACCAGAGCGGCGCGTTCGTCGTCGCTTAGATCGAAGGATTCGAGAACGCTCTCGGGATTGTCCTGAAGGGCGGCGCGGAAATCTTCGTCGAGAAGGGACCGATTGAGAATCTCTTCCATGGCTTCCCGCGACACGGACCACCTCCCCCAGCGCATCGGCATGCTAGAGAGTTCCACTGAAATTTTGCTGAGGACCGACTAGGGACGGAGCAAAGACGCGTCGATGTCGTCCACGCGCGTGCATCCGGATAGCAGCATGGCCTCATTGAGCTCCGTCCGCAGGATCTCGAGTAGCCGGAACGCTCCTTCTTCGCCCGCCACCGTCAACCCCCACAGTACCGGCCGCCCGATCATGACTGCCCGGGCCCCCATGGCGAGGGCCTTGAGCACGTCCGCTCCCCGCCGGATGCCCCCATCCACATAGACCTCGCACGCTCCATCGACTGCGTCCACAACGTGGGGCAGCACCTCACAGGTGGGAGGGGCGGTGTCGAGCTGCCGGCCCCCGTGGTTCGAGACCACCACCGCCCGGGCGCCATGCTCCGCGCACCGGCGAGCGTCTTCTCCCCGGCATACTCCCTTGATCACCACCGGAAGCGTGGTGGTCCGGCACAGCCAGTCCAGGTGTTCGAAGCTGAGCGCTTCCTCGAAGTGCTTCCTTACGTACGCGGCCAAGCCTGAGCCCTCGACGATTGGAAACTCTCCCTTGCCCACCGGGGCAACGTTCGCCACGGCCAGCCCCGGTGGAAGGCGGAAGCTGTTGCGGGCATCCCTCTCCCGGTTACCCCACCCGGGGGCGTCCACGGTGAGCACGATGGCCTCCGCCCCGGCGGCCTCGGCTCTGTCGACCAGGCCCCGGGTCACCTGCCGGTCTTTGTACACGTAAAGCTGAAACCACTTAGGGCTTGCCGCCTCGGAAAACACCTCCTCCATGGCGATGTTGGACAGCGAGCTCAGCACGAAGAGGGTCCCTGCTCTGCGTGCCGCCCTGGCTGTGGCCAATTCGCATTCCGAGCAGGCCAATCCGTGAAACGCCGTGGGAGCTACCGCCACAGGCATGGACACCTCCTGCCCCAGCACCGTGGTGCCAAGGTCGCGAGGCCCCACTCCCGCCAGCACCCGGTAGTAGAGGCTGATGCGGCCCCATGCGGCGACGTTCTCCCGAAGGGTGATCTCGTCCAGGGCTCCTCCGTCGTAGTAGTCGAAGACCTCCTTGGGAAGGACCTGCCGGGCCGCGCGGGCGTAGTCGTCGACGTTGAGAAGGTCGGTACTCAAGGTTTGGCTAGGGGGAGGGGCTGGGTGACGGCACCGGAGACGGCGAAGGGCTGGGGCTGACCCCCGGGCTGGGGGACGGCGGGACGATGGCCGACGGAACGGGCCGCCTGGGACGTGAGACGGGCGGCTCTTCCGGCAAGGGCACGACTGGTATGGGCTCCAGGGGCGAGAGCTCTAT
>DATACZ010000198.1:0-7752 GCA_036258795.1 Actinomycetota bacterium
GTCGGGCGGCCAGCTGAGCTGGCTGCAGCCGAGAGAGAGCTTGCTTCGGCAAAGACGGGGCAGCTTGCGGCGGTGACCTTTGAGGGAGAGCCGGGCATCGGCAAGACCCGCCTGTTGGTGGCCACCGCGGAACTGGCGGCGGCCAGTGGGTTCAGGTGCGTAGCCGTGGCCGCCGACGAGGAGATCAGTGGGCCGTTCCTGGTGGCACGTGCAATCTTCGCCAGCCTCGCCAGCCAGCCTCTGGGCGTCACCGGCGCTCCGGAAGAGATAACCGGAGTCATCGAAGCTCTATCCGGTCGAGACGCGCCCGGGCTCGAACGGCTCGCCCCCGACCAAAAGCTGCTTCGGGTCTTGGATCTGGCGGCTCTTGCTATCCGGGGTATTGCCATACAGGAGCCATTGGCCATCCTGGTCGATGACCTTCAGTGGGCCGATGTAGACAGCTTGCGCCTGCTTCGCTACCTCGTTCGCTCCGCCACCGATGTCCCAATCTTTCTTGCTCTTGCCGTCCGTCCGGAGGAGATGGCGCTGGTAACGGAGGCGGCCACCCTGCTTGCCGACATGGAGCGGATGGGCATGGTTCGAAGGCTGAGGATCCCAAGGTTCTCGCAGATGGAGTCGACCCAGCTCCTCGGGCAGGTGCTTGGGGGCGAGGTAAAGCCGGCAAGCGGCGCCACCATGCACGCGCAGGCCGAGGGAGTCCCCTTCATCGTAGAGGAGCTTGCCCGCACCTATCGCGACGCCGGGATGATCCAGCAGATCGATGGGGTCTGGACACTCGCCCCAAACGCCGACCGGCTCGTTCCATCCGCGGTCCGAACCCTGATCGAACGCCGGGCGGCTCGACTGCCTGAAAACACACGAGCGGCATTGGCTGAGGCGGCCATCCTGGGCAGGACCTTCAGCCTCGAGGATCTCGGCGCGGTGAAACGACGCCTGGGCGACGACGAAGACTGCTGCAACCCGACCGTCCTGGCCGAGGACTTGGCGCCTGCGGTAACCACCGGGCTCTTATTGGAACTTCCCGAGGCTTCACCGGGCGATTACAGATTCAGCCACGATCAGGTCAGGGACTTCGCCGCCGCAGCGCTCACCCCTGCCAGAAGGCGCGCCATTCATGCCGCGATAGTCGACATGTTGACTGCCGGCGAGGATCCTGATGGAGCCGGCCTTTCGCTCATAGCGCATCACGCGTTGGCGGCCGGAGAGACGAATCGAGCGGCTCGTTACTCAATAGACGCCGCCAGAGCCGCGCTTTCGGCCCGGGCACCGGAGGAGGTCCTCAGGATCGTAGAGCGTGCTCTGACGGCTGCCTCCAGCCCGCTGGATCGCGTAGCCCTCCTCTCCGCCAAGGATGAAGCACTCGAGATGCTTCGCCGGTCCGCTGAACGCCTGGAAGGGCTGGCGGAGCTTGGCGCTCTGGCGGTCGCCCTCGGTGATCCACATCTCGAGCTCGACATAATGGTCCGTCGCGCCGCCGCCTTTCGTCTGTCAGACGACGCGGAACGGGCGGTCCAGCTTGCCCGAGAGGTGAGGAGTCTGGCGCAGGAGCGGGGGGACAAGCCGGCCGAGCTCGCCGCGTGCCTCGAGCTAGGCCAGGCCATCTTTCGGATTCCTCTGGGAGAGTCATTTGCCCCTGCTGCCAGCGAGGTCGATCTTGACCTTGCCGAGGAGGCATACGAACGGGCCCGGGAATTGGCGGAGGAGCTGGGCGACATCCCTGCCCTGGCTGCGGTCACCAGGGAGCTAGGGGTGGTTGAGGTGGGTCGCATCCGAGCCTGGTTAATCGACGCAATGAGGGCGGGAGCGCAGTTGCCGATGATGCAGCGAATTGCCGAGGGTGAATCGCTGGACTCCATTATGGCCGAGCTACCCATCGCGCCGCGCCGCAGTCAGGCCGAGGCCTACTACGAACGCGCCATCGAGCTGTTCGATCAGATCGGGGACCGCCGCGGTGTCATGTCTTCGATCATCGCTCTGGCCTATATGAACTTCGGCACAGACATCCACTTTCTGGGCTCGGCCAAGCGGATTGAGGAAATCCGGCGGCTGGCGGCCAGGATGAAGTCGCTGACCAGGGAGAGTGAGCTGGGCATGGCTGAGGCCCAGATGCTCTACGGCGCCCATGTCTTTGCCCGGGACAAGGTCGTCCCGGATCTCGCCTTGTCGAGGGGCGAGGAAGCCTATCAACAAGCTCGGATTATCGGGGACCGGTCGCTGGAATTCTCCACTGCAGGAGGAGTGGCCCTCGTCTTCCTGGAGCTGGGAGAGGTTGAGCATGCCGAAAGGTGGCTCGATACCGCCGCCTCGGTCGCTGCGGCCGTCCCCACTCCGCTCCGAGCCAGACAGATCGAGCTGTGGAGGGGCATGGCCCGCGCGAGAGCTGGCGATGCAGTCGGAATGCGAATGCACCTGGAACGAACCGTCCGGCTGACCACCGACCAGGGGCGGCCGGCGGCCCGATGCGAGGCTCTGGCACGGCTGGCACTGGAGTCGGCCCGGCTGGGGGCCGAGAACCGAGATGATGAGCTGCTGGCGCTGGCCGAGACGTCGGCCGAGGAAACAAAAAGGCTAATGAGCCTCCTTCCAGGCCGGCCTCTTTGGGGAGCTCAGGCCGACGCCGCACTGGCAGAGGTAGGCCTTGCCCGGGGAGAGCAGCAGCTGGCGCTGGATGCGTCCCGCTCAGCGCTTGCCACCATCCACGCCGCCGAAAGAGAGGATCCAAACCTGGACATCATGCTGCCAGTTGCCAAGGTGATTCTTGGCATCGGCGAGCAGGGCGAGAAGGAGTCCATACGTGAGAACCTCCGGCTGACGCTTTCACTCATCGCCCAGAGGACCATTGACGAGGATGTCAGGGTGCGATGGTTTAGGGGTCCGGTTGGCCGGGAGCTGGCCAACCTGGCCGGACCGCTGGGCCAGATCCCGCTCCAGGAAGGAGCTCCCGAGGGAGCCAAGCAACCCGCCGTCGCGGCAGGCCAGGGTGTTGAGGGGTCCCAGTTGTCTGAGGAAGAGACCCAGCTTCTCTGGCTGCTGATCGAGGGCCGAACCAACCGGGACATCGCTCAGGTGCTCGGGGTGAGTGATGAGGAGGTGGTCCGCAGGCTTGCCCGGTTGTACGGCCGGATTGGCGTCTCATCGCGTGCCGAGGCCACTACGGTGGCATTTAGGGACCATGTGGTTTAGCGAGCCTGGGGCAGCATTGCCGCTCCTATCGGGAAAGGGAGGCTAAAGATTCTTCGAGTACGGGTGGACCGCCACCGCTGCATTGGGGCGGGGAACTGCATAAGCATGGCTCCCACCGCCTTCGACTGGCTCAAAGGCGATCTATTGAAGGCCGAGGTCGTGGACCCCACGAGCGTTGAGCAGGACCTGCTTCGGGATGTCGCTCTGGCCTGTCCCACCCAGGCCATCGAAATCGAGGAGGTGGGAGAGCTGCTCCCCTGGCAGCTTCGGGGTAGAAGCCGCGTCAGCCGGCGGGTGATGAAGACATTCATGTTCACCGACATCGTCAAGTCCACGAACCTGGTGGAGGTGCTTGGAGATGAGGCCTGGATGGACCTGCTGCGCTGGCACGACGAGACCCTTCGGGCCACCTTTGCCGCGCACCGGGGGGAGGAGGTCGACACCACCGGAGACGGATTCTTTGTCGGGTTTGATAGCCCGGAGTTGGCCATTGCCTGCGCGGTGGCCATCCAGCGCAACCTTGCCGACCACCGAAGGCAGCATGGCTTTGCGCCTCAGGTCCGAATAGGACTACATGCCTCGGAGGCGGCTCAGGTGGGCAGGAACTTCCGGGGTAAGGGTGTTCACGAGGCCGCGCGGATCGCCGCCCTGGCCGGAGGCGGCGAGATCCTGGCGAGCCGGGTGACCGTGGGAACCGACTCGGGCTACTCGCTGTCGGAGCCCCGCACGGTCACGCTGAGAGGCATCTCCGAACCCATCGAGATCGTCGCCATCAACTGGCGTTGAGCTTGCCGGCTTAAACTGCCGCGTCGAAAGCGTCGAAAAGCACGCTTCCCTCAGGCTGCTCCTGATACCACTGGGGGGCGAAGGTGGAGGCCCGGATTGGAACCTTTGCCTCAGTCACCCACTCCAACCGCGGTTTTCCTTGCGGCCAGGTGAGCTTGAAGCTGATCAAACCGTGGCGAGTCGGCGCATCTTGTACCTCGAGGTCCTCACCACGCCACTCCTCCGGTAGCATCGGGATGAGCTCAATCCCGTCCTCCTTGTCGTCGACAAGCATGTTCCTGACAAAAGTGAGGAAGTCGGCAGCCGCCCATCCATGGTGTCCGTCACCCATGCACCCCCCTGCGATATTGGGATGGATTGCCTCGGGCCAGGTGTAAGTGCCCGTGGCGTGGTTGAGCAGCCACCTCAGCCTCCTCCATGCTCGGGGGTCTCGCGCCTCGAGCTCAACAAACGCAAGCTGAAGGGTCAGGTAAGTTCCAAAGCCCGTATGCGCGATGTACTGGAAGAAGGCATCGCCGATGCAAAACCGGCTTCTGATCAGGTCCGCCGTCCCTTTGATCCACGGGTCGTCCGCCTGCATGAGGCGCAGCGGATAACAGGCGACGAGCGAGCCGATCATCGCGGAATCTATGCCTCTGGTCGGCCCCGCAGGGATGACGGTTAGAGCCAGCCTTCTCGCGGCGCGCTCCAGGGATCGCTTTGTCGACAGCTCCAGGGCAACTGCTGCGGCTGCGGCCTCATCGGACGCGGCCGAATTTGTGCCCTGGAGCAGTTCGGCAGCATCACGCAACCCCCGAATGGCCCAAAAATCGTCCCAGTAGTAATAGTCGTAGGGACCAAGGTGTTCTGCGGAGACCCCTGCAGGAAGCAGTCCCTCCACCCGGGGGTCCTCGCGGGAGCCCGAGCACTTTCTGGCAATCCATTTGGCCCCCCGTTCAACGGGCTCGGCCACAGCTTCAATGAACTGCTCATCCCTCGTCAGCCGGTGATGCTCCGCCATCGCCCAGATGGCTGCTCCGTTGGCGTCCCACTCCCTCCACTGGCTGTAGAAGAAGCCGTCGCGGCGTTGCCTTTTTGGGAAAGCCAGCAGGACGCGTTCTGCCTCGGAATGAAAGCCCCACCGGTCCAAGGCCACAACCTGATATGCCGCATCCCGGAACCAGAAACGGTGATAGGTAAAGGGGCCGGGCGTGATGTCATCCCCATCGAGCAGCACGAGAAGGTGGGCCCGGTTTGCCTCCACCGCACTCTGAAGGTCCGTGTCCGGAACCCGTATCCGCATTCCTCGGCCCAGCTCCTGTTCCCAGCTTGCTATCACCTCGTCTGACGCCGGAAATTCCGGCCGGGTCGTGGTCCTCGCTCGAAGCGGGGTTCTGAAGGGATGCCGGCGCTCGTGGGGAAGCGGGGCTACCGCAGAGATCGTGGCCTGCGGTGCCAGCTTGTAAACGAATGCGGCCTGAATCAGCCCGGCTTCGTCACGTACGGTGCGTGGAATGGAGCCCATCCCCTCCTTTATACGATTCAGGCAGTCGCCTCCCGCGAAGGTCGATACTGCCGCAAGATCCGCGGGCCCCGGCAGGAAGAGAGCCGGCCTCCCCTCCACAAAGACGGTGTGTTTGCGCACCTCCAGCCTTTCAACGACCGCGAGGCCCTCGGGGTTGTATGGACGTAGGGCAAAGGCCACACTCACCTCCGTCCCGGATGAGTTATGGATCTCAACCACCACGATGTCCTGGTCGGTCGGGCAGTAGACACGGTGCCGGACTTGCCCGTCGTTCAACTCCAGCAGGGTTTCCACGATCGGACACGACTGGGCCAGGCGCTGAATTAGAGAGGGATCGCGGGACGGCAGCCGCCAGCCACCGCCCTCCTCGATCCACCAGTCCAGTGACCAGCCGTCGAACCACGGGGTAACGAGGCCTCGTGGATCTACGATCGCCTCCCACTCCGAGTTGAGGGGCCCCACTCCCGTCCAGTTGCGGTGCGTCATGTTTGTGACGAAGGGCAGGTGCCCTTTTGGAATGAAAGCTTCGGAGCTCGGATCGAGCTGACGCTCGAGCCAGTAGGGCCAGACCCAATCCGGACGAATCTGTGCTGCGCCCCGGGTTCGCACCGCCCTCAGGACCGTCCGTAGTCCTACGGGCAGCATCTCGCCCGGCGGCCTGGTCTCCAGCCTTTCGCCCAGTCGCTGAAAAGTGGACAGGTGGCGGATGACATCGTCGCCGATCCGAAAACGCGCCAGGAGGCGGCGGAGCAGAAAGGAACGCCATCCGATCCTCATTGGTGATGTTCTACCGCCTTCTGGCCTCGGGGAACCCTAGTTTTTTGGCGGAGACTAATGGGTACCGGTTGAGCCACGAGTAGTTCCGAATCCTCTAAGAACCCACGGAAGGCATCCCACGAGAGCTGCTGCCGTCATTCCGGCCTTCAATGAGGCGGAGACAATCGCCGACGTCGTCAAGCAGGCGCAGGCCGCCCGTTTGATCGATGAGGTCATCGTCGTAGACAACGCCTCCTCCGATGAAACCGCGGAGCTGGCCAAGGAGGCTGGGGCTACCGTCATTAGCTGCTCCACGCGCGGCAAGGGCGAGGCAATGATTGCGGGTGTGGAGGCCACCGATGCTGAGGTAATCGTATTTCTCGATGCAGACCTTGTCGGTCTCCGACCCGATCACGTTGACGCTTTGGCCGAGCCCGTGCTTCAGGAGCGGGCCGCCATGGCCTGTGGTCTCTTCGACCGAGGGCCCTCCAAGAACCCGATCTTCCTAAACAAGCTTCCCATACTCACCGGAGAGCGAGCTCTCAAGCGTGAGCTGTTCATGTCATTGGACCGGGACGACATCGAGGGCTACAAGGTGGAAGCAGCCCTCAACGCGCGTTGCTTCGACCTGGGTCTTCCCGTGGAGAGCTTCATCTGCGATGGAATGTGGCACAGGACCAAGGAAGAGAAGTCCAAAGGACCCGTTCGGGGATTCTTTGGGAAGGTCGCAATGCTTTCCGTCGCCGCGTGGGAATCCGTTTTCTACTGGATCAAGCGCCGGCTGAGAACAGTCGTTCGGCTAGCCCGGACGGTTACTCGCCGGGGAGGCAGATCCCGAGGGTAGGAGGGTCGATGCCGTATATCAGCCTGGTAACGCTCGGAGTGGATGACCTCTCACGAGCTATCGAATTCTACGAGCGGCTGGGGTGGAGGCGCTCATCGGCCTCGGTTGAAGGCACCGTCGCATTCCTCCTTGGAGGTCCTGTCGTACTGGCGCTGTGGGGGCGTGAGGACTTGGCCGCGGATGCAAAGCTGTCACTTCCTACATCGACTGAAGGTGACGCCGTTGCCCTGGCCATGAACGTGGGATCCGCCGAGGAGGTGGATCAGGTTATTGCGTCGGCGGGGGACGCTGGAGCAACGATTCCAAGAGGCGGTGAAGGGACGGACTGGGGCGGCTACTCAGGGTATTTCATGGATCCGGATGGTCATCTTTGGGAGGTCGCTCACAATCCCTTTTGGGAGTTGCTTGAAGACGGGCGCATCGCCTTGCCCGACAGTGGGTAATGTGACCCCTAGTCAAGGACCACCAGCCGGAGCCGAAGTCGCATGGCGCGAACCAAATAGACATAATTGAGTCATTAAAAGGGGGGTAGGCCAAATATGAACATAGTTGCGTTGGGAGTTGGCTTTGGGCTGCTAACGCTTGTCTTAGCCATTCTTTTCGGCTTGGGCGGGGGTGGCGGCGCTTTTTAAAGCCGTTTCCTCGGGCTGCGCCTAGCTGCAAGGCTGGCCGGCCC